>NZ_QHJY01000314.1 GCF_003185805.1 Caulobacter sp. D5
CCGCCGCGCCGCGCACGACCCAGGTGGCGACCGCCGCCGCCGCGCCGTCGGCCGGCATGGTCACCGCCCAGCGCGCCCTGTCGCGCCTCGGCTACTATCAGGGTCCGCAGGACGGCGCCGCCTCGCCGGCCCTGCGCATGGCGATCCAGGCCTATCAGCGCGATCAGAACCTGCCGAGCTCCGGCGGCCTGGACGGCGAGACCCTGAACCGCCTTTCGGCGTTCGCGCGCTAGTCGTCAGGGGCGTTTTGCTGCTTTTGTAGTTGAGCGGCTCGCCAAAGCTTGGCCATGATAGAAGCGCCGGACCCATGGGGCCGGCGCTTTTCATTTTGGGGGCTTTCATGCGTTCTCTGCGCAAACTCATGCCGCGCCGCGCGGGTCTTTGGCTCGCCGGGGCCAGCGTCCTTCTGGCCGCGCCGTCCATGGCCTCGGCGGCGGACTATCTGCTGATCCCGGACGCCTCGGTCGTGAAGTACGTCGTCGACTCCAGCGGCATGGTCTATCTGCGCAATCTGAACGAGGTCGACGCCAGCTGGGCCGGCTGCTGCAACAATTTCTGGATGAACCTGAACACCGACGCCGGTCGGGGACAGTTCTCGGCGTTCCTGGCCGCCAAGGTCAGCCATCAGCGCATCGTCATCTACGCCGACTCCAAGACCGGATCGTCCACGGTCCCGCTCCTTCACGTCGGCGACTTCTGAAGCGGGGCGCCACATCCCGCGTGGACCTCCGCGCCGACCTCGGTAATAGTCATCGTTTCGACGCAAACCCGCGGCGGGTGAAACAATTCGACGCCGGGCTTGGTCTATCGTTGCTGTGACTTATGCGACCGGCGGGACGCCGACGGTCGCAGACGGGGTGGGGGGATGGCTCTCGAGCCTTCCGGAGGAGTGCTGATCTTGACGACGGATCACGTGAGCGAGCGCGTGCCGGTTCCGCGCACCGTATGGGTGTTCGGCCTGGCGACCCTGGTTCCCTTCGTCGCCGCCTCGGGCCTGTTCTGTTACGGCCCCGTCTCGCAGCGCGGTCCGGCCCTGGTGGCTCTGCTGGCCTATTCGACGGCCATGCTGTCCTATCTCGGCGGCGTGCGCTGCGGGCTCGAGATCGACCACATCCGCCCGCGCTGGCTGACGCTTGCGCTGTCGCTGCTGCCGCCGCTGGCCGGGGTGGCGCTGATGCTGGGGGCCGAGCGCTTCGGCGCCGCCTGGCAGCTTTCCGGCTTCCTGTTCGTGTTCCTGCTGCAGTGGCTGTGGGACGTCACCAGCCACGAGGGCCCCGCCTGGCGGCCCCGCCTGCGCACCCTGCTGACCACCGGCGCGGCCCTGTCGCTGGCCTTCGCCCTGGAACAGGCCCTGGCGCTTTGAGGCTCTAGGCCTGGGTCTCCCAGAGCAGCAGCACCGACAGCGCGCCCGGCGCCAGCAGCCAGACCCCCAGCAAGACGGCCAGGATCCGCGAACTCTTCCAGCCCTGCGCGCAGCACAGCAGCCCGACGACGACCGCCGCCAGCGAGAAGCAGAACCACGCAACGTGGTCCTCGCCGCGTCCCGCGCCGAGCGACAGCATCGTGAACATCACGTACGGGGCGACGGACAGGCCAAGGCACAGGAACGCGCCGAACACATAGGCCATGCCTCGCCTCTCCAAAGCGCTCGCCGATCAGCGCCCTTTCCGGGCTCCGTCCATAACATAGTAGATGCGCCGGTTGTCGGGGCGCGTCATCCTGCTGGTCGCGATGCTGCGTATGACCGGGTCGGTCTGGCCGTCGCGCAGCAGGTGATGCACATCGTCCATCACCTGGGTGTAGGCGTAGGAGTCGTGGTTCAGCGATCGCAGGTCGAACGCATCCAGCTGCAGCGTCGAGACATTGACCGATGCGATGCCGGGAACCACGGACGGCGTCTTGTTGAGCACGATGCCGAGATTGGGGTCTTGCCAGACCTTCTTTGAGGTTCTGACCGCCAGGTCGTACTCGGAGACATAGGCCGTGGCGCTGCCGACGTTGGCGACCGCTCGCGGCGCCCGGGGCTCGGCCAGCGAGACCGGCAGGTCTGGTGAGAACATCACGAGGGCGTTCAGCTTGGGCTTGGCGGGGCAGTCCTGGCTGAAGTCCTGCAGAGTGTTGATCGTCAGGTAGCTTCCCATGCTGTGGGCCAGGATCGTGATCTTGGCGCCGGGGTTCTTGGCGGCGAGCTGGCAGAGCAGTTGGGACAGGGCCTCGTCGGAAACCTCGGCTTTCAGGCGATCGGTCCCGTAGTTCTCCACCGCGCCGACCGACGGCCACATGAACAGTACGAAGGGGCCGTCGAACCGCAGCAGCGACTTGATGGCGATGGCCGTCGACATCGCCTGGCCGGGCTTTTGCCGGAAGCCGTGGACGAAGACGACGATGTGCTTGGGGTAGCGCTGGGCCTCGGCCTGGCGCTTGGAGATATAGTCGAAGAACAGATCTGGTTTGGCGAACTGGAAGTCCCGCGCGTACGGCTTGGGCTTCACGCCGCCATCCACGGCCAGCACGGGCTGGTAGGCGATACCGTAGGTCAGGCCGGGTCCGAGTTGATCCGAGAAGCTCTTCTCGGCCCGGTTCAGGATCTCGCGATTGGTGGCTACGAAGATCCCGTAGTTGGGATTGCTGGCGATCTTGTCGGCGATCTCCTGCAACTCGGCCTCGGGGTCGGGCTTGCGCCGCGCACTCCCGCCGCTCGGCGGCTGTGGGTCAGGCTTGCGCGTCTGAGCGTGGGCCTCGCCGCCCGTCGACGCTGGCTCTCCGCCGTTCCCCTTGGCCCCGTCGTGACAGGCGCAGACCGTCGCCGCCAGGGCGAGGGCCAGGATCAAGCGAGCGATGGTCATGTGCTCCCCCCAGAGCGACCGCGGCGGTCCGCCAGCGGTCGTCAATCATAGGGGAGTTTTTCAGATTCAACAATCCAAGGTTTAGTGTGGCGGCCCTGATCACCGCGCCGCGACCGCCTTCTGGGCCAGGGGATCGTCCAGGCAGGCCTTGGCCACGGCGTGGTTCAGCTTGGCCTTCTTCTTCTCCAGGCGATGGCCCAGCGCCGTGCCCGCCGCCGCACCGGCGAAGGGCATGACGACATTGCCGCCAACCCCGACCACGGCGCGGACGATGCGGTGGTCGTTGTACTGCTCGGCTTCGGCCCGGGCCTTGCGGCACTTGGCGCTGTCGTAGCGCGGCTGGCTCGGGTCGAGTTTGGCGACGGTGTCGCGCGGGGCCGGATTGCTGGCGCAGGCCGACAGCGCCAGAAGCAGGGCGAGGCTCGGTATGAGCGGGCGCATGGGGCGGGGTCTCCCAAATGAATTCTCCGCGCTAACGCCGCATGGGGCGCGGACGATCCAAAGGCGCAGCCAGGGGCGGCCGATGCAGGCAGGGCGCAGTTCCCCGTTCGTTTCGCCGCCGCGAAGTGTTAATCAGCGGGCCGTGAGCGCCCTTCCTTCGAGTCTCGACCTTGCCCCGGCCCTGGTGGTGCTGCCGGGTCCGCGCGCCGGCGTGGCCGACGGC
>NZ_QHJY01000315.1 GCF_003185805.1 Caulobacter sp. D5
ACGTGGGAAATCACATCCCCCTCCGTCGGCTTCGCCGACACCTCCCCCTTCAGGGGGAGGATCTAAAATCACCCCCGGCCGCGATAGGCCGGCACGCCCTGCTCGGGCACCCACAGGCCTTCCGGCGCCGGGCCGGTCTGCCAGAAGACGTCGATCGGGATGCCGCCGCGCGGATACCAGTAGCCGCCGATGCGCAGCCAGCGGGGCTTGGCGACCTCGACGATCTTGCGGCCCACCTTCACGGTGCAGTCCTCGTGGAACGAGCCGTGGTTGCGGAAGCTGGTCAGATAGAGCTTCAGCGACTTGCTCTCGATCAGCCAGTCGCCCGGCGCGTAGTCGATCACCAGGTGCGCGAAGTCGGGCTGGCCGGTCACCGGGCACAGCGAGGTGAATTCGGGGGCCACGAAGCGGGCCAGGTACAGCACGTCGTTCTGCGGATTGGGCACGGCCTCGAGCACGGCGGCCTCGGGGCTCTCCGGCGCGGAGACGGTCTGGCCCAGTTGGGTCACGGAAAGTTCGGTCATGGTCGCGATTTAGGCCTCCGCCCCCGGCGAGACAAGCGCCCGCGCGCCGGCTACGGTGTCGCAAACAAGCGTTCGAACGCAGGAGGAAACGGATGACGGGTCGCGACTTCGACGGCTTCACGGTGGTGGTCACCGGCGCATCCACGGGCCTGGGCCGGGCGATGGCGGTCGAGACCGCCCGTCGCGGCGCGGCCCTGGTGGTGGTCAATTTCGCCAGCAGCGCCCAGGAGGCCGAAGAGACCGCCCGCCAGGTCGAGGCGCTGGGCGCCCGCGCGATCCTGGCCAGGGGCGACGTCGCCGACGACGCCGACTGCCGGCGGATCGTCGAGGCCGCCGCGCCCTCGGGCCGCATCGACGCCCTGTTCAACAACGCCGGCGTGACCAAGTTCGCCCCGCGCCACGCCGACCTCGACGCCGTGACCGCCGAAGACTTCCTGCGGCTCTATTCGGTCAATGTGGTCGGCGCCTTCCAGATGGTGCGCGCCGCCCGCAGCCTGCTGGAGGCCGCGCCCCGCCCCGGCGCCGTGGTCAACACCAGCTCGATCGCCGGCGTCATGGGCAACGGCTCGTCGGTGCCCTACGCCGCCTCCAAGGGCGCGATGACGACCATGACCCTGTCGCTGGCCCGCGCCCTGGCGCCGAGGATTCGCGTCAACGCCGTCTGTCCGGGCTTCATCGACACCCCCTGGTTCGGCAAGGCCATGGACGAGGAGAAGATCGAGCGCCTGCGGGTCGGCGCGGCGGCCGCCACGCCGCTGCAGGTCGCCTCCAGCGCCGAGGACGTGGCCGGCGCCGCCGTGTTCCTGGCCTCGCCCGCCTCCCGCCACGTCACCGGCGAGACCCTGCTGGTCGACGCCGGACTGCACCTGGGCGCGGCGACGATGGCGATGCGCTGAAGCCGCAGCTAAGCCAGAAACGTTCGCTCAGCGACAACTGTGGCCGCGGACGTCGCTTATGCAGCAAATTCGTCACACATGCCCAAAGTTTAAACGACCTCTGTTCTTATCGCTGGCGCTGTCGCCCTGCTGATTGCAACTAGAGCACGGCCCGCAGTTAATTCCGGCTGTGAACTGACGCGCTTGCAGGCGCCGCACATGTTGGGAGCCAACTCCCGGCGGGCTAACAAAAAGGGGATAGCACGGATGAAGTTCTTCAAGCTTTCGCTGGCGGCCGCCGCCGCGACGGTCGCCCTGGGCGGCGCCGCCATGGCTCAGGAAGTCAGCCTCTCGTACAACGTCGGCATCGCCAGCGACTACGTGTTCCGCGGCGTCAGCCAGACCCAGGAAGACCCGCAAGTGTTCGGCGGCGTCGACCTCGGCTACGGCATCGGCTACGCTGGCGTCTGGGCCTCGAACGTCGATTTCGGCACCTCGGACCCGTCGGTTGAAGTCGACCTGTACGCCGGCATCAAGCCGACCGTCGGCGACGTCGCCCTGGACTTCGGCGTCCTCTACTACGGCTATGTCGAAGACAAGAACGGCCTGCCGGGCAAGTTCAGCTACACCGAACTGAAGGCCGCCGCCTCCAAGCCCTTCGGCAAGCTGACCCTCGGCGTCGCCGGCTACTGGTCGCCGGAATTCCCGGGCAACGGCGGTGAAGCCTCGTACGTCGAAATCAACGGCGCTCTCCCGGTCGCCGAGAAGTTCACCGTCAGCGGCGCCGTCGGCTACCAGACCGTCGACACCGACGGCTACTTCGCCGGCATCGGCACCGACTACACCACCTGGAACCTCGGCGTCGGCTACGCCCTGACCGACAAGCTCGGCGTGGACGTCCGCTACTGGAACACCGACGAGAAGGACTACGGCGACATCTACGGTCAACGTATCGCCGTCTCGCTGAAGGCCGCTTTCTAAGCCAAAGCCCTTCGGTACAGGATCAGCCGCCCGGGTTCGCCCGGGCGGCTTTTTCTTTGCCCGTTACCGCGCGGCCCGTTACCGCGCGGCTAGCCGCCCCAGGCCGCCCGGATCTCGGACGTGGTCTCCAGCAGGGCGAAGCTCAGCCCCAGGCTCTTCAGCGCCCCCTCGTGCAGGTCGGGCTCGTAGGCGGCGCAGGCGTCGCTGGCCACGAAGACGTGGTAGTCGCGGTGAAAGGCGTCGCGCACGGTGCTGTCGACGCAGCACTCTGTCGTCAGGCCGCAGACCACCAGGGTATCGACGCCCCGCGCCCGCAGCCGCGCGTCGAGGTCGGTGCCGACGAAGGCGCTGTAGCGCGGCTTGCGCACCACCAGTTCGCTTGGCCCAGGTACGGGGCCATAGAAGTCGGCGCCCGGCGTTCCGGCCCGGCAGATGGCCCGTTCGATCTCCGGATCGCCGCCGCGCCGGCGCATGCGCTCCAGCAGGGTGGGGGCGTCGGTCTGCGGCGTCGTCTCCAGGCCGACGAACACCACCGGCGCGCCGGCCGCCCGCGCCGCCTCGACCAGCCGTCCGGCCGCGTCCAGGGCGGCCCCGACCGCCGACAGGTCGACGCCGAACCGGCCGATCACGCCGTCCGGCGCGGCGAAATCCACCTGCATGTCGACGACCAGCAGCGCCGTGCGCGCCGGCGCGATCCAGGTCGAAAGGCCGTCGTCGGCGCGAAGGGGAGCCGTGTTCAAGGATAGGCCTCCCGCAGGCCCGGCAGGATCTCGGCGCCGAACATGGAAAGACCGGCCTCGTAGTCGGGGAAGATCAGCATCAGCCCGTCCAGCTCGCAGGTTTCGACCAGGTCGCGGATCCGCGCCCCGCAGGTCGCCGGCGCGCCGATCACCGTCCGGGTCATGAACGCCCCCTGACGCGCGGCCGTCTCGGCGAGGCGCTCGGGCGGCACGCCCCAGTTCGACAACATGGTGGTGACCGCCGCCATGTCCACCCCGTCGCGATAATGGTCGGCCAGGGCTTCGGCTTCGGCGTCGGTCGCCGCATGGACCACGGTGCACATGGCGTAGGTGCGGACAGCCTTGTCCAGCTCGGCCGCCCGCGCCTTGGCGCGGCGGCTGGCGCCGCGCAGGGCCGCCTCGTCCTCGCCGCCGATGAAGCAGGCGTCGGCCTCGGCCACGGCGAAGGAAAAGCCGCGCTGGGAGACGCCGGCGCAGATCAGGTCCGGACGCGGCGCGCTGATCGGCTTGGGCTTGGAGCGGCAGTCCTTCAGCGAAAAGAACCGCCCCTCGTGGCTGACGCTGTCCTCGGTCCAGAGGCGCTTGACCAGGCGGGTCCACTCCTCGGCCAGTTCATAGCGGTCGTCATGGCTCAGCGCGTCGTCCCAGGCGCTCATCTGGGCGAACTCGTCGCGATAGGCGCCGGCGACGATGTTGAGGCCCGCCCGGCCGCCGCTGATATGGTCGAGGGTGGCGATCATCTTGGCGGCCACGGCGGGGTTCTGCAGCAGCGGATGCAGGGTGGCCCAGATCTTCACGCGGCTGGTGGCCTCGGCGAGGGCGGCCATCAGGGTCACCGACTCCAGCGCCGCGCCCCAGTGATCGGTCTCACCGCCGAAGCCGCGGAACTTGGCCATCGACATGATGAAGTCCAGGCCGATCTCGTCGGCCAGCACGGCGGCGGCGCGGTTCTGGGCGTAGAGGCCGTCCAGCGGCGGCGTCGTCTTCGAGACGATCCAGCCGCCATTGGCCACGGGCAGGAAGACGCCGAACTCCTTGCGTCCGTCCTCGCGCCCCATGCTCGCCTCCTGCCGTGCTCGCCCTGCTGGCGAGTCGGCGCGACCATAGACCAAAAGGATGACGTAGCGAGACCCCGGGACGAGGTATCGGAGTGCGGTATCAGGGCGCCGGGGCGGCCTCCGCCTCGGCCAAGGCCGCGATGCGCGGCTTGGGCGGACGCATCATCAGGGCCGCGACGAACACCACCGCGGTCAGGGCCGCGAACAGCTCGAAGGTCTGGGTGAAGCCGCCCAGCCGGTCGCGCATGAAGCCGCCGATGAACGGCCCGGCCGCCGAGACCGCGCCCACCAGGCAGACCAGCGAGAAGAGTTCGACGTTGTTCCTGCGGCCGAAATAGTTGAGCAGCAGCAGGCTGACGGCCAGCACGGTGAGGCCAAAGCCCAGGCCCACGCCGACGGCGTAGAGCGCCTGCAGCGGCAGGGTCGTGGCCCGCGACAGGGCCAACAGGCCCACGACCAGCAGGCCTTGGGCCAGGGCCAACAGCCAGCGCGGATCGACGCGGTCGCCGACGGCCCCGCCGGCCAGACGCGCCACGACCTGCATCAGGCCTTCGGCGCTCAGCGCGCCGGCCGCCACCACGCCGGCCACGCCCAGCTGGGTCAGGTGGGCCTGGGTCAGGCTGGCGGCGGTCACCCCGGCCAGCAGGTGGCTGAAATAGGCCGCCACCAGTATGGCGAACTGCGGGGTGCGAACGGCGTCGCGGACGCTCCAGTCGTGGTCGGTGCGGAAGACGCGCGGATGGGCAGGCGCGGCCTTGGCGTCGGCGGCGGTCAGGCGGTCCATGGCCCGGCCCGCCTCCTCCAGCCACCTGGGTCCGCCGACCACGGCCGCGCAGAGCAGGCCCAGCACGCCGATCGCCAGCGCCTGCAGCGCCCAATAGACCCGCCAGTGGCCGTCGAAGGCGCCCTGGCTGGCCAGCACCATCAGCGGCCCGGCCACGCCGCCCAAGGCGCCGCAGGTGAAGTAGATGCCGAACGGCATGGCCCGCTGGCGAAAGATCGCCGACAGCACGTAGGTGCCCGGGATCAGGGCCGCGGCCTGGAAGCCGACGCCCAGCAGGGCCGTGGCCAGGAAATAGGCCGGCAGGCCGTGGACATTGGCCATCAGGGCCAGCCCCCCGGCCATCACGGCCGCGCCGGCCACCAGGGTCGCGCGCACGCCCCAGCGGCGGATCAGCAGGGTCGGCAACCAGGACGAGGCGCCGGTGGCCACGCCCATGATCGAAAAGCCGAGGAAGGCGTGCTCCCAGCTCCAGCCCAGTTCCGGAACCATGGCCGGAATGACCACGCCCAGCGACGAATAGGTCGCCGCGGTGATCAGGAACAGCAGCAGAGAAAAGGCGCCCAGCAGCAGCCAGGGGCGGTGCTGGATCCGGACGTGGGCCATCAGAAGCGCCTCGCGAGGGTGACCCGCCACTCCCGCCCCTTGCCGGGCAGGGCGGCGAGGTTGGCGTAGGTGTCGGCGACGGGCGTGAAGTAGAGCTCGTCGAACAGGTTGTCGATGTTGAGCGTGGCCGTATAGGGGCCGTACTCGTAGGCGACCGAGCCGCTGGCCACGGCATAGGCCGGATAGACCACCGCGCCCGGAACCGTCCCCGAGGTCTTGGTCACATGCGTCACGCCCAGCGTCGCGAAGACCTTGCCCCAGTCGTGCTGGTCCGACGCGTAGGCGCCATACAGGCTGACCACCGATTTCGGGATCAGGGTGTAGTCGTAGTCGCCCGGCCGGATGCTGGTGAAATCCCAGACCAGATAGGCCCCGCCATAGCCGTCCACGCCGCTGACGCCGGCCGTGTAGACGGGAATGTACTGGAAGGACTTGTCCGGCCCCTTCACCGTCGTGTGCTGGCTGTTGCCCGAGAAGGTGAAGCTGAAATGGTCGCTGGCCAGCCAGCGCACCTCCAGCTCAACACCCTTGGCGCGCGTGCCGGTCGGCGCAGCATTGATGCCGGTCAGCTGGGTGCGGTTCTGGCGATAACCGGCCAGCGAGCCGATCAGCGTGCCCTTCAGCCACTGGAACTTCACGCCCGCCTCGGCCAGGTCGCTGTCCGACAGCCAGGCGTCGCTGGCGTCGGCCACCAGGCCCGGCGCGATGTCGCCCGCCTGGCTCATCTCGAGCGCCGAGGCCTTGGCGTAGGTCATATAGGGCATCAGCCCGAAGGGCGCCTTGTACGAGACGCTGGCCGTGTAGGTCCCCTTGCCCTTGGCCGCCTTCTGCACGCCGGCGACGGTGTAGGACAGATAGCCGACGTCCTCCGAGGTGACGTCGTAGTCGTCGTAGCGGCCGCCCAGCATCAGGTTCAGGCGCTCGCCCAGGGAAATGTCGGTGGTGAAGAACACGCCGGCCTGCGTCCACTTGGAGTGGTTGTCGTTCTCCCATTGAACGCCATCGCCGGGATTGAACGGACTGCCGATGATGTCGGTCGCCGTGGCGCCGTACGACAGGTCCCGGCGGTCCAGGGCGATCAGGCCGCTGTTGAAGCTTTCGCGCCGCCGGCCGTCGAAGGCCCGATACGAGGCGCCGACGAACGACTGGGCCCGCACAGCGCCGTCGAAGGCCTCGTTGCGGAAGTCCCAGGTCAGGCGAGCTTCCCAGACGTCGCTGTCGAACCAGGCCGGATAGCCGTAGGAAACGAAGCGCTTGTTCTCCAGGGCGTCGTAGAACAGCTGCAGCTTGACCGAGCTGTCGGGCGACAGCTTGCGGCCGATGTCGAAATAGAGGGTGTTGGTGGCCGTCTTCGAGAAGTCGGCGGCCGAGACGTAGACGGTGCGCGGCGACAGCTTGGTCGTGCCCACCCCGGTGTCCAGGGTGTGGGCCGCGTCCGTCGTCGGAGAACCGAAATAGGCCAGGTACAGCGCGCTGGCGTAGGGGTAGTAACCGATCTCGCCGGGCGTCAGCCGGCCGTTGCCGTCGGCGTCGACCAGGCTGGTGTCGCGGCCGGTGACGTAGGTTCCGTTATCGATCAGGTCCTGGGTCAGGCGGTTCCAGCCCGAGGTCTGCACGTCGCCCTGCGAGCGATAGATCATGCCGCCCAGCGCCACGCTCCAGCCGCCGCCCAGGTCGAAATCGGCCGAGACCTGGCCGGTCTGCCGCCTGGGATAGATCCCGTGGTAGAAGCTGTGGCTGTCCTCGACCTCGCCATAGAGGTGGACGCCGCCGATCACCTGGCCGACCTCGACCGGAAGGCCGACCTGGGCCGTGGCGTCCTTCTTGTTGTAGCTGCCGTAGGTGAGGGTGATCTCGCCCTCGGGCTTTTCCAGATAGCCGCCCTCGCCCTTCCCCGACTTGGGGATGAAGTTCAGCATGCCGCCGACCTTGCCCGAGCCATAGATCGGGGTCGGCGGGCCGCGCACGATCTGGATCTGCTCGGCCGCCCCGATCGGCGTCGCATAGGTGCCGCGGTTCTCGACGCGCTTGAAGCCACGGAAGTAGTTTTCCGCCAGGGTGCCGCGGATGTTGAGCGCCCCCGGCACGCCATAGAAGCTGGCCGTATAGGTCCCCGGCGACACCGCCGTCAGGTCGTCGATGGTCTCGACGCCGTAGCGTTGCAGGGTCAGGCCCGAGACGAAGCTGGCCGAGCGCGGGGTCTCGATCAGCGGCTTGTCGAGGCCGAACACCGTGTCGTTCGGCTGCTTTTCCAGCAGGCCGGCGTTGCGGTCGCGGGCCGTCACCACCACCGCGTCGACTTCCGTCAGCTGGTCGGCCGCCCGCGCCGAGGAGACAGCGGCGAGGCTCGCGAAGGCGCCCACGGAGGCGACGGTGGCGAGAAGGACGAGGCGACGGGACATGCGGCAGGCTCCGGGAAGCGGCGCCTTTGGCCCCGCCTCGCCGCACCAAATGGGGATGGCTTGACGTTCGTCAAAATCTCTTCTGACATTTTAGAACGAATTGCCAAAGCCCTGTGTCGAGAAAGCCTCACAGTTGGCGAGACGTTCCGCCGGCTGTCGCCCGCCGGCCACAGATCCCCTTCAAGCCCTCAGGCGGCCAGGCGTCTGGCCTCGATCCGGCGCGAGGCGGCCTCGACCCGCAGCTCGTAGTGGTCGCCCTGGGTCACGTCGTGGACGTTGCGGGGACGATGGGCGACGACATTGATCCCGCCCGCATGGCGCAGGCTGTCGAACAGGATCCCCGCCCCGCCCGAAACGCGCACGGCCTCGCCCATCGCCTGGCCCGCCGCATAGTCGTCGCTGGCGTAGACCTCGGGCCACGCCGCTTGCTGGCCGCGGATGTCGAGATAGTCGCCTTCCAGCCTGGCCGAATAGACCCGGTACTGGCGGCTGAGGGCCTGCGCGCCCGTGGCGACCGCCTCGCGCCGCAGGTGGTGGGCCACCTCGGCCACCGCCGTCGTCAGTTCGGCGGCGGCGTACCAGGCGCCCAGGTCCGGGCCGTTGAAGCGCATGCCGCCGGGCGCGACGTGCAGGAACGAGGCCATGACGATGCTGGCGTTGGTCCGGCCATAGACCCGCTCATCGACCGGCAGGCGCGCCACGCGCTCGGCCACGAGGCGGTCGTTGGTCCAGCCGGCCAGCTCCATCACCGCGTCGAGATCGGCCGCCGTCGCCACCGTGTCGAACAGGCCGATCGGCGGAAACCGCGACGGGATCAGCCGATAGCTGGGCTGCGGCGCCGGCGCGTAGGCCTCGCTCACGAGAAGACGATCTCGGCGTCGTCGTAGGGGCGGAAGTCGCGGTCGAGATCGCCGGGCGGCATGTAGAGCCCGCCCCGCGCCCCATCGAGGAAGCGGCGCACGCTGATCAGGCCGTCCTGGGTTCCGCAGGTCAGCACCTCCAGCGGCGGTCGGCCGCCGAACAGCGGAGCCGTGTGCGGCGCCCGCAGCCAGGCGACCGCCTCCCGCTCGCTGGCGTGCAGCACGCCCAGGGCCTGGTGCACGCCCAGCACCGCCGAGATCCGGGTCAGCATGTCGAGATCCAGCGTCACGTCGCGATGCTCCCGCACCGCCTTCACCCAGTTGTAGTAGGTCGAGCGCGACGGCAGGCCCAGCACCAGAAGGCGCTGGTCTTCGGACAGGTCCCACAGGTCGGCGATGGCCAGGAAGGTGCGCAAGCCCGGCCCGCTCAGCCGGCGGCGGTTGGCGGGCGAGAAGCGCGACAGGTCCAGCACGGCCGAACCGGCGGCGACCTCGACGGGTTTGCGCTTGGCGACGGACATCCGAACCTCCATCCAGATCTGAATATAGTCCAGATTTGGACTTGATGGAAGATCGCGCTCGAAAGCCCCCTTCCCCCTTGATGGGGGAAGGGTCGGGGATGGGGGTGACGCGGCGGTTCAGGCAAACGCAGAGCGGCCAACGCCGCAACCACCCCCACCCAACCCTCCCCCATCAAGGGGGAGGGCTTAGGGGTCACGCCTCGACCTGCGGCCGCTGCACGGCTTCGGGCGTCACGCTCAGCACCCGCATCATCGCCGCCTTCGAAGCCTCGACGTCGCCGCTGGCGATGACGTCGGCGACCTCGCGGTGCTGCTCGATGTCGGCCATCAGCTCGGCCTCGGTGGCCCCGCCGAACGAGAACACCCAGAAACGGGCGGCCTTGTGCTGGAGGGGGATCAGGATGCGGGCCAGGGCCAGGTTGCCCGAGGCGCGGGCGACGGCGGCGTGGAAGCGCTGGTCCATGGCCACCAGGGCCGGCAGGTCGCGGTTGCGGGCGGCCTCCTCGGCCCCCTCGAACACGGCCTTGATGGCGGCGGCGTCGGCCTTGGAGGCGTGGCGGGCGGCCAGGCCCGCGCAGTGCGGCTCGATCAGGGCCCGGGCCTCGTAGCCCTGGCGCAGGTCGACGAGGTCCAGCGGCGCCACCGTGGTGCCCGAGCGGGC
>NZ_QHJY01000316.1 GCF_003185805.1 Caulobacter sp. D5
CGACCTCGCTGGCGGCCCAGGCGGCGGTGATGCTGGCCGGCCGCGGCGCCGGCGGCGTCTGCCTGGCGGACCTGGACGTGCAGATGGGCGCGGCGGCCCTCTATCTCGACGTCGGCGACGCGGTGACGATCAGCCAGGTGCTGGCAGCCGGCGGCGCGGTCGAGGAAATGCTGTTCGCCTCGTCCCTGCCCGCCCACCGCAGCGGCGCGGCCGTGCTGGGCGCCCCGCAGGAGATGATGCCGGTCGAGGCCCTGAGCCCGGCCCTGGTCGACGGCCTGATGGCCGCCCTGCGCCGCGACTTCGAGACCACGCTCGTCGACCTGCCCACCGTCTGGACGGCCTGGACCAACCGCCTGCTGCGCCAGTCGCAGCGGATCGTTCTGGTCACCCGCCTGTCGGTCTCGCATGTGCATCTGGTGCGACGACAGCTGCACATGCTGGCCGCCCAGCGGCTGGACGACGTGCCCCTGACCCTGGTGTGCAACCAGGTCGAGCCCGACAGCGCCAGCGGCCTGTCGCTGAAGGCGGCCGAGCAGGCGATCGGGCGAAACTTCGACCTGGTCATCCCCGAGGACCGAAAGCTGATGCACCAGGCCATCAACCAGGGCGTGGCCCTGGGCGCGGTGCGCCGGGGCAGCAAGCTGGAGGCGGCCATCGGCCGCCTGACCGAAACCCTCGCGCCGGCGCCCAAGCTCGCCGTCGCCCAGGCCGGACGGTGACCGCCATGTTGTGGAGCGAGGAAACCCGCCGCGTCGAGACCCAGGCGGCCGCCGCCGACTACGCCCAGGCCCCGCCGATCGACGACGCCCTTGGCCTGAAGGTGCGGCTGCACCAGCGGCTGATCGACCTTCTGAACCTCAGCCTGCTGGACCGCACCCCGCGCGAGACCCTGCGCCAGGAGATCCGCGGCGCGGTCAGCGGCCTGCTGGCCGACGAGAAGCGCCTGCTGACCCCGGCCCAGACCGACCAGCTGGTCGACGAGATCCTGGACGAGCTGCTGGGCCTGGGCCCGCTCGAGCCCCTCCTGAAGGACGACACCGTCACCGACATCCTGATCAACACCCATGAGATGGTCTATGTGGAGCGGGCCGGCCGCCTGCAGCGCACCAATGTGCGCTTCCAGGACACCCGCCACCTGGTGCGGATCATCAACAAGATCGTCGCGGCCGTGGGCCGGCGGATCGACGAGAGCCAGCCGATGGTCGACGCCCGTCTGGCCGACGGCTCGCGCGTCAACGCCATCATCCCGCCGCTGGCCGTGGACGGGCCGCTGGTCTCGATCCGCAAGTTCTCGCGCGTGCCCCTGGCCATGGACCGGCTGGTCGAGCTGGGCAGCATCACCCGCGAGATGGCCCTGGTGCTGGAGGCCGTGGTCCAGGCCCGGCGCAACGTGCTGATCTCGGGCGGCACCGGCTCGGGCAAGACCACCCTGCTCAACGCCATGTCGGCCTATATCGACGACCACGAGCGGATCATCACCATCGAGGACTCCGCCGAGCTTCAGCTCCAGCAGTCGCATGTCGGCCGGCTGGAAACCCGCCCGGCCAACATCGAGGGCCAGGGCGAGATCCAGCAGCGCGAGCTGGTGCGAAACGCCCTGCGCATGCGGCCCGACCGCATCATCGTCGGCGAAGTCCGCTCGGGCGAGGCCTTCGACATGCTGCAGGCGATGAACACCGGCCACGACGGCTCGATGACCACGGTGCACGCCAACACCCCGCGCGACGCCCTTTCCCGCGTCGAGCAGATGGTCGGCATGGCCGGGCTCGACATCCCCGCCCGCTCGGTGCGCGGCCAGATCGCCTCGGCCATCCACGTGGTGGTGCAGGCCGAGCGGATGGAGGACGGCGCCCGCCGCATCGTGTCGGTCTCGGAGATCACCGGCATGGAGGAGGACGTCATCTGCATGCAGGAGATCTTCCGCTTCCGCCGCGCCGGACGGACGATCGACGGCAAGGTCGCCGGCGCCTACGAGGCCACCGGCGTGCGGCCGCGGTTCATGGAAGTGCTGCACGCCCGCGGCGTGGACCTGCCGTCGAACCTGTTCTCGCCTGGCCGGATCTCGGGGTGACGCCATGGACAACCTGCTTTTTCCGATGGCGCTGGTGCTGGCCTTCGTCGCCGCCGTGCTGGCCGGCCAGACCATCTTCGACCTGCTGCTGTCGGCCCGCGAGCACACCCAGAGGGTCAATCGCCGCCTGACGCTGATGGCCGGCGGCATGAGCCAGGACAAGGTCTATGAGGCCCTGGTGCGCGACCCGCGCGGCAGCTGGATCGACCGCTCGTCGTTCGGCGCCCTCTACGGCAAGGCCGTGCTCTATCTGCGCCAGTCGGGGATCGCCGCCGGGCCGTTGCAGGTGATGGGCGTGACGGCGGCGGTCGCCGGCGGCCTGTGGCTGCTGGCCCTGGTGTTCCTGCGCGGCCAGCCGGTGGAGACGCCCGTCTCGCAGGTGCTGGTGACGGCGATCGGCGCGGCGGCCATCAGCATGGCGGTCGCGGCCATGTGGATCATCAATCGACACGCCACGCGCCTGGCCAAGCTGGAGGAACAGCTGCCGCTGTCGCTGGACGTGATGATCCGGGCCCTGCGCGCCGGCCACCCGGTGATCTCGGCCGTCGGCCTGGTGACCCAGGAGATGCCCGACCCGATCGGCAGCGAGTTCGGCCTGGTGCTGGACGAGACGACCTACGGCGTGGAGTTCCGCGACGCCCTGGCCAATCTCGCCCGGCGCACCGGCTCGCCCGACGTGGCCTTCTTCTCCGTCAGCATCGCCATCCAGAGCGAGACCGGCGGCAACCTGGCCGAGATCCTGGCGGGCCTGGCCACCGTGATCCGGGGCCGCGCCTCGCTGGCCAAGCGGATCCGGGCCCTGGCCAGCGAAGGCCGGATGTCGGCCCTGATCCTCAGCCTGCTGCCGGTGTTCTGCGTCGGCGTGGTCAGCGTCTTCCGGCCCGAATTCTACACCAGCAAGTTCTCCGATCCCGCCTTCTGGCCCGTCGTGGCCGGCGTGATCGGCCTCTATTTCATCGGCCAGCTGATGATCCGCCGGATCGTCAACTTCAAATACTGAGGCCGCGACATGGACGCTCTCTTCTCCATCGGTCTGCAATTGGGGGTCTTCCTGGCCGTCGCGGTCATGGCCCTGCTGGCCTTCCGCCAGGTCGAGGCCGGTTCGGCCCTGCGGCGGCGCATGCGCGAGCGGGCCGTCAGCGGCGCGACCATGACGGCCAGCGGGGGCGCGGGCCTGCTCAAGGACACCAAGCCCAAGGCCTCGTGGCTGGGCTGGCTGCAGTCCAGGACCACCAGCGGCGACGAGAAGAAGCGCTCGCGCCTGGCCAAGACCCTGGCCGAGGCCGGCTTCGACCAGCCCGCAGCCGTGCCGCTCTACTTCCTGGCCCGGGTGATCGGCGCCGTGGGCCTGCCCGCGGCCCTGCTGATCGCCCAGAAGCTGTCGCCCAATCCGGTCGTCGGCCTGCCGGTGATCGCCGGCGCGCTGCTGCTGTGCGGCCGGGGCCTGGTGGTCCCGGCCATCTTCATCGACCTGCGCGCGGTGGGCCGCCGCGAGCGGCTGGAGCACCAGTTCCCCGACGCTCTGGACCTGATGGTGGTCTGCGTCGAGGCGGGCCTGGGCGTGGACGCGGCCTTCATCCGCGTCAGCCACGAGATCGCGCCCTCGCATCCGGAGATCTCGGGCGAGTTCGGCCGGGTGTCGCAGGAACTGCGGGCCGGCCGCAGCCGCGCCGACGCCCTGCGGCGGATGGCCGATCGGGTCAATGTCGACGCCCTGCGCGCCTTCGCGGCCCTGATGATCCAGACCGACAGCCTGGGAGCCAGCATCACCCAGACCCTGCGCTCCTACTCCGGCGAGCTGCGCGAGCGGCGGTTCCTGCGCGGCGAGGAGAAGGCCATGCGCATCCCCGTGCTGCTGACCCTGCCGCTGGTGGCCTGCATCCTGCCGGTGATCATCACCGCCCTGCTGCTGCCGGCGGGACTCGACGTCGTCCACAACCTGATGCCCGCCCTCAAGCGGCATTAGAGGAGAAGCCAAGATGCGACGCCTGCTGATCGCCCTGCTGCTGATCCCGCTTTCCGGCTGCGCGACGCTGTCGCGCCTGGCGGCCCTGGTCTCGCCGCACCGCCAGCCCCCGCTGGAGATCCGCGCCCTGGCCGCCCTGCCCGCGCCCGATCCCGCCGCCGCGGTCGATCGCCTGTACGGCCGCG
>NZ_QHJY01000317.1 GCF_003185805.1 Caulobacter sp. D5
TTGGCCGGCGACGTCGCCGTGATCTGGGTGTTGCTGTTGATCGTGTAGGTGGCGGTGGCCGCGCCGAATTTCACGGCGCCCGTACCGGCCGCGGCCGCGAAGCCCGTACCGGTGATGGTCACCGTCTGGCCGCCGCCCGTCGGACCCGCCGTCGGCGAGACCGAGGTCACGGTCGGGGCGGAGACATAGGTGTACTGGTCGGCCGCGCTGGTGGCGCTGGAGCCGGCCGGCGTCGTGACGCGCACGTCCACCGTGCCAGCCGAACCGGCCGGCGCGGTCGCCGTGATCGAGGTGGCGCTGTTGAACGTGAAGCCGGTCGCCGCCGTGGCGCCGAACGTCACCGCGGTGACCCCGGTGAAATTGGTGCCGGAGATCGTCACGGACGTGCCGCCGCCTGTCGGGCCCGCCGTCGGCGAGATCGAGGTCACCGTCGGCAGGGCCGAATAGGTGAACTGGTCGGACGCACTGGTGGCGCTCTGGCCGCCCACCGTGGTGACGCGGATGTCCACCGTGCCGGCCGAACCGGCCGGCGCGGTCGCCGTGATCTGAGTGGCGCTGTTGACCGTGTAGCCGGTCGCCGCCGTGCCGCCGAAGGTGACGGCGGTGGCGCCCGACAGGTTCGTGCCGGTGATGGTGACCGAAGTGCCGCCCGCGGTGGAGCCCGTGGTCGGCGAGACCGCGGTCACGGTCGGGGCCGCGACATAGGTGTACTGGTCGGCCGCGCTGGTGGCGCTCTGGCCGCCGGCGGTGGTGACGCGAACGTCAACCGTACCGGCCGAACCGGCCGGAGCCGTCGCGGTGATCTGGGTGGCGCTGTTGACGGTGAAGCCGGTCGCCGCCGTGCCGCCGAAGCTCACGGCCGTGGCGCCGCTGAGGTTCGTGCCGGTGATGGTGACGCTTGTCCCGCCTCCTGTCGGACCGGCGGTCGGCGATATGCTCGTCACGGTCGGCGGGGCCACGTAGGTGTACTGGTTGCCGGCCGCGGTGGCGCTCTGGCCGCCGGTGGACGAGGTGACGCGGGCGTTGACCGTGCCAGCCGAGCCGGCGGGGGCCGTCGCGGTGATCTGGGTGGCGCTGTTGACCGTGTAGCCGGTCGCGTTCGTGCCGCCGAAGGTGACGGCGGTGATGTTGACGAAGTTGGAGCCGGTCAGAACGACGCTGGTGCCGCCCGCGGTCGAACCGCTGGTCGGGCTGAGCGAGCTCACCGCCGGCGGAACGTTCAGGTTCACCGTGATGCCCACCGACCTGGTGGCGTAACAGGTCGCCCCGCCGCCGTAGGACGGACAGCTATAGAGCGTCAGGGTCTCGGTCGCCGGCGCGTTGGCGTTCACCGACATCAGGGTCACCGTGAAGATGTCGGTGGCCGAGGCGTCGGAATAGCTGCTGTTGGACCGGAACTTATAGGTCGCGTTCGCTGTCGTGACCGTCGTGTCCGCGGATGGATAGGGGTAGATGTTGCTGTACCCCTCCCCCGGATAGTCGATCCCGTTCTCGCCCTGGATCGAGTGGATCCCGGTCCAGAAGCTGTCGCCCGCATAGGTGATGAAGATGTCGCAGCTGCTGGCGTTCAGCGTCTGCGTGGCTCCCACCGAGGTGAAGGTCATGGACGAGAGGGTGCAGTCAGCGGCTCTCGATTCCGTTGGAGTCCCGAGGCTCGCCCCCAGAAGCACGGCGGCGAAGACCAATGGAACGGCGAGAAGTTTGCCGAACCGGGACGCGAACGCCGAAAAGATCTTGGCGAACACTGACGAAGATTCCGCGGCCGGAACACCGGCGCGAAGCATGCTGACGCTTTTCAAAAGCCGTCCCCCAAACGCACCGCCCCCGCGGTGCACAATCCAAACGCGTTTCGCGGCCAAAACGCACAGCCGCCCCATCTCAACGCTAGAGCGAATTAATTGCCCGCTCCAGTGCATTTATGCACAGATTTCAAAAAATTCGCATTCTTTGGTTGCTGTTAGTCCGGAACCTGACAGTCCGGACAAAAACCGAGATCTCGGTTTTTCGCTTTACAGTTGATTTTATCCCGGGCCATGCTTGGCCTGGGCGCGCACTCCTTGCGCGTCTATCCCGGGGGAGGGCTATGGCAGAATTCTTCATGGGCCAGGTCATGATGACCGGCTACAACTTCGCGCAGAAGTATTTCGCCTTCTGCAACGGGCAGCTTTTGCCCATCAATCAGAATACGGCGCTATTTTCGCTGCTGGGAACCTATTACGGCGGCAACGGCGTCTCCAACTTCGCCCTACCCGACCTGCGCGGCCGAACGCCGGTCGGCTTCGGCAGCTCTGTGGATCCGTCCTGGCAACCCGCGCCTTACCAGCTGGGCACGGTCACGGGCGTGGAGAACGTCACGCTGCTGACCAGCAACCTGCCGTCTCACACCCACACGGCGACGGCCACCACCCAGGTGGGCGGCGGGCGCAACCCGACCGGCGGCCTGTTCGCGACCTCGAGCGTCAGCACGACGTCGGCCTATGTGGCGCAAGGCGGAGGCTCCCTGCAGCCGCTCTATCCGGCCACGATCGGCGTCACGGGCGGCACCCAGCCGCACCCGAACCTGCAGCCCTACGAGGCCATCACGTTCGTGATCGCCCTGTCGGGCATCTACCCCTCGCGCAACTGATCAGCCGAAAAAACGGAGTTCTAAAATGAGCCAGCCGTATGTCGGCGAGATTCGTGCGTTCGGTTTCACGCGCACGCCCACGGGATGGTTTCCCTGCGATGGACGACTGCTGTCGATCGCGGACTACCAGACCCTCTACACCCTGCTGGGCACCACCTTCGGTGGCGACGGCATCACCACCTTCGGGATTCCGGACCTGAAGGGCCGCCGCCCGATCCACTGGGGCACCCTGCCCGGCGGCAGCACCTATGTTCTGGGCCAGAAGTCGGGCACGGAAGAAGTGACGCTGATCACCCAGCAGATCCCGGCCCACAACCACACCATGGTCGCGGTCGCCGGCGCGTCCACCGCCATCACCCCCGGGCCGACCCTGTTCCCCGGCACCATCGGGGGCACGGACACGCTCTATCTGCCGGACGCCGCGGGCACGACGGTGGTCGCCATGGACACCGAGGCCGTCGGCCTCACGGGCGGCAGCCAGCCGCACGAGAACTGCGCCCCGACCCTGACCGTGTCGATCTGCATTTCCGCCTTCGGCATCTTCCCGTCGCAGAACTGAGCTGGAGATCCCATCATGAGCGAACCCTTCGTCGGCGAAATCCAGCTCTTCGCCTTCAGCTATGCGCCCTACCAGTGGGCGCTGTGCAACGGCGCCACCCTGGCGATCCAGCAGAACACCGCGCTGTTCTCGCTGCTGGGCACCTACTATGGCGGCAACGGCAGCAGCACCTTCCAGCTGCCGAACCTGGTCAATCGCGGCGCCGCCAACCAGGGCCAGGGCGCGGGCCTGTCGGACCGGACCATCGGCGAGACCTTCGGGACGTCGAGCGTCACCCTGACGACCACCACGATCCCGCAGCACACCCACGCCTTCCAGACCTACAGCGGCGGCACCGCCACGCGATCGGCCGCCCCCACCTCGGGCGCGCTGATCTCGCAAGGCGCCACCAAGGTGTTCCTGGCCGCCCAGTCGCCCAATACGTCGCTGGCGCCCAACACCATCCTGCCCACGGGCGGCGGCCTGCCGCACGAGAACAACTCGCCGCTCCTGGCCCTGAACTGGTCGATCGCGCTCTATGGCGTCTTCCCCAGCTTCAACTGACCTGACGGCGTCGGCAGCGGGACCTGTCCCGCCGCCGAACCTCGCGCCCGTAAACTGGCGAGCGAAGGGCCTGGCCCTTCGCTCGATCCGTTTCGAGGATACGTTCTTCCTTCGCGACCTCTACGCCGACCTGCGCGCCGAGGAACTGGCGGCCGTCGATTGGCCGCCGGCCCAGAAGCGCGCCTTCACCGACAGCCAGTACGACCTGCAGGACGCCCATTTCGGCCGCGCCCATCCGCACGCCTGGCGGCTGATCGTCGAGCGGCGCGGCAAGTCCGTCGGCCGGTGCTATCTGGACGACACGCCCGAAGGCCTGCTGGTGGTCGATATCGGTCTGCTGGCGCTGGCGCGCGGCAAGGGGATCGGCGGCGACCTGCTGAAGACCGCCCAGGCCCAGGCCCGCCGCCAGGGCTCGCCCGGCGTCTGGCTGCACGTGCTGAAGGACAATATCCGTGCACGGACGCTCTACGAGCGCCTCGGCTTCGCCGCCACCGGCGAGACCGCGACCCACTGGCGGATGGACTGGACGGCGTAGGGCCTCGCCCCGCCTTGACACCGGCCCCCTCGCCCACCGTCATGCCGCGATGTTCGGTTTCCTGCGCAAGAAGCCCCTGAGGCTGGTCCCGTTCGCCGAGGCTCCGCCGCGCGGCTTCACGCCGCTGCTGTGCGACGGGGTGAGCGCGCACCACCTGCCCTCGTTCGCCGCCCTGCTGGAGCTGCACGCCCGGCTGCAGGCCGAGCATCCGGACCGCCGCGTCCTGGCCACGCTCGATGACCTGGGCCAGGCCTTCTACACCTCCGGCCACGGCGTCGACGTCCACGAACTGGACGACACCGCCGGCCACGACCTCTCCGCCCTGCCCGCCGCGGCGTTCGAGGACGGCCGTCACCTGGGCTGGTTCAGCACCCCGGCCGAATTTCCGCTGCGCCTGGCCAATCTGAAGGCCCGCGCCCGCGAGGTCGAATTCGACCAGGTGGTCGGCCTGCTGGACTGGGAGACGACCGGCGACGCCAACGACCCGGTCACGGTCAACGGCGAACCCGACGCCGCCCTGCGGCTCGACCGGGAGAAGGAGGTCCTGTTCCAGTTCGTCCCCGTGACCGCGGCGGCCGACCTGATCGCGGCCTTTCCCAACGGCTATTTCGACGCCGACCTCAACCCGATGCAGAACCATGCCCTGGCCCGGAGGCTGGAGACCGCCCACGGCCTCGAACTGTTCGGGATCGGCTCGCGCTTCCTGGCCTTCCGCCGCGCAGCGCCGCTGGACGGCGAGACGGCGCGGGCCGTGGCCGGCGAACTGGCCGCCTTCTACGCCGGGACGCCGCCGGGCAGGGCCGAGGCCCTGGCGCGCCTGCTGACCGGCCGCGACTGGCTGCTGCTGCGCTACACCGAGAGCTGAAAGGCTAGAACCCGAACTCCGGCTGGGCCGCGCCGGGGTGCTGGGTCTCGGGCAGGTGGCAGGTGAAGGTCGAGCCGGCGCCCGGCTCGCTTTCCAGGGCCACCCAGCCGCCGTGCAGCTCGACCAGCGCCTTGACCAAGGCCAGGCCCAGGCCCGGGCCGCCGCGATCGCGGCCGACAAAGCGGTCGAAGATGTGGGCCTGGACGTGGAAGGGCACGCCGCGGCCGGTGTCGGTCACGTGCAGCTTGACCTCGCCCAGGGCCCGCGTGGCCGAGATCGTCACCTTGCCGCCCGGCGGGGTCTGGCGCAGGGCGTTCTCGACCAGGTGGTCGACGGTCTGGTTCAGGCGCTTGGCGTCGCCGCGGATCAGGCCGACCTCTTCCTCGCAGATCACTTCCAGGGTCACGCCGCCGATCTCGGCGTCCTTGCCGCCGCGCTCGAAGGCGCCCTGCAGCAGGTCGCCGACGCGGATGTCCTCGATCTCCAGCGCCATTTCGCCGGCGTCGATCTGGGCCATGTCGAGCACGTCGTCGATCGAGCGGGCCAGCTGGGTGGCCGCGGCGCGCACGGCGGCCACGTGGCCCTTGCCGCGCTCGTGCAGGCCCTCGGCCCGCTCCAGCAGCTCCGAATAGCCGATGATCGTCGTCAGCGGCGTGCGCAGTTCGTAGGAGACGTTGCCGACGAAGTCGCGCTTCAGCCGCTCGGCCTCGGCCAGGGCGGCGGAACGGTCGGCCAGGGCGCTTTCCAGGTGGCGGGTGTCGGTGACGTCGGCGAAGGCGATCAGCGTCGCGCCGTCGGGCAGCGGCCGGCTCTGGTAGACGACGATGCGGCCGTCCGAGGTGCGCACCTCGCCCGAGGTGGGCGCGCGCATCTGCGGATCCGGATCGGCCACCCGGCCCTTCAGCTCGCGCCAGAAGGTCAGGTCGTGCAGGCGGCGCACGCACAGCTCGACCACGCCCTCGAAGTCGCCGGCCGCTTGAAGCGCGAGCGGGGTGACGTTCCAGAAGGTCTCGAAGGCCTCGTTGTGCAGGCGCAGGCGGCCGTCCGAGCCGAACACGGCCACGGCGTCGTTCAGCTTGTCGAGCGTGGCCTGCTGCACCTGGATCAGGGCGTTGTACTGGGCCTTCAGGCGCAGTTCCCCGGTGATGTCGGAATAGAGCAGCAGCATGCCGCCCAGCGGGTGGGGCTGGCGCACCACCTTCAGCGTGCGGCCGTCGGGCAGGTCCCACAGCTCGTCGGCCTGGGGACCCAGGTCCTCGTAGCGGGCAAGCTCGGCCGCCTTCCACTTGGCGTAGTCGACCGTCTCGGGCAGGCGGCGGCGCTGGCGCAGGCGATCGAGCACCTCGCCATGGGTCGGCCGCTCGGCCAGCCACGCTGGCTCCAGGCCCCAGAGGTCGGCGAAGGCGGTGTTGTGGAACGACAGGCGGCGGCTGGCGCTGAAGATCGCCACGCCGTCGGCGATGTGGTTCAGGGTCTCGTCGTGGGCGGCGACGTGGTTCTTCAGCGTCTCGCGGACGTCCTCGACCTCGGTGACGTCGGCGCTGAACACCCCAGCCCCGCCGCCTTCCAGCGGCTTGACGGTGAAGCGGAAGGCCCGGCGGCGGCCGGCGATCGGCGTCCAGCGCACGGTCTCGCGGCGCTCGCCCTTGGCGGCGGTCTCGACGGCCAGGGCGTCGACGGCGCGGTCGAAGGTCTTGCCGTCGCGGGCGGCCTGGAGGGCGTTGTCGACGCCGGTGGCGCGCAGATAGGCGGCGTTGGCCCAGGTCGGGGCGCCGTCGGCGGCGGCGATCCAGGCCGGTTCGGCCAGGCCGTCGACGAAGGCGGCGAAGCGGGCGGCG
>NZ_QHJY01000318.1 GCF_003185805.1 Caulobacter sp. D5
CGCCGACCGGCCAGGCCGTCAGCACCGAGGCCGACGCCGGCGGTCTCTGGCGCGCGATCCTGCCCGGCGCGGCCGAGCCCCGCCTCTTTGGCCTGTCGATGACCCGCGAGGGCCGCACCGTTCAGGCCGAAGGCTACCTCTTCGTCGCTCCGGAGGGCGCGGTCGCCCTGCTGCGGGCCGGCGGCGGCACCGAGCCGCTGTCGGGCCCATCCGATTCGCCGCGCATCCTGGCCATCGACTTCGACCGCGAGGGCGGGGCGGTGATTTCCGGCGTCGGCCGGCCCGGCGCCGGCTTCGGCGTCCGCGTCGATCGCGCCACCCAGGCCGAGGGCAAGGTCGACGCCCAGGGACGCTTCAGCCTGTCCCTGACCCAGCCCTTGGGCCCCGGTTCGCACACCGTGCAGGTGGCCGGCGAGGGCGGCGAGAACCTCGTCCGCCTGGATGTGTCGCCGCCCGGTCCGCTGACGGGCGGCCCCCTGCACGCCGAGCGCTTCGAAAGCGGCTGGCGCGCCGACTGGATGACCCCCGGCGGCGGGATCCAGACCACCATGCTGTTCACGCCGGGAACCGGCTCGTGAGGGGCTTTTCTTCGGCCGGTCGCGATCAGGCCCGCACGGCGCCGGAAGCCTCACGCCCGGTCTCCGGCTGGGAAGCTCTGGCGGAACTGCTGCGCCTCGTCCTGCGCTCGAAGGCGCCAGGCCTGACCTGGCGGCTGACGGCGGCCCTGGTCCTGACCTTCGCCGGTAAGGCTCTGGGCGTCGCCGCGCCGCTGCTGCTGGGCGCGGCGGTGAACCGGTTGGCGGCCGGGCAGGGCGCGGCCACGCAAGTGACCCTGTCGTTCGGCGCCCTGGCCCTGGGCTGGGCCGGCGTGCGCTTCATCGCCGCCGCCGCGCCCCAGGCCCGCGACGCGGTGTTCACGCCCGTCGCCCAGGCGGCCCAGAACCGCGCGGCGACCGAGACCTTCGCCCACGCCCTGTCCCTGTCGATCGACTTCCACCAGACCAAGCGGACCGGCGCCCTGTCGCGGACCATCGACCGCGGCGCGCGGGCCATGGATTTCCTGATCCGGGGCCTGGTCTTCAACATCGCCCCGACCCTGGTCGAGCTGGTGCTGGCCGCGGCCGTGCTGGCGCGGGCCTATGACTGGCGGTTCGCGGCGACGGCGATCGTCACGGTCGTGATCTACGGCGTCCTGACCTTCTCGATCTCCAACTGGCGGATCGGCCATCGCCGCGAGCTCAACGAGGCCGACGCCGAGGCCGCCAGCCGGGCCGTCGACGCCTTGCTGAACTACGAGACGGTCAAGACCTTCGGCGCCGAGGACCGGGCCGTCGGCGCCTACGAGCGCGCCCTGGCGACCTACGGCGCGGCCCAGATCAAGGCGACCAACTCGCTGTCGCTGCTCAACGTCGTCCAGTCGCTGATCATGAGCCTGGGCCTGGCGGTCATGGCCGTGCTGGCCGGCTCGGAAGCCGCCGCCGGCCGCATCGGTCCGGGCGACATCACCGCCGTCGTGCTGATCCTCGTGAACCTGTACCAGCCGCTGAACTTCCTCGGCTTCGCCTATCGCGAGATCCGCCAGTCGTTCATCGACATGGAGTCGATGATGGACCTGCGCCGCCAGGGCGCCGACGTCGCCGATGCGCCCGACGCCATCGACCTGCCGCCGACGGGCGACCGTCGGGGCGGGGCCGTGGCCTTCGAGGGCGTCTCGTTCCGTCACGGGGCGCGGTCGGACGGGCTGACGGATGTCGGCTTCGTCGCCCAGCCCGGCCAGACCGTCGCCATCGTCGGCCCTTCCGGCGCCGGTAAGACGACGCTGGTCCGCCTGGCCCTGCGGATGATCGACCCGCAGGCTGGCCGGGTGACGCTGGACGGCCATGACCTGAAGGCCCTGACCCAGGTTTCGTTGCGGCGGGCCGTGGCGCTGGTGCCGCAGGACGTGGCCCTGTTCAACGACACGATCGCGGCCAATATCGCCTTCGGCCGTCCCGACGCGACCGAGGAGGAGGTCTGGGGCGCCGCCCGGTCGGCGGAACTGGGCGACTTCATCGGCAATCTGCCCGAGGGCATGGAGACCAAGGTCGGCGAGCGGGGCCTGAAGCTGTCGGGCGGCGAGCGCCAGCGGGTGGGCATCGCCCGGGCGCTGCTGGCCGATCCGCGGGTGCTGATCCTCGACGAGGCCACCAGCGCCCTAGACAGCCGCACCGAGGCGGCGATCCAGGCGACGCTGCGCAAGGCCCGGGAAGGCCGCACGACCCTGGTCGTCGCCCACCGGCTGTCGACCATCGCCGACGCCGACGAGATCATCGTCCTGCGCCGGGGTAAGGTGGTCGAGCGCGGCCCGCACGCCGACCTGCTGGCGGCCGAGGGCGAGTATGCGGCCCTGTGGCGTCGCCAGACGCGCGGCAAGGTCGCGGCCGAGTAGCTGATCCGCTATATCGGCGCTTCGCAACACTTGGGAGGCTCCCTTGCGCTATCTGCACACCATGGTCCGCGTGAAGGATCTCGACGCCTCGCTGCGGTTCTACTGCGAAGGCCTGGGTCTCCAGGAGATGTACCGGATGGAGAACGAGAAGGGCCGGTTCACCCTGGTGTTTCTCGCCGCGCCGGAGGACGTCGAGCTGGCCAAGGAGCGCAAGGCGCCGCTGGTCGAGCTGACCTTCAACTGGGACCCGGAGGACTACCAGGGCGGCCGCAACTTCGGTCACCTGGCCTATCGGGTCGACGACATCTACGAGACCTGCCAGCGCCTGGCCGACCTGGGCGTGGTCATCAACCGCCCGCCGCGCGACGGCCACATGGCCTTCGTCCGCTCGCCGGACGGCATCTCGGTGGAGCTGCTGCAGGACGGCAGCCTGCCGCCCGCCGAGCCCTGGGCCTCGATGCCCAACACCGGCGCCTGGTAGCCGAACAGCAAGAAGGCCCGCCAGCACGGCGGGCCTTCTTCGTTGTTGTCAGCCCCGCGTGCCGAACCGCGCGGCGCGGGCGGCGGTGGAGCGCAGGTCCGAGAAGCTGGCGGCGACCAGCGGATAGTCGTCGGGCAGGCCCCACTTGGCGCGATATTCCTGCTCGGTCAGGCCCAGGCTGTTGAGGTGGCGCTTCAGGGAGCGATAGCGGCGGCCGTTCTCGAAGCTGATGATCGCATCGTCGCTGACGCTGGCGGCGATCTCATCGGGACTGGGCCGTTCGACCGGCGCGGCCGGCGTCGAGAACACCGCCTCCAGCGCCGCATAGGTGCGGGCGGCGAGGTCGGGCAGGTCGTCGGTGGAGACGACGTTGTTGTTCAGGTAGGCGCAAAGCACCTGGGCCGTCACGTCGGCGGCGCGTTCCTGGGCCTTGTTCATCGGTGGATCTCTAGGGTCTCGCATCGAAAAGAACCCCGGGGACGGCGGGCGGCCGTCCCCGGGGGCGGGGCAGGGTCAGTGGGCGCCGGCGGGACGCAGGCGGGCGCCGAACACGCAGGCGGGCGGCAGCTCGACCTTCGATCCCGTGCGCTCCTTGCTCTTGACCCACTCGCTGAGCACCTCGGTGGCGGTGTGGTCGAGCACGGTCAGGGCGCTGGTGTCGAGGCGGACGACGCCGCCGTCCGGCGCCGCGTCCAGGGCCTTGGTGATCTTCGGCAGCTGCACGAAGGTCGCCGCGCCCTCGAGGCGGATTTCCTGTTCCTGTTCGCCGACGTCGCGCTGGTCGATGCGCAGGCGCATCTTCTTCAGGTTCGGCAGCAGCTCGACGATGGTCAGGGCCAGGCCGACCAGGACGCCGGTGAGCAGATCGGTGGCGACGACCATGATGAAGGTCGCGGCCCAGATCAGCGCCGGCAGCAGGCCGTAGCGGGCGAACAGGTGGCGCACGTGGTCGAGGCTGACCAGCTTCCAGCCGGTGACCACCAGCACGCCGGCGAGGGCGGCGCTGGGCACCTGGCGCAGGACGAAGGGCAGCAGGGCCACGAAGGCCAGGATCCAGACGCCGTGCATGATCGCCGACAGGCGGGTGACCGCGCCGGCCTGGACGTTGGCCGAGCTGCGCACGATCACGCCGGTCATCGGCAGGGCGCCAACCGCGCCGCACATCATGTTGCCGACGCCCTGGGCGAACAGCTCCTTGTTGTACTTGGTGCGGGGACCATCGTGCATGCGGTCGACGGCGGCCGCCGACAGCAGGGTCTCGGCCGAGGCGATGAAGGCCACCGCCACGGCGGTCAGCACGATCATCGGATCCATCAGCTTGGCGAAGTCGGCTAGGCCCGGAACGGCGATGGCGGCGCCGATCGATTCCGGCACGGCGATCTTCTGGACGTCGAGGCCAAAGCCCATGGCCACGAAGGTGCCGGCCAGCACGCCGAGCAGGGCGCCGGGGACCAGCTTCAGCTTGGCGGGGCGGATCTTTTCCCACAGCAGGATCGAGCCGATGGTGACGACGCCGACCAGCAGGGCCGCTTCCGCGCCGCCGAAGGTCGAGGCCGACAGGCCGCCGAGGGCCGCCGGGATCGCCATCAGGTTGTCGAGGCCGTTGGCTTTCGGCTTGTCGCCGAACAGCACGTGCAGCTGGCCCGCGACGATCAGCACGCCGATGCCGGCCAGCATGCCGTGGACGACGGCCGGCGAGATGGCGCGGAACCATTGGCCCATCTTGAGGGCGCCGGCGATCAGCTGGACGAGCCCGGCCAGGACCAGGATCGGCCCGAGGGTCGACAGGCCGTGCTTGGCGACGATCTCGAAGACGATGACGGCGAGGCCCGCGGCCGGGCCGCTGACCTGCAGGGGCGAGCCGGCCAGGGCGCCGACGATGATGCCGCCGATGATGCCGGTGATCAGGCCGCGCTCGGCCGGTACGCCGGAGGCGACGGCGATGCCCATGCAGAGGGGCATGGCCACCAGGAAGACGACGATCGAGGCGGTCAGGTCACGCGACAGGAACGCCGTCAGACCAGCCTTCGCGCCGTTGGGGGAGGAAACGGCGGGGCGGGTCATTCGGCGGCGATGCCCAGGTGGTCGGCGGCGACCATGCGACGGCTCGGGCGCTGGGCGACGGGCAGGGGAGCGCCTTCGAAGACCTGTTCGAACTGGCCGGTGTCGCCGTTGTAGGCCTGGATCTGGCCGGTCTCGATCTCGAAGAACCAGCCGTGCAGGGTCAGCTCGCCCTTGGCCAGGCCCGAGGCCACCGAGGGGTGGGTGCGCAGGTGGTTGATCTGGACGACCACGTTCTCGAGCGACAGGGCGCGGGTGCGCTCATGGTCGCCCAGGCCGTGATAGGCGTTGCAGACCACGCTGTGGGCGGCGTGGGCGTGGCGCAGCCAGGCGGCGACGTTGGGCATCTTTTCCAGGGCTTCCGGATGCGAGAAGGCCTTCATGGCCCCGCAGTCGGAGTGGCCGCAGACGACGATGTCGCGAACGCCCAGCGCCACGACGGCGTATTCGACGGCCGAGGAGACCCCGCCGTTGGCCTGGCTGAACGGCGGCACGATGTTGCCGGCGTTGCGGCAGACGAACAGATCGCCGGGCGCGGCCTGGGTGATCAGCTCGGGCACGACGCGGCTGTCGGCGCAGGAGATCATCAGGGCCTTGGGGCTCTGGCCGTGGCTGGCCAGGCGCTCGTAGAGGGCGCTCTGGGCGGGAAAGACCTGGCCGCGGAAGAGGGCGGCGCGTTCGAGAAACTGTTCCAAGGGAACCTCCGTGCGATGGCCGCGACGTCCGGGGAAAGGGGGAAACGGACGTCGCGGCACGGCGCGGCTGGACCGCCACGCTAGGGAGGAAGTTGGGGGGCGGCTTTTGCTGCGATGCAGCGGGTTTGTGTCAAAGGGTGTCTGGGCGAAAGACCCTCCCCCTGAAGGGGGAGGTGTCGGCGAAGCCGACGGAGGGGGTAGTGACTGCTCCGGTCGGCGGTTGCGTTGAGGTCATCGGGACTTCCCCCTCCGGCCCTCCGGGCCACCTCCCCCTTCGGGGGGAGGGTCTTGGGGCATGG
>NZ_QHJY01000319.1 GCF_003185805.1 Caulobacter sp. D5
TTCGACGTGGTGGTGCGGTTGCCCGACGCGGCCCGCAACGACCTGGCCGTGGTCGCCCAGACCCCGCTGGCGATCAACGACGGGGCGGGCTTCGCGCCGTTGGGCTCGGTGATCCGCTTCAAGGAGGGCGAAGGTCCCAACCAGATCAGCCGCGAGAACGGCAAGCGCCGCATCGTGGTGCAGGCCAATGTGCGCGGCCGCGACCTGGGCGGTTTCGTCGACGAGGCGCGTGCGGCGATCGGTCGCGAGGTCGTGCTTCCGCCGGGAACCTGGATGGACTGGGGCGGGCAGTTCGAGAACCTGCAACGGGCCGAGGCGCGACTGGGCCTGCTGGTGCCCGCCGTCGCCCTGCTGATCGGCGGGCTGCTCTGGATAGCGCTGGGATCGGTACGGCAGGCGGCGCTGGTGTTCGCCTGCGCGCCCCTGGCGCTGGTGGGCGGAACCCTGGCCCTGGCGGCCCGGGGCATGCCGTTCTCGGTGTCGGCCGCCGTCGGCTTCATCGCCGTGTCGGGGATCTCGACCCTGAACGGCCTCGTGCTGCTGCAGGCTATCGGCGAGCGGCTGGAGGCGGGCCTGGCGCCGGCTGTCGCGGCCGTCGAGGGGGCGATGTCGCGGCTGCGGGCGGTGCTGACCACCGCCCTGGTGGCCATGCTCGGCTTCCTGCCGATGGCCCTGGCCCACGGCGCGGGCGCGGAAGTGCAGAAGCCCCTGGCCACGGCGGTGATCGGCGGCCTGGCCGTCGCCACCCTGCTGACGCTGGTGGCCCTGCCGAGCCTCGCGGCCCGGTTGGCGCGTCCGACGAGGGCTCGCGACGCCTGACGTCCGGTCGCGGCGTCCGGGGACAGTCGGCGCGCCGACAACCCTGCGACGCCGCGACCAGCTACACACGTAGAGATGTATTCACCCGAGACGCGACCATTACCCCTCCAGTACTGCAAAATAGTGCGCATCACATATGCGGGACAGGAAACCGTAGCGCGTTTTAATTAGGCCGATCGATGTATTTACTTACCAATCCATTAAGATCTTAATTCCCTCCGAAGGGGGA
>NZ_QHJY01000320.1 GCF_003185805.1 Caulobacter sp. D5
GCGGCGGACGCGGCGCGCGCGGAGCGTCGCCGTCGAACTCGCGACGCGGGCCGCGCGGGGCCGGCGCGGCGGTCGGGGTGATCGAGACGTCTTCGCGCACGGTCGACTGGACCGCCGCGCCGAACTTCACCGCCGCCTCGGCCGAGATCTCGAACTTGGTGTCGTAGTCGAAGATCCGGATCGAGCCGATGTCTTTCTTGGTGATGTGGCCCTGGCGGCAGATCAGCGGGATCAGCCATTTGGGATCGGCGTTGCCGCGACGGCCGACGCTGATGCGGAACCACTCCGAGCCGTCCATGCTGGTGCGCGGTTCGCGCTCGGGACGGTCGCCGAAATCACGCGGGGCGAAGTCGCGGTCGCCGCGGGGCTCGCGCGAACGCGGGCCCGGATCGGCGCCGTGGCGCGGGTCGTCGTAGATTTCTTCCGGGGCCGGCAGCTTGGCGCGGCGGGTGCGGATCAGGGCCGCGGCGATCTCGGTCGGGGTGCGCTTGGCCAGCATGGCTTCGGCCAGGGCCAGGTCTTCCTCGTTCGAGGCCTCGGCGAAGATCGGATCGTCGAGCAGGCGCTCGGTGTCCTTGGCGCGGATCTCGTCGGCGCTCGGGGCGCCGCCCCAGACGCCTTCGACGCCGGCCGCGAACAGCAGCTGTTCGGCCTTGCGACGGCGGGTGTAGGGCACGACGAGCGCCGAGACGCCCTTCTTGCCGGCCCGGCCGGTGCGGCCCGAACGGTGCAGCAGGGTGGCCTTGTTGACCGGCAGTTCGGCGTGGATGACGAGGCCGAGGTCCGGCAGGTCGAGGCCGCGGGCGGCGACGTCGGTGGCGACGCAGACGCGGGCGTGGCCATCGCGCAGGGCTTGCAGGGCGTCGGCGCGTTCACGCTGGCTCAGTTCGCCCGACAGGCCGACGACGTCAAAGCCGCGCTCGCGCAGCTTGCTGTGCAGCGAACGGACGCTTTCGCGGGTGTTGGCGAACACCAGGGCGCCGGGGCTTTCGAAGTAGCGCAGCAGGTTGACGACGGCGTGCTCGGTCTCGTTCGGCGCCACGCGCACGGCGCGGTACTCGATGTCGCGGTGCGGCTCGTTGCGGTCGATGGTGTCGATGCGCAGGGCGTCGGTCTGGTAGTTCTTGGCCAGGGCGATGATGTCGCGCGCCAGGGTGGCCGAGAACAGCAGGGTGCGGCGGTCGGCCGGGGCGGCGTCGAGGATGAACTCGAGGTCCTCGCGGAAGCCCATGTCGAGCATTTCGTCGGCCTCGTCGAGGACGGCGACCTTCAGCTCGGACAGATCCAGGTGGCCGCGCTCGATGTGGTCGCGCAGGCGGCCCGGGGTGCCGACGACGATGTGGGCGCCGAAGTTCAGGGCGCGCTGCTCGCGGCGGGCGTCCATGCCGCCGACGCAGTTGACGACGGTGGCGCCGGCCTGGGCGTAGAGCCACTCCAGTTCGCGATTGACCTGCATGGCCAGTTCGCGGGTCGGGGCGATGACCAGGGCCATCGGCAGGCCGGCCTTGGGCAGGCGCTCGGCGTCGCCCAGCAGGGTCGGGGCGGCGGCCAGGCCGAAGGCCACTGTCTTGCCCGAGCCGGTCTGGGCGCTGACCAGCAGGTCGCGGCCTTCGGCGTCGGCTTCCAGCACGGCGGCCTGGACGGGGGTGGGCTCAGCGTAACCTTGAGCGGCGAGAGCCCGCTCAAGAGCGGGGTGAGAGGCGGGGAAGGGCATGTCGGTCCAGTTCGATTCTGCAGGCGGCGGCACACAAAAACGCCCGCGGCCTGCGCCACGACCAAATTACGACCCCGATGTCCCGGACCCGTCTGATTGGTCACTTGTCATGAAAATAAACTCCTCCGGTCGCCAAAACGAGGCGCTCGGGCGACCGAGGAAGTTTGGAAAGGCGCGTTAAGACGCCAATCTGCCTCGAAAGGCAAGAGCCGGCGGATAATTAGCCCCCACTGCGGCGCTTTGGCCGCAGCGTTTGGTTAAACGAAAACGCCCCGTCCGGATGGTCCGGACGGGGCGTCGTTCAGGCGATGCGCAGCGCGATCAGCTCTTGGGCGGAGCCATGTTCGGCAGCTTGCTCGCCGTGGCCTTGTTGGCTTCGTGCTGGGCGGGCGGCAGCGGGATCAGGCCGCGGCCCTGCAGGTAGCCGCCGCGGCCGGTGGCGGCGTCGGAGACGAACTCGGCCAGGTATTCCTTCAGGCCCGGGGTCACGCCGACCTGGCCCTTCTTGACGTAGATGTAGAGCGAGCGCGACAGCGGGTAGCTGCCGTTGGCGATCGCCTGCGGGGTCGGCTTCACGCCGTTGACCGCCGCCCCCTTGATGACGTTGGCGTTCTCTTCGAGGAACGAGAAGCCGAACACGCCCAGGGCGCCCGGGGTCTTGGTCAGGGTGCCGACGATGGCGTTGTCGTTTTCGCCGGCGTCGATCCAG
>NZ_QHJY01000321.1 GCF_003185805.1 Caulobacter sp. D5
CGCGTTCGCGTTCCCGCTCACGCTCGGCCTTCAGGCGGGCGCGCATCGAACCGTACTGCGGGACGGGCTCGGGTTCGGGCGCCGGCGCGGGTTCCGGTTCGGGCGCTGGCGGCGCCTCGGCGACGGGTTCGGGCGCGGCGGGCGCGGGCTCCGGCTCCGGGGTCTTGCGGAAGAACGAGCGGCGGGCCGTGGTGCGGTCCTCGCGCAGCACGGGCTCGAACGGATCGGGCGTCGGGGCCTCGGGTTCAGGTTCCGGTGCGATCGCCGAGGTCAGCGGCTCGGGAGCAGGTTCGGCGGACGGTTCGGCCGGGGGCTCGGGCGCCTGGTACGACGGCGGACGCGCGCCGCGCGGCGGCGCGGCCAGGAACCCGGTCTCGGGATCGGCGATGTCGAGGTCGTTGTCGGGCTCGGTGACCGGCGCGTCGGGGTCCGGCTCCTGGGACGAGGCGCCAAGTGAGTCGGCTTCGGTCAGACCAGAAGGGGGCGCCGCATCCTCGCGGGGCGTCTCCACCGGCAGGGTGGAAAAGTCGAGCGGTCGGCGCTTCTTAGGCTTCATACGCAGCCACTGTCCCAAGGCGAACGATGAGGGGGCCTCTCACAGCGACACAGCGCGCAAGCCCCTTCTTCGCGCAGGCGAGTAAACCTAGCCGCGAAAGACGCCTGCGCATAGCCGCTTGCAACGGTTTTCCCCAGAGCCGGCCACGCCTTACGCGTATCCGGGGGGCTTTTCGAGGCGCTCTCGGGGCGGACGGATCAGGCGCGGACGACGCCCGCGGCGCGCTCGGGGCAGACGATTTTCGGCGGCGTGTCGATGCGCGCGGCGTCGCGCGGCGTGCGCGCCACGGTGCGTTCGGCCTTGGGCTTGGGCATCTTGCTTTCGATGACCACGCCGAACTGGCACAGGGCCATGGCCGAAAGCCACAGCACGATCGCCGCGAAGATTTCAGTCAGGAATGACATCGGTTCACCCGTCGGTCCGATATCGTCGTTATGCCGCAACCTACGGCCAGGCTCGAATGAACTTTTGGTCATGTTGCCGCAACCGGGCGCCCACACAAGCTTACAGCGACCCTAGATTTCTGCGCCTTGCCCGCGAGGCCCCGGAGACCTAGGTCGCAGGCTCCCCCGGTTCTTCGTCGGAACGCCGTCTGGCGCCGATGAAGTTTTTCTGTTTGCGGACGACTGTCTTGCCCCTTACCCAGCTTGCACCCCAGGCGTCCGCCGCCGCTTTCGAGCCGCCTATGCCCGCGATCACGCCCGCCCGCCTCACCCACCTGCAGCGCCTGGAAGCCGAGAGCATCCACATCATGCGCGAGGTCGCGGCCGAGTGCGAAAACCCCGTCATGCTGTATTCGATCGGCAAGGACAGCGCGGTGATGCTGCACCTGGCCGCCAAGGCGTTCTATCCCAGCAAGCCGCCCTTCCCGCTGCTGCACGTCGACACGACCTGGAAGTTCAAGGCGATGTACGAGCTGCGCGACAAGGTCGCCGAGCAGCTGGGCTTCGACCTGCTGGTCCACAAGAACCCCGAGGCCGAGGCGCGCGGCATCAACCCGTTCGACCACGGCAGCGCCCTGCACACCGACCTCTGGAAGACCGAAGGCCTCAAGCAGGCCCTGGCCAAGTACGGCTTCGACGCGGCCTTCGGCGGCGCCCGCCGCGACGAGGAGAAGAGCCGCGCCAAGGAACGCGTGTTCAGCTTCCGCTCGGCCGAGCAGCGCTGGGACCCGAAGAACCAGCGCCCCGAGTTGTGGAAGCTCTACAACACCCGCAAGCACCCGGGCGAAAGCCTGCGCGTCTTCCCGATCTCCAACTGGACCGAGCTGGACGTCTGGCAATACATCCACCTGGAGAACATCCCGATCGTGCCGCTCTACTTCTCGGCCCCGCGGCCGGTGGTCGAGCGCGACGGCGCGCTGATCATGGTCGACGATGAGCGCTTCCGCCTGCGCGAAGGTGAAGAGCCGCAGATCAAGAGCGTCCGCTTCCGCACCCTGGGCTGCTACCCGCTGACCGGCGCCGTCGAGAGCACCGCCTCGACCCTGCCCGAGATCATCCAGGAGATGCTCCTGACCACCACCAGCGAGCGCCAGGGGCGGGTCATCGACCACGACCAGTCCGCCTCGATGGAGAAGAAGAAGCAGGAGGGCTACTTCTGATGGCTCACCAATCCGCCCTCATCGCCGAAGACATCGAAGCCTATCTCGAGGCCCACCAGAACAAGTCGCTGCTGCGCTTCATCACCTGCGGCAGCGTCGACGACGGCAAGTCCACCCTGATCGGCCGGCTGCTCTACGACAGCAAGATGATCTTCGAGGACCAGATGGCCGCCCTCGAGGCCGACTCCAAGCGCGTCGGCACGCAAGGCGGGGCGATCGACTTCGCCCTGCTGGTCGACGGCCTGGCCGCCGAGCGCGAGCAGGGCATCACCATCGACGTCGCCTACCGGTTCTTCTCGACCGACAAGCGCAAGTTCATCGTCGCCGACACCCCCGGCCACGAGCAGTACACCCGCAACATGGTCACCGGCGCCTCGACCGCCGACGCGGCCGTGATCCTGATCGACGCGCGCAAGGGCGTGCTGACCCAGACGCGCCGCCACTCCTACCTCGTCAGCCTGCTGGGCATCCGCAACGTGGTGCTGGCGGTCAACAAGATGGACCTGGTCGGCTGGGACCAGGCGGTGTTCGACGCCATCGTCGCCGACTACCGCGCCTTCGCCGAGAAGATCGGCCTCAACATCTTCACCCCGATCCCGATCTCGGGCCTGGGCGGCGACAACATGGCCGTGCGCAGCGAGCACACCCCGTGGTTCGACGGCCCGATCCTGATGGACTGGCTGGAGAGCGTCGAGGTCGAGGACAGCCTGCAGGCTCAGCCCTTCCGCATGCCGGTGCAGTGGGTCAACCGCCCGAACCTCGACTTCCGCGGCTTCTCGGGCCAGGTGGCCTCGGGCGTCGTCAAGCCGGGCGACCGGGTCAAGGTGCTGCCCTCGGGCCGCGAGAGCCGGGTGTCGCGCATCGTCACCCTGCCGGGCGACCTGGACCAGGCCGTCGCCGGCCAGTCGGTGACCATCACCCTGGCCGACGAAGTCGACGTCAGCCGCGGCGACGTGCTGGTCGCCGCCGACAGCCCGTCGGCCGTCGCCGGCCAGTTCGAGGCCACCCTGGTCTGGATGGACGACGAGCCCCTGCCCCCGGGCCGCTCCTACCTGCTGAAGATCGGCGCGCGCCTCGTCGGCGCCAGCGTCACCGAGATCAAGCACCGGGTGAACGTCAACACCCTGGAGCACACGGCCGCCAAGCGGCTGGAGCTCAACGAGATCGCCCACGTCAACATCTCGCTCGACCAGGCCATCCCGTTCGAGGCCTATGCCGACAACCGGGATCTGGGCGGCTTCATCCTGATCGACCGGATCAGCAACCGCACCGTCGGCGCGGGCCTGCTGAACTTCGCCCTGCGCCGGGCCGACAACATCCACTGGCAGCACACCGACGTCTCCAAGGCCTCGCGCGCGGCCCTCAAGAGCCAGCGCGGCCGGGTGGTGTGGCTGACGGGCCTGTCGGGCGCGGGCAAGTCGACCATCGCCAACCTGGTGGAAAAGCGCCTGCACGCGCTGGGCCGCCACACCTACCTGCTGGACGGCGACAACGTCCGCCACGGCCTCAACAAGGACCTCGGCTTTACCGAGGAGGACCGCGTCGAGAACATCCGCCGGGTGGCCGAGGTGGCCAAGCTGATGGTCGACGCCGGCCTGATCGTGCTGACCGCCTTCATCTCGCCCTACCGGGCCGAACGCCGCCTGGCGCGCGAGATCCTGAACGACGGCGAGTTCGTCGAGGTGTTCGTCGACACCCCGCTGGCCGTGGCCGAGAGCCGCGACGTCAAGGGTCTCTACAAGAAGGCGCGCGCGGGCCAGCTGAAGAACTTCACCGGCATCGACAGCCCCTACGAGGCGCCCGAGGCGGCCGAACTGGTCATCGACACGACCAAGGTCGATCCGTTGGCCGCGGCCGAGCGCATCGTCGAATGGCTCGAAGGCCAGGAGATCGCCTACGAGATCTAGGGAAGACTGCCGCCTTTCGCCTCTATGCGAAGGGCGGCCCCTCGCCTAGTTCAGCTTGCGCTTCTTTCCCGCTTTGCCGAGCGCGGCGGTCAGGCTGCCGCGGATCTCCGCGACCTGCGCGTCCGACAGCACCCGCTTGGGCAGCGGATTGATGACGTTGTCGCTGTGGAACAGCACGAAGTTGGCGTCGTCCTCCAGCCAGCGGATGTAGTCGCCCCAAGCCAGACGGCTGTGTCCGGAGCTGCCGGCCATGGTCATGCCCTCGGCGTCCCACGTCGCGGTAATCTCGCCCGCCAGTCCCTTCTGCTGCTTCAAGACCCGCTTGGCGTTGCCGGGCAGCTTGACCTTGACGAGCCACAGATTGACCAGGGCAAGGAAGAGAGCCGCCAGCGGCAGGCTCGGATTGAAGGTGATCGCGTACCAGCCGTAGTCGGCGAAGTTCCGCCAACTGAGCGCCGCGTAGAGGCAAAGCCCCGCCAATGGCGCGAAGTTCATGATCGTCACCGCGACGATGTGCCGACGCTGCAGACGCCAAGCCGCGAGCAGATCCTGCTCCGTCATTTGAAACACGGTGGACGACATGGCGATGCTCGCACGACAAAACCCAAGGCTGTCCGCCTAGCCCACCTCTCCCATAAAGCCAAGCTTGTCAGAGCCGCGCCTCAGGCGGCCGCCTTCACCCGTGCGCTGCGGCCCAGCACCAGCGCGCCGCAAAGTCCCGCCGCGCCCAGCGCCGCCATCGCCCAGTAGCCCTTCACGCCCAGGGCGTCGAACAGCGGGCCCGAGGCCAGGGTCGCCGCGCCCAGGGTGAAGCCCTGCGAGACCGCCGAGTTCAGGGCCTGGGCGGCCGAGGCGCTGCGGGGCGGGGTCAGGCGCTCGATCAGTTGCAGCGAAGCCAGGAAACTGGCGGCGAAGGTGAAGGCGTGCAGCATCTGCAGTGGGAACAGCGCCCACAACGGCGGAGCGAAGGCGTAGGCGGTCCAGCGGATCACCGCCGCGCCCGCCCCCATGGCCAGCAGCCTTCCGGGTCCCACCCGCCGCCGCCACGGCTCCAGGAACCACATGAACCCGACCTCGGCCGCGACGCCGACGCCCCACAGCACGCCGATCACCGGCTCGGGGATTTCCTGTTTGCGCCAGAGGATGGTCGAGAAGCTGTAGTAGAAGCCGTGCGCGCCCTGGATCAGGCCGGCGGTGACCACCGCCAGCACGAAAACCCGGTCGGTCAGCAGTTGGCCCAGCCCCTTCCAGCGCTCGCGCTTGGGCGGCGCCTCGCCCTCCTCGTGCACCTGTTCGGCCGGCACCAGCACGAAGGCGGCGGCCGCCGCCAGCAGGGCCGCCACCGTGATCCAGACGACGATGACGTCGGCCCCGGCGATCGTCAGCACCACGCCCATGACCAGGTTGGCGGCGATGAAGGCGCTGGAGCCGCTACCGCGCGGCAGGCCGTAGTTGAAGCCCTCCAGCCGCGCCCGGCGCAGGGTGACCACGTCGATCAGCGGCGAGATGGTCGAGAGCAGGGTCGCGCCCAGCAGCCAGCAGATCAGCAGGCCCCAGAACCCCGGCGCGATCAGCATGGCGAGATAGGCGACGGCGGCGGCGACCGCCAGCAGGATCATTGGCGAGCGCCGCAGCCTGAACCCGTCGGCCCAGACGGCCAGCACTGGTCCGGTGAAGGGCTTGAGCAGCAGCGGCGCGGCCAGCACGGCGCCGATCTCGGCCCCCGACAGGCCCTTGGCCCGCAGGAAGGTGGCGATGTAGGGCAGGCTCACGCCCGTGCCCAGATAGATGGCCACGTAGAACAGGCAGAGGCGGACGACGAGCGGCATGGCCGTCCCGTAGATCGGTGTTGGACGAAGGGGAAGGGATTTCCAAGACCCTCCCCCTGAAGGGGGAGGTGTCGGCGAAGCCGACGGAGGGGGAAGTCCCTACGACAGGCGGAGGGGGAACGGACGTCAGAAGTCCCTTCCCCCTCCGGCCCTCCGGGCCACCTCCCCCATCAGGGGGAGGATCGCTACTCAGCCCCGCCGAACCGCGCGGCCCATTCGGCGATCATGTCCTCGTCGATCTTCTTGAACAGCACCTCCGGCGCGCGCACGGCCTGGCCGGCGGGCACGGTCGAGAGTTCGGCGGCGACGTCGGCGGTCGGCCACGCGGGCGGCCAGGACTGGGCGAAGGCCTCGCCGATCTTCTCGGCGGCGAACGGGATGAACGGCGCGGAGATGCGGGCGTAGAGCGCGGCCAGGTTCAGGGCCGTGCGCACGATCACGGCGGCGCGGTCGCGGTCGGTCTTGATCGCCGTCCAGGGAGCGGCCTCCTGCAGGTACTCGTTGCCGACCACCCACAGGGCCCGCAGCGCCTGGGCGCTCTTGCGGATCTCGATGGCGTCCATCTGCTCGGAGAGGTCGGCCAGGCGCGCGGCGACGTCGGCGTAGAGCTTCTCCTCCAGCGGGCCGATCTGCCCGCCCTCGGGCACGAGACCGTCGAACTTGCTCTCGGTGAACTTCAGGATGCGGTTGACGAAGTTGCCCAGCACGTCGGCCAGGTCGCGGTTCACGGCGCTGGCGAACTGCTCCCAGGTAAAGGCCGTATCGCTGCCTTCCGGCGAGTTCGAGGTCAGGTACCAGCGCCAGAGATCGGGCGGCAGGATGTCGAGCGCCGCGTCCATGAACACGCCGCGCTTGTTGCTGGTCGAGAACTTGCCGCCGTACCAGTTCAGCCAGTTGAAGGCCTTGAGCATGTCGACGCTCTTCCACGGCTCTTCTGAGCCGAGGATGGTCGCCGGGAAGCTGACGGTGTGGAACGCCACGTTGTCCTTGCCCATGAACTGGACGTAGCGGACGTCGTCGGCGCCGGCGTCGGTGCGCCACCACGAGCGCCAGTCGCGGCCTTCGCCCGCCTCGGCCCATTCCTGGGTGGCGGCGATGTACTCGATCGGTGCGTCAAACCAGACGTAGAAGACCTTCTCCTCCATGCCAGGACGCGGCAGGCCGTCCTTGGTCACGGGCACGCCCCAGGCGAGGTCGCGGGTGATGCCGCGATCGATCAGGCCTTCGTCCAGATGCTTGTAGGCGATCGACTTGGCCAGGGTCGGCCAGTCGGGATGGCTGTCGACCCAGGCGCGGATGCGCTCGGCCATCTTGGTCTGGAGCAGGTAGAGGTGCTTGGTGTCGCGCACCTCGAGGTTCCGCGAGCCCGAGATCACCGAGTACGGGTCCTTCAGGTCGGTCGGGTCGAGCAGGTTGCCGCAGTTGTCGCACTGGTCGCCGCGGGCCTTCTCGAAGCCGCAGTGCGGGCAGGTGCCCTCGATGTAGCGGTCGGGCAGGAAGCGGCGGTCGTCGATCGAGTAGACCATCTGGTCGACCCGCTCCTCGATCAGCCCCTGGGCTTCCAGCACTTCGGCGAAGTGCTGGGTCAGGCGGTGGTTCTGCGGCGAGGACGAGCGGCCGAAGTGGTCCCACGACAGGCCGAAGGCGCGGCCGACGTCGTGCTGCAGGACGTGCTGCTCTTCGCAATAGGTCGCCACGTCCTGGTCGGCGGCGGCGGCGGCCAGCTCGGCCGGGGTGCCGTGCTCGTCGGTGGCGCAGATGTAGAGGGTGTCGTGGCCCCGGGCCCGCTGGAAGCGCGCATAGACGTCGGCCGGCAGCATCGACCCCGCGAGGTTCCCCAGGTGCTTGATGCCGTTGATGTACGGCAGGGCCGAGGTGATCAGGATGCGGGCCATGGGACGGGGCGTCTTTCCGGGGGCGAACAACGAACAGGAAGCGTCCGCATATAGAAGCCCCCGCGCCGAAGGGAAAGCTTCGCCGGACGACCGCAACCTCGCCGCGCGGCGAAATCACAGGCTCGCGCGTTTGGCGTTTTCGGGTTTGGATGGGCGCGCCCCTCTCCCCCGACCGGAGGACGCATGTTCCGACGCCGCCTGCCGCTGCTGCTGCTCGTCCTGGCCGTACTGCTCGCCGGCGGCTGGTGGTGGTGGCGCGAACGACCCGATCCTTCGGTCATGCACGTCTTCCCCGGCGTACGCGGTCCGGCCCAGGCCTCGAAGATCGTCGAGCCGCCCCGCACTCGCATCGCCCAGTTCGACAGGGGCGGCCCGCACCGCCTGGCCATACTGGTCACCGACCCGCAGTCGGGATGGCTGGGCCTGGTGCGCGGTTTCCGCGCCCACGGCGTGCCGATCACGGTCACCCAGGATCCAGCCAAGGCCATGACCCACAAGGTGGTGCTGGTCTATCCGATCGTCTCGGGCCGGGTGCTGACCGCCGGCCAGCTGCGCGCCCTGGCCCAGCACGTTCGCGACGGCGGCACGGTGCTGGCCTTCAACCTGGCGGGCGGCGGCCTGGGCGAGCTGTTCGGCGTCGGCCCGGGAACCGAGGCCTCGTCCCGCCTGCGGCTGCGCTGGAGCAAGACGACGGGCGAGCCCGAGGCCGACGAGATCGTCGTCTCCTCGGCCGGCGAGGCCAAGGTCGCCAGCGTCGGCTACGCGCCGGGGACGGCCCAGGTCGCCGCCCGCTTCGACGACGGCTCGACAGCCGCCGCCTGCCGCCAGGTGGGCGGCCAGGCCTGCGTGCTGGGCGTGGATCTCGGCTCGCTGGCCCAGCGCTCGATGAACGGCCGGGCCGAGGCCCTGGCCCGGCGCTACGTCAACGGCTACGAGCCCTCGCTCGACAGCCTGTTCCGCTGGGTGCGCGACCTCTATGTGGCCGGCGAGCCCATGCCCTGGCTGGTCTCCACCGCCCCGGCCGGCAAGCAGGTGTCGATCCTGTTCACCCACGACGTCGATTACGGCCCGTCGGTGCGCAACGCCCTGGCCTATGCCGACGCCCTGAAGGCGCGCGACATCCGCGGCACCTTCTACGTCCAGACCAAGTACATGAAGGACTACAACGACAAGGTGTTCTTCGACGAGGCGGCGGTGGCCGACGTCAAGGGCCTGCTGGCGCGCGGCCAGGAGGTGGGCAGCCACACCGTCGCCCACTCCGGGGCCTTCGAGCACACCATGTCGCTGGGCGACGGCCGCGAGCGCTATCCCCGCTACCGGCCGTTCGTCGAGACGGTCGACACGGTCCGGGGCGCGTCGATCCTCGGCGAACTTAGGGTGTCGAAGTTCCTGCTGGAGCGGCTGGCGGGCGCACAGGTCGTCTCGTTCCGCCCCGGACGCCTGGCCTATCCCTTCACCCTGCCCCAGGCCCTGGACGCCAGCGGCTACCGCTATTCCTCGTCGATCACCGCCAACACCGTGCTGACCCACCTGCCCTTCCAGCTGACCGACGGGCGCGCGGACGGCGCGTTGCAGCCGGTGTTCGAGTTCCCGGTCGCCATCGAGGACGAGGCGCCGCCGCCCCTGCTGCAACGGCTCGACTCCGCCGACGCCCTGGTGGCCAGGGTGGCCCGCGACCGGGGCGTGGTCACCGTGCTGATCCACCCCAACACGATCGGCGACAAGCTGGCCTTCGAGGCGGCCCTGGCCGACCGCTGGAAGGGCCGGGCCTGGATGGGCGCGACCGACCGCTTCGGCGACTGGTGGTCGGCCCGCGACGCCCTGGAGCTGGACGTCGAGCCGCGCGGCGCCGGCTGGACCCTGACCGCCGCCGCGCCCCGGGCCGTGTCGGGCGTGGAGATCCTTCTGCCCAAGGCGTCCAGCAAGACCGTGACCCTGGCCCTGCCGGAGGGCGGCCGCTCGACGACGGCAATCCCGTGATCCGCCTTGCCCTGCTGCTGGCCATGCTCGCCGCTCCGGCTGCGGCCGCGCCACGCCTGATCTGGTCCGACGAGTTCGACGGCGAGCGGCTGGATCCCGCCAGATGGGCGGCGTCGAACGACTGCTGGGGCGGCGGCAACGAGGAGCGCCAGTGCTACACGCCCGCCGCCGTCTCGGTGTCGGGCGGGGTGCTGCGCCTGACCGCCCGACGCGCCAGGACCACCGGCCCGGCCGTTCGCGACGCCGCCCCCGGCGCGGCGCGCATCACCCGCGACTACGCCTCGGGCCGGATCCACACCAAGGGCCTGGCCTCGTTCCGCTACGGTCGCATCGAGGTCCGGGCCAAGCTGCCGCTGGGCCAGGGCCTGTGGCCGGCGATCTGGATGCTGCCCGAGCACGACAACTACGGCCCCTATCCGCTGTCGGGCGAGCTCGACATCGCCGAGGCGGTGAACCTGGGCGTCCGCTGCCTTTCCTGCCGCGACGTGGTGCGGGCGGCGGCGCACCACGGCCCGACCCTGGCCGCCAACCGCAGCGACAGCGCCGAGACCCGGCTCGACGACCTGACCGTCTTCCACGTCTTCGCCCTGGAGTGGACGCCGCGCCGGCTGATCTGGTCGATCGACGGCAAACCCTATTTCAGCCGCCCGGGCGGCCGGCCCTTCGACGAGCGCTTCCACCTGATCCTGAACCTGGCGGTCGGCGGGCGCTGGGCCGAGACGACGGGCCGCAAGGGCGTCGACGACGCCGCCCTGCCCGAAAGCCTGCTGGTCGACTGGGTGCGGGTCTACGGCGGCGGCGACGAGGCGGGCGCGACGTCGATCCGATAGCCCGGGCCCGCCGGGGTGTAGCGGAACAGCAGGCCGCCCAGGGCCGCGTCGGCGGGCTCCGAGGCGTCGGAGAAGATCTGCAGCCGCTTGGCGACGGCCTCGGCGTCCGAGATCAGGTGCGGCGGGGCGACGGCGACGACGAAGTCGCGGATCGGCGAGCCCTTCTCCACCGAGGCCGGCCGCTCGGCGACGACCAGCGTGTAGCTGACCGCCTCGCCGTTGGCCGCGTCACGGGCGGTCAGGACGATCCCCTCGCCCGCCGTCGCCGTCCACACCGCCGGCCCGGCGCCCGACCACTCGGCCTTGGGTCCGAAAAAGCCCTTGGGCGCCATCCGGTTCAGCAGGGTGGCCTTGGCCGGCAAGCCGTTGGCCTGCCAGATCGCCAGCTTCGAGGCGTCCTTGACGCCGTTGGGCAGGCAGGCGGCCAGGGGCGAAAGCCCCAGGGCCAGAACCAACAACCGTCGCCGCATGCCGCGCTCTCCCCGCTTGCTGCGACTTCAATGGGCCAGCCCCGTTCGCGTTCCTCGCCCCGTCGCGGTCGATCACCGATTCATATCGTTTGACAGAAATTATTTTCTGTAAGAACGATGATCCATCGAAGCCCAGGGGAGGTTTCCGTGTCCACCGTCGTCTCGTTGCGGCCGCCGCCGGTCGCGCCGCCGCCGCCCTCGGCCAGCCATCGGCGGCTGCGGCTGGGCA
>NZ_QHJY01000322.1 GCF_003185805.1 Caulobacter sp. D5
TCTGAGAGACCCCTCATCCGTCGGCCTTCGGCCGCCACCTTCTCCCGCAAGGGGAGAAGGGTATCAGCGCGGCGGGGCGAAGCGGATGACGTTTTCGCCCAGGAAGGGCTCTTCGGCCTGGCCCTCGGAGGGCGGCTCGAACAGTTGCTCCATGGCGTCGGCGGTGGCCGTGGGGCTTTCCGGGACGGGCGGAGCGACCGGGGCGGCCAGCAGGATCGGCATGCGCACCGATACGCTGGTGCCAGCCCCCAGGCGGCTTTCGACGTGCATCTCGCCGCCGTGCAGCTGGGCGAAGGCCCGCACCAGCGACAGGCCAAGGCCGGTGCCCTTGGCGCGCTGGTCGACGCCGCCGGCCTGCTCGTAGGGACGGCCCAGGCGCTCGAGGTCCTCGGGGCTGATGCCGACGCCGGTGTCGGCGACGACGATCTCCAGCATGCCGTCGTGGCCGTCGGCCGTGACCGTCACCTGGCCGCCGCGCGGGGTGAACTTCAGGGCGTTGGAAACCAGGTTCAGCACGATCTGCTTCAGGGCCCGGCGGTCGGCGTCGACATCGAGCTCGCCCGGCGGCAGCACGCCGCGCAGCTGCACCCCGACGCTGTCGGCCTGGACGCGCAGCAGGCGCATGGCGGCGTTGACGGCCTCGCGGGCGTCGAACTCGCCGCGCGACAGCTCGAAGCGCTCGGCCTCGATCTTCGACATGTCGAGCACGTCGTTGATCAGGTCCAGCAGGTGGCGGCCGCTCTCATGGATCAGCTCGGCGTATTCGCCGTAACGGTCGGTCAGGGGGCCGAACATCCGCGCGCGCATGATGTCGGAGAAGCCCATGATGGCGTTCAGCGGCGTGCGCAGCTCGTGGCTCATATTGGCCAGGAAGCGGGCGCGGCCGGCGGCCAGCTGCTCGGCGTCGTTGCGGGCCTGGTCCAGCTGCAGCAGGTGGCGGGTCTCGGCGGTGACGTCGCGCATCACCCCCACCAGCACGCCCGGGCCTACGCGGCGCAGGGTCAGGGACAGGGTCTTTTCCGGGGCCTCGGCGGCGGGGAAGGTCAGGACCGCCTCGCGTTCGCGCAGGGCCTGGCCCAGGGCGAAGTCGACGCGGGCGCGCTCGCCCGGCACGGCGGCCTGGGAAAGGCCGTCGATCATGATCCGGTCCAGCGCCGCGCCCTCGGGGGCGACGCCGCGCACGGTGCGCACGCGGCCCTGCAGGGTGACGACGAAGGCCAGGAAGGGCAGGCCGTCCAGCAGGGTCGAGAGGGCGGTCAGCTCCGACAGGTTGCGCACGTCGCGCTCGCCGGCCCGGCGGTGGGTCAGCATCAGGCCGGCGGCGAGGCCAAGGCCCGTGGTGGCCACGGCCAGGAAGCCCAGGATGAAGGCGGTCGGGCCGGTCGGGGCTGGCGGGGCCAGGCCCGACAGCTGGACCAGGGCCGCCATGGCGCCGCCGATCAGGGCC
>NZ_QHJY01000036.1 GCF_003185805.1 Caulobacter sp. D5
TCTCCCTTCCCCCTTGATGGGGGAAGGGCCGGGGTTGGGGGTGGTTGCGGCGGTCAGGCTCGATGAGGCCGTGCAGGCGGACATGCCGTGTCACCCCCATCCCAACCCTTCCCCCATCGAGGGGGAAGGGCTTTGAAGCCGTGGGTTTCAAAAACACCTGGGTCCCCGCTTTCGCGGGGATTTTACGGAAAGGGGGATGCCCCCGATTGCTCAGACATTTGCCACGGCGTAGGTTGATCGAACAGCGTCGTCAGTGACAGAACGCCCGTCGGCGCCATATAATGTGAGCGCTATCATCGGTGAGCCGGCGCCAGTCAGACACTTGCGAGCCGCTCGCAAGGCCTTGAAGGCGCGCGACCTTCCGCCGCCTTGGCCGCCACCATGGCGGTCGTTGACGACCCCCGCCCGGCGGTATAGTCAGACAAATAGTATAAACCTCGCCCGGCGAGGCGATCCAGATTGGATCGACCGAGGAAAAACAGGACCGTCATGACCACCAAGTCCGCGCCCCGCACCCTTCGTTCGCGGGCCTGGTTCGACAATCCCGACAACGTGGACATGACCGCGCTCTATCTCGAGCGCTACCTGAACTACGGCCTGACCCTGGAAGAACTGCAATCGGGCAAGCCGATCATCGGCATCGCCCAGACCGGCTCGGACCTGTCGCCGTGCAACCGCCACCACTTGGTGCTGGCCGAACGCGTGCGTGAAGGCATCCGCACCGCCGGCGGCATCGCCATCGAGTTCCCGGTCCACCCGATCCAGGAAACCGGCAAGCGCCCGACCGCGGGCCTGGACCGCAACCTGGCCTATCTGGGCCTGGTCGAGACCCTGTACGGCTATCCGATCGACGGCGTCGTGCTGACCATCGGCTGCGACAAAACCACCCCGGCCTGCCTGATGGCCGCCGCCACCGTCAACATCCCGGCCATCGCCCTGTCGGTCGGCCCGATGCTGAACGGCTGGTACAAGGGCGAGCGCACCGGTTCGGGCACCATCGTCTGGAAGGCCCGCGAGATGCTGGCCGCCGGCGAGATCGACAACGCCGGCTTCATCAAGCTGGTCGCCAGCTCGGCCCCGTCGACCGGCTTCTGCAACACCATGGGCACGGCCACGACGATGAACTCGCTGACCGAGGCCCTGGGCATGTCGCTCACCGGCTCGGCCGCCATCCCGGCCCCCTACCGCGACCGCCAGGAAAACGCCTACCACACCGGCCTGCGGATCGTGGACATGGTGAAAGAGGACCTCAAGCCCTCGGACATCCTGACCCGCGAGGCCTTCCTGAACGCCATCGTCGTCAACTCGGCGATCGGCGGCTCGACCAACGCCCCGATCCACCTGAACGCCCTGGCCCGCCACGTCGGCGTCGAGCTGACCGTGGACGACTGGCAGGAGAAGGGCGAGGACGTGCCGCTGCTGGTCAACCTGCAGCCGGCCGGCAAGTATCTGGGCGAGGACTACTACCACGCCGGCGGGGTGCCCGCCGTCACCGCCCAGCTGATCAAGCAGGGGCTGATCCACGAAGACGCCCTGACCGTCTCGGGCCAGACCATGGGCGACGCCTGCCGCGACGCCGTGATCGAGGACGCCGACGTCATCCGCACCTTCGACAACCCGCTGGTCGAGCGCGCCGGCTTCGTCGTGATGCGCGGCAACCTGTTCAACTCGGCGGTCATGAAGACCAGCGTCATCTCGGGCGAGTTCCGCGACCGCTACCTGTCGAACGACGAGGACCCGGACGCCTTCGAAGGCGACGCCGTGGTGTTCGACGGTCCGGAGGACTACCACCACCGCATCGACGACCCGTCGGTGGGCATCACCGAGAACTCGATCCTGTTCATGCGCGGCGCCGGCCCCATCGGCTATCCGGGCTCGGCCGAGGTCGTGAACATGCGCGCCCCCGACTACCTGATCAAACGCGGCGTCAAGCAGCTGCCCTGCATCGGCGACGGCCGCCAGTCGGGCACCTCGGGCTCGCCCTCGATCCTCAACGCTTCGCCCGAAGCCGCCGCCGGCGGCGGCCTGGCGCTGCTGAAGAGCGGCGATCGCGTGCGCTTCGACCTGCGCAAGTCGCGCGTCGATGTACTGATCACGCCCGAGGAAGTCGCCCAGCGCCGCAAGGACCTGGAAGCGGCCGGCGGCTACAAGTATCCGGAAAGCCAGACCCCGTGGCAGGAGATCCAGCGCGCCATCGTCGGCCAGATGGACACCGGCGCGGTGCTGGAACCGGCCGTGAAGTACCAGCGCATCGCCCAGACCAAGGGCCTGCCGCGCGACAGCCACTAAGGGCCGTCACGCACCGCTGAATGAACGAGCCGCCCTGGCCTTGGCCCGGGCGGCTTTTTCATGCCTGCCCCAACAAGAAACTACGTCGCTTGCGGTGAAATAACTCAGCACCGTTGCTTTCTCATTTTGAGAAAATGCGATCTCGAAAGCGGGATACGTATTGGTACGTATCTAAAGAACGCCAGATTTACACGACTCGATTACTGTCGATTAACGCCGATGATCGACCTTCCGGTCAGAATATCGGAGGCGGGCGTGCGTTTGATCGAGTTTGACAGCATCCAATCGCAGCGTCGGGTCGGCGGCCAGTTGGTGGTGGCCTGCGTGGCGGCCATGGCGGCGGTCGTGCCGGCCGCGGGCTTCATCGCCGGGACGGCGGTCGCCCTGCCCTTCGCCTGCGCCGCCGGGCTGGCGGTGCTGGCCCTGGCCGCCTTCGGCCTGTGGCGCGACACGCTGTTGCAGCGGACCTGCGCGGCCCTGGCCCTGGTCGGGCAGGTGACGCTGTTCGTGCTGGCCTTCCAGGGAAGCGCCCAGCAGGACGTCGCCCGCATGGCCTTCCTGGCGGCGCTGGCTCTGCTGGTGGCCTATGGCGACTGGCGGATCGTGGCCCTGGCGGCGACCGCCTTCGTCGGCCTCGACGTCCTGGCCCCGCTGCTGGCCCCGCATCGCCTGGCCGCCGACGAGAGCCTGCTGGCGATCGTGCTGCGCGTGGGCATGACCGCCGCCACCGCCTGGTCGCTGATCTGGCTGACGGCCGGGGTCTCGCGCCTGTTCGTCACCGTCACGGCCCGCACCGAGGCGGTCGAGACCGCCGCCCGCGCCGCCGACGCGGCCAACGCCGCCGCCCAGGCCGAACGCGCCGAGCGCGACCGCGCCAACGCCGAACGCGCCAGGCTCAAGCAGGTGATGGAGGCCGAGCAGACGGAAGTCGTCGAAGCCCTGGCCCGCGCCCTGCGCCAGGTGGCCGGAGGCGACCTGACCTGGCGGCTCGATACCCGCTTCGCCGCCCAGTACGAGCCGCTGCGGCAGGACTTCAACGATGCTCTGGCCAAGCTGCGCGCCGCCCTGGGCGAGATCTCCGGCAACGCCGCCAGCATGAGCGACGGCGTCGCCGAGATGAGCCGCGCCTCCGACGAGCTGGCCAACCGCACCGAGGACCAGGCCGCCAGCCTGGTGCAGACCACCACCGCGCTGGGCCAGATCACCACCACGGTCAACGAGACGGCGCAGAACGCCCGCCAGGCCAACGCCGCCGCCGCCCGAGCCCGCGAGGAGGCCGAACTGTCCGACCCGGTGGTCACCGAGGCCGTCGACGCCATGACCCGGATCGAGACCTCGTCGGGGCAGATCGGCCAGATCATCTCGGTCATCGACGAGATCGCCTTCCAGACCAACCTTCTGGCCCTCAACGCCGGGGTGGAGGCCGCGCGGGCGGGCGAGGCCGGCAAGGGCTTCGCCGTCGTGGCGCAGGAGGTGCGGGCCCTGGCCCAGCGCTCGGCCGACGCGGCGCGCGAGATCAAGGCCCTGATCGACGTCTCCAGCCGCCAGGTCAGCGCCGGCGTCGAGCGCGTGGGCAAGACCCGCGAGGCCCTGCGCCGGATCGTGGCCCGGGTGGCCGAGATCGACCTGCAGATCGACGCCATCGCCCGCTCGGCCAACGACCAGGCCATGAACCTGGGCGAGGTGAACACCACCATGGGGGCGATGGACCGGGTGGTGCAGCAGAACGCGGCCATGGTCCAGCAGACCACCGCCGCCGCCCACGCCCTGAAGGCCGAGGCTGCGGAGCTGGCCCAGCGCATCGGCCTCTTCCGCACCCGCGACGACGACGCCGACCTTCGGGCCGCTTAAGGGAGCGGGGCGATGGCGGAGACCCCGGACGAGGCGGTGCGGTTCACCGGCGCGGACCTGATCAAGCTGTTCGCCGCCACCTACCTGCCGTTGTGCGAGCGGCTGGAGGCTTCCGGCGTGATCGACCGGGCGCGGCTCGCCGACGTGATGTCGCTCTATGTGCGGCCGGGCGAGGACAGCCCAAGCGCGGCGACGGTCGAGGCGTTGCAGATCGTGCTGCGCCGGGCGCGGGTTGCGGCGGATGCGCGGGGCCGGCCCGCCCTGCGCTTGATCCCGGGCGGACGGGGGTAGCTTCAAAGAAACCTGTCATCCCGGCCGGAGGAGCGCGTAGCGGTCCGTAGAGCCGGGACCTCCCACGTCGGCGGGATCTGAGTGGTGGGAGGTCCCGGCGCTCCGCTTCGCTGCGGCCGGGATGACAACACTGGAAGAGCGGCTACTGCCCCTCCCCGTCCAGCACCTTGCACAAAGCCGCGGCCAGCATGGCCCAGGGCTCGTCGTGGTCGGGTCCGATGCGGGCGGCGATGTCGCGCGACAGGGCCTTGGGGTCCAATGCGCCGGCCTCCTCAAGCGTGCGGCACAGCGGCAGGTAGGTGGCGGCGAACAGGCGGACGATGTCCTCGCCGGAGAAGGCCGGCGCGTCTTCGGTGGGCGCGCTCATCGCGGCGCTTCTGCTGAACTGGGTGACATCGCCCCCGGATGACTGAAGAACGCTGGTTGCGCCTTGATCGCGATCAAAGTAGCGGCCGCCGCGCCGTGGGACGTCGTCTTCTCCAGAGGGGGATGCGATGTCCAATCAGACGGCGCCGGCGCGCCGCGATCTCGAGGCGGGGGCCGACTATCTGCTGCGCAGCGCGGGTCTCTTATGGTCGGTGTTCGACGGCGACGTCCTGCGCGGGCTGGTGTTCCTGGCCGTGCTGCGGCTGGCGGGCGAGGAGGGCGGCCCCGTGCGGCTGACGGGCGTCGCGCGCTCGCTGCGGATGCCGATCGAGACCACCCGCCGCCACCTGCTGAAGCTGGAGGCCGGCGGCTTCGTGGTCCGCGCGCCCAACGGCGCCGTCGAGGCCCGCCTACCCGACCGGCCGGACCTGCGCGAGGCCCTGGCCGCCAACAGCGCCAACCTCGCCCTGCTCAGAGCGGCAGCTGAACCGTGCTCTTGACCTCTTCCAGCACCGCATAGGTGCGGGTCTCGCGCACGCCCGGCATCTTGACCAGGATGTCGCCCAGGAAGCTGCGATAGGCGTCCATGTCGCGCACGCGGGCCTTGATCAGATAGTCGAAGCCGCCGGCCACCATGTGGCACTCCAGCACCTCGGGCGCACGGCGCACGGCGGCGGCGAAGTCCTCGAACACCTCGCCGGTCGTGCGGTCCAGCACCACCTCGACGAAGATCAGCAGGGCGCGGTCGACCTTGGCCGGGTCGAGCAGGGCCGCATAGCCGGTGATGAAGCCGCGCTCGCGCAGGCGGCGCACCCGGTCGAAGGTGGCGGCCGGCGACAGGTTGCAGCGCTTGGCCAGCTCGGCGTTGGTGATCCGGCCGTCGGCCTGCAGCACGCGCAACAGTCGGCGATCGGTGTCATCTAGAGCGGACATGGAATTTCGTCACTTTCAGCGAAGATTGTTTTGAAAATACCGATAACAAACAAAGCACCTTCGGAACGAAGAGGCCTACACCCTCAATCGTCCTAGCGAAGCTTCCCCTCGCCGCTCCCCCCAGTCGGCGCGCTTCGCATTGGACCTCCCGCTCGGCGGGAAACCATCGCCGCGCATCCCCCAGCGCCGGCGACGAGCGGAAGGGACGCGCGAGTCCCCCCGAGACGCGTCCCTTCCAGTGCTCCCCTTCCCTCCCCTTTGAGCCTCTCCTAACCTGCGTTCGTCGACCTGCGTCCACGCCGGTCGCGACGCCCTGTCGCGGAGGTTTTCGGCCCTTTGGAGCGGAAGACGTTTTTCGTCGTTTACGCCGAACAGGATACGGAAGCCAGAACAAACAAACGAAGCACCTTCGATCAGACCCAGGTTACAGCGACGATAAATCATCTCTGAGGAAGCGTCATGACTGGTTGGGACTCCCTGGACGACGGCAAGTACCGTGACGAGAAGGCGGTGATCGCCGACCTGCTGGCCGCCAAGGCCCTGTCGAGCGAAGACCGCGCCGCCGTGCGCGCCGAGGCCGAGGCCCTGGTGCGCGGCGCCCGCCGGTCCGTCCGCAAGCAGGGCGTGGTCGAAAGCTTCCTGCAGGAGTTCAGCCTGGGCACCCGCGAGGGCCTGGCGCTGATGTGCCTGGCCGAGGCCCTGCTGCGCACCCCCGACGACGACACCCGCGACAAGCTGATCGCCGAGAAGATCGGCTCGGCCGACTGGGCCAGCCACCTTGGCGGCAGCGACAGCCTGTTCGTCAACGCCTCGACCTGGGGCCTGATGCTGACCGGCAAGATCGTCGAGCCCGACGACGAGGCCAAGAAGGACCTGCCGGGCTTCATCAAGAAACTCGCCGGCCGTGTGGGCGAGCCGGTGATCCGCGCCGCCGTCGGCCAGGCCATCCGCATCATGGGCGAACAGTTCGTGCTGGGCCGCACGATCGAGGCGGCCATCAAGCGCGCCGCCGGCGAAGACACCATGTGCTCGTTCGACATGCTGGGCGAAGGCGCCCGCACGGCCGCCGACGCCGAGCGGTACGAAAAGTCCTACGCCGCCGCCATCGAGACGGTCGGCAAGCTGTCCAACAAGGCCGGCCCTGAAAAGGGCCATGGCGTGTCGGTGAAGCTGTCGGCCCTGTGCCCGCGCTACGAGGCCACGCACGAAGACCGCGTGTGGGAGGAGCTCTATCCCCGCACCCTGCGCCTGGCCCTGATCGCGGCCAAGTACGACATCAACTTCACCATCGACGCCGAAGAGGCCGACCGCCTGGCCCTGTCGCTGAAGCTGCTCGACAAGCTGTGCCGCGAACCGGCCCTGGGCGAGTGGAAGGGCCTGGGTTTGGCCGTGCAGGCCTACCAGAAGCGCTGCGGCGAGGTGATCGCCCGCCTGTCGGCCCTGTCGCAGGAAACCGGTCGCCGCCTGATGGTGCGCCTGGTCAAGGGCGCCTACTGGGACAGCGAGATCAAGCGCGCCCAGGTCGCCGGCCGCCCGGACTATCCGGTCTACACCACCAAGCCCGCCACCGATCTGTCGTACCTGGTCAACGCCAAGGCCCTGATCGAGGCCGCCCCGCACCTCTACGCCCAGTTCGCCACCCACAACGCCCACACCCTGGCGGCCGTGGTGCGCATGGCCAAGAACGCCGGCGTGAAGATCGAGCACCAGCGCCTGCACGGCATGGGCGAGGCGCTGTATAAGGCCGCCGACGACCTCTATGACGGCATCGTCCTGCGCGCCTACGCCCCCGTCGGCGGGCACGAGGACCTGCTGCCCTACCTGGTGCGCCGCCTGCTGGAGAACGGCGCCAACACGTCGTTCGTGCACGCCCTGCTCGACGAGCGGGTGCCGGTCGAGAAGGTGGTGGTCGATCCGATCACCACGGTCGAGGCCCATCCCGACCGCCACGCCAAGATCCCGACCCCGATCGAGGTCTATGGCGAAGGCCGCAGGAACAGCGCGGGCCTGGACCTGTCGGTGAAGGCCGATCGCGACCGCCTGGCCGCCGCCGTGGACGCCGTGGACGCTGCTCCGCTGCAATCGGGTCCGCTGATCGGCGGCAAGCTGGAAGCCGGCGGCCCGCCGCTGCCAGTGGTCTCGCCGGTCGACGCCGGCCGCGTGGTCGGCGCGGTGTCGGAAGCCCAGATCCCGCAGATCGACAAGGCCTTCAAGCTGGCCCGCGCCGCGCAAGGCGAGTGGGACCGCGCCGGCGGCTTTGCTCGCGCCAAGGTGCTGCGCGCCATGGGCGACGCCCTGGAAGCCAATATCGAGCGCCTGATCGCCATCCTGTCGCGCGAGGCCGGCAAGACCCTGTCGGACGGCATCGCCGAGGTGCGCGAAGCCGTGGACTTCTGCCGCTATTACGCGGTGCTGGCCGAAAAGCAGTTCGGCGAGCCCGAGGTGCTGAAGGGTCCCGTCGGCGAGACCAACACCCTGGCTCTCGCGGGTCGCGGCGTCTTCGTCTGCATCAGCCCGTGGAACTTCCCGCTGGCCATCTTCACCGGCCAGATCGCCGCGGCCCTGGCGGCCGGCAACGCCGTGCTGGCCAAGCCGGCCGAGCAGACCCCGGTCATCGCCTACGAGGCCGTGAAGCTCTATCACGCCGCGGGCCTGGATCCGCGCCTTCTGGCCCTGCTGCCCGGCCGCGGCGAGACCGTCGGCGCGGCCCTGACCGCCCATGAGGGCCTGGACGGCGTGGCCTTCACCGGCGGCACCGACACGGCCTGGCGGATCAACCAGACCCTCGCCCAGCGCCAGGGTCCGATCGTGCCGTTCATCGCCGAGACCGGCGGCCTCAACGGCATGTTCGTCGACACGACGGCGCAGCGCGAGCAGGTGATCGACGACGTCATCGTCTCGGCCTTCGGTTCGGCCGGCCAGCGCTGTTCGGCCCTGCGCCTGCTGTTCCTGCCCACCGACACCGCCGACCACATCATCGAGGGCCTGAAGGGCGCCATGGACGCCCTGGTCGTGGCCGATCCGGCCGATGCGACCACCGACGTCGGCCCGGTGATCGACGCCGAGGCCAAGGAGGCGCTCGAAAAGCACCTGGTCCGCCTCAAGCGCGAGGCCAAGGTGCTGCACGCCCTGGAGACCCCGGCCGCCGGCACGTTCTTCGCCCCGGTGCTGGCCGAGATCCCTGCCGCCGACTTCCTCGAACGCGAGGTGTTCGGCCCGATCCTGCACGTGGTGCGCTACAAGCCCGAAGACCTGGAGCAGGTCGCCGGCGCCCTGGCGGCCCGCCGCTATGGCCTGACGCTCGGCGTGCACTCGCGCATCCAGGCCTTCGCCGACGAGGTGGTGCGCCTGGTCCCGGCCGGCAACGCCTATGTGAACCGCAGCATGACCGGCGCGGTCGTGGGCGTGCAGCCGTTCGGCGGCGAGGGCCTGTCGGGCACCGGCCCCAAGGCCGGCGGCCCCCACGCCCTGCTGCGCTTCGCGGTCGAGCGCGCGCTCAGCGTCAACATCACCGCCCAGGGCGGCGATCCGACGCTGCTCAATCTCTGACCTTGACGACCCCGGCCATGGGCGAGACCCTTCGCCCATGGCCGACGGCTTCGACATCCACATCGACGAAGAGCAAGCCGCCCGATTGGCGGCGGTCGCCGAGCGGCTGGGCGTTTCGCCGGCCGAGTACGCGCGCGAACTGATCGAGGCCGGGCTGGACGACCTGCCGCCCAGGACGATCGATCCCGATCCGGCCATAGACGAGGCGATCGCCGACGCCGTAGAGGCCGGCGAGGAGCCCACCATCTCGCTGGAAGAATTCCGCGCCCAACTTCTCGGCCGTCGTTGACCTACACGGTCGCGGTCACGCTTCGAGCGAGCCGGGACGCCGCCCGCCTGGACGCCACGCTAAGGGAACAAAGTCCGCGCGCGGCCGACAGACTGAGCGCCCAAATCGCCCAAGCCTCGACCAGCTTGGAAGAGAGCCCCCTTCGCGGCCGCATCGTCGGCGCGACCACTCGCGAGATCAACATTCCCTTCGGCCGCAGCGCCTACATCGTTCGCTATCGCGTCAAAGGCCAGCATGTGACCATCACCCGGATCTGGCACGGCCTGGAGCAACGCTAGACGGCGCAGCTCGCGCATGCGCAATCTTCGGGAGAGTTTTCCGGAGACCTTACAACCATGCGCTTGCTGCGATCCGTGGCCCTCGCCGCCGCCCTGTTCGTCGCGCCCGCGATCGCCAGCGCCCAGGTCGAGCCGATCGTCGGCGACTGGTACGGCACTCTGGCGGCGGGGCCGACCAAGCTGCCGCTGGTGTTCCACGTCAAGGCCGACGGCTCGGCCAGCGTCGACAGCCCGGCCCAGAGCGCGCTGGGGCTGAAGGCGACGGCCAGCTTCGCCGACGGCAAGGCCCGGCTGGTGCTGACCATGCCGGCCGCGGCCTTCGAGGGCCAGCTGTCGGCCGACGGCAAGACCCTGGCCGGGAACTGGCTGCAGGGCGGCGCCAGCCTGCCCCTGAGCATGGGACGCACCCCGCCGGCGGTCGCGCCGGTCAAGCGGCCGCAGACGCCCAAGCCGCCCTTCCCCTACCGCGCCGAAGAGGTGTCCTACGTCAATCCGGCCTCGGGCCTGAAGCTGGCCGGGACCCTGACCCTGCCGCCGGGCCAGGGGCCTTTCCCGGTCGCCATGCTGATCACCGGTTCGGGGCCGCAGGACCGCGACGAGACCCTGTTCGAGCACAAGCCGTTCCTGGTGCTGGCCGACGCCCTGACCCGCAAGGGCGTGGCCGTGCTGCGGGTCGACGACCGCGGGGTCGGCGGCTCTCAGGCCGGCGACATCAAGACCGTCACGAGCCTGGACTTCGCCACCGACGTGGCGGCGGGCGTGGCCTTCCTGCGCGAGCGCAAGGACATCGATCCCGACCGGGTCGGCCTGATCGGCCACAGCGAGGGCGGGCTGATCGCGCCGATCGTGGCCGCCAAGGACCCTAGGATCGCCTTCGTGGTGCTGATGGCCGGCACCGGCGTGCCCGGCGCCCAGGTGATGCGCACCCAGAGCCACGACATCGCCGTGGCCAGCGGCGCCCCGCCGGCCGCCGCCGAGCAGCAGGCCCAGCTGATCCAGACGGCGTCCGACACCGTCATCGCCGAGCCCGATCCGGCCAGGATCAAGCCCCGCCTGATCGCGGCGCTGGGCGAAAAGGGCATGCCGCCGGAAGCCGTCGAGGCCGCGTTCGGTCGCTTCGCCTCGCCCTGGTTCAAGACCTTCCTCACCCTGGATCCCGCCGTCTACCTGCGCCAGGTCCGCGCGCCCGTCCTGGCGCTCAACGGCGACAAGGACACCCAGGTCTCGGCCGCCCAGAACCTGCCGGCGATCAAGGCCGCCCTGGCGGACAACAAGGACGCCACGACGCTGGTGCTGCCGGGCCTCAACCACCTCTTCCAGACGGCGACCACCGGGGCGCCGTCCGAATATCTCGAGATCGAGGAGACCCTGGCCCCCACGGCCATCGCCGCCGTCGTCGACTGGACCGTGGCCCACGCCGCCAAGGCGCCTCACAAGCACGCCGACTAGGACGGCCGATTAACTTCATCAAATTTATTTAATCGCTGGACCGGCCCCGAGGGCCTCCGCTAACGTCCCGGCAAATCACAAGTGGGGAGACACCGGGAATGCTTTCGCGACGCGCGATCCTGGCCGCCGGCGCGGCGAGCCTGACGGCCGGTTCGGCGGCCGTTCCGACCCTGGCCGCGGCCCGTCCGGGCTTCGTAACGGTCAAGGACGGCCGCCTTTCCCTGGGCGGGAAACCCTATCGCTTCGTCGGGGCCAATCTCTGGTACGGCGCCTGGCTAGGGGCTCCGGCCGCCTTCGGCGACCGCGCGCGCCTGACCCGCGAACTCGACAAGCTGCAGGCGCTGGGCGTCACCAACCTGCGCGTCCTGGGCGCGGGCGAGCGCTCGCCGGCCAAGGTGGCGCTGGATCCCACCTTCCGCGGCCCCGGCGAGGACTACGACCAGGATTTGCTGAAAGGCCTGGACGTGCTGCTGGCCGAGATGGGCAAGCGCGGCATGAAGGCCGTCATCTACGTCAACAACTTCTGGGACTGGTCGGGCGGCATGCCGGCCTATCTGAACTGGACCGGCAACGGGACCTGGTTCCAGCAGGGCGACCCGGCCCACCCCTGGCCGCAGTTCGCCGACTATTCGGCCCGCTTCTATGCCGACGGCAAGGCCAACACCCTCTTCCGCCACTATGTGAAGGCCCTGGTCGGCCGCACCAGCACCGTCACCGGCAAGCCCTATCGCGACGATCCGACGATCATGGCCTGGCAACTTGCCAACGAGCCGCGTCCGGCCGGCAGCGAAGAGTTCGGCAAGGTCAACCGCCCCGCCTACGACGCCTGGATCGACGGCACGGCCCGCTTCATCAAGAGCCTGGACGCCAACCATCTGGTGTCCAGCGGCAGCGAGGGCGACATGGGGTGCCTGGGCAGCGAGGCCTGCGTGGCCGAGAGCCACAAGACACCGGCCATCGACTACCTGACCCTGCACGTCTGGCCCAACAACTGGGGCTGGATCTCGATGACCGACCAGCCCTCGACCTACGAGGCCGGCGAGGCGAAGTCGCGCGACTACATCCGCCGCCACATCGCGCTGGCCAAGCGGATGGGCAAGCCGCTGACCATCGAGGAGTTCGGCCTGATCCGCGACGAGCGCGCCTTCGCGCCCGGCTCGCCGGTCACCTTCCGCGACCGCTTCTACGGGATGGTGTTCAGCGAGGTCGAAGCCGACATGCAGGCCGGCGGCCCGATCGCCGGCGTCAACTTCTGGGCCTGGAACGGCGAGGGCCGCGCCCAGCACGCCGACGCCTGGTTCAAGAAGGGCGACCGCTCCTATGTCGGCGATCCGCCGCAGGAGGAGCAGGGCCTGTTCGGCATCTTCGACGCCGACGCCTCGACCGTCTCGCTCATCCGCGACCACGCCAAGGCGGTGAAGGCGATCAAGCGCGCCTGAGAAACCTGAGGGATGTGGTAAGCGGATGCTCAACCCTTCCTTCAAAGCTTGACCTGTAGGGTTCCCGACATAGCGAGCGTCGGGAACCCGAATGAGCACGGTCAATCCGAAGGACCACGACGACCGGGCGAGGCGACGCCGTCGCCTGGCGGCGCTGTGCGACACCCTGCTGGCCTCGCCCTCGCGGGTGAACGGCCTGGCCGCGCGGCTGGCCTTCTGCATCGCCGTCTGCGCCGCCACCCTGCCCTATTCGCCGTGGATCCCGCCCCTGGCCTGGCTGGCGGTGATGGCGGTCCTGGCGCTCGCCGAGCACCGGAACCTGCCGCCGGGCCGGACCCTGTTTTCCTGGCTGCAGAGCGCCGGCTACGCCGCGGCGGCCTTCTACCTGACCTTCTTCGAGACCGGCGCGGCCCAGACCTTCGGCGTCACCCTGTTCGGGGTGGTGATGTTCGAGATCGTGGTCCGCGACTACGCCCGCCCCCGGCGCCTGGCGATCAACATGTCGCCGATGGTGGCGGCGATGCTGCTGGTGCAGACCGTGGCGGCCGTCTTCCTGATCCGCGCCAACCAGCCCTGGCGGCTGGCCACGGTGCTGGCCACCACCTACGTCGTGTTCCGCGCCCTGCGCGCCGTGCAGGTCGACCTGCATCGGGCCCGCCGCGACCTGGCCGAGGCCGAGGCCCGCGCCCAGGCCGACGCCCGCACCATCCGCGAGGCCCACCGCATCGCCCTGATGGCCGAGACCATGGCCGGGGTGGGCCACTGGCGCGCCGACATCGCCAGCGGCGTCATCACCTGGTCGGAGGGCGTCTTCCGGATCTTCGGCCTGGAGCCGGCAAGCGTCGCCCCCGGCCTGACCGAGCAGCTGACCTTCTTCGACCCGTCCGAGCGCGACGCCCTGGAGACCCAGTTCCGCTCGGCCGCCGTCACCGGCGAGTCGTTCGAGACGAGCCTGCGGCTGACCCGCGCCGACGGCGCGCTGCGCCACGTGGTCTGCCACGGCGCAGCCGAGCTTGGTCCCGACGGCCAGGTCGAGACCCTGTTCGGCGCGGTGATGGACGTCACCGAGGCCCACGCCCGCGAGGCCGCCCTGCTGGACGCCAAGCTGCAGGCCGAAGCCGCCGCCGAGGCCAAGGCCGAGTTCCTGGCCAATATGAGCCACGAGATCCGCACGCCGCTGACCGCCATCAACGGCTTCACCGCCCTGCTGGGCGAGCTGGACGACCTGCCGCCGACGGCCGACGCCTATGTTCGCCGGGTCGACACCGCCGGCCAGGCCCTGCTGGCCGTGGTCAACGACATCCTCGACTTCTCCAAGCTGGAGGCAGGCCACGTCGCCCTCTCGCCCGCCCCCTTCGCACTCGAACCCTTCCTCGACGACCTGGCGGCGATGTTCGCCGAGCAGGCCCGGGCCAAGGGCCTGGGGCTGGTCGCCGAGATCGATCCCGGCGCCCCGGCCGTGCTCAGCGCCGACGCCGGCCGCCTGAGCCAGATCGCCGTCAACCTGCTGGGCAATGCGGTGAAGTTCACCGAGGCCGGCGAGGTGCGGATCAGCGCCGCCTTCCGCGACGGCCTGCTGCACGTGGCGGTGTCCGACACCGGCTGCGGCGTGCCGGCCGACAAGCGCGAGCGGCTGTTCCAGCGCTTCTCGCAGGTGGACGGCTCCCACACCCGCCGGCACGGCGGCACGGGCCTTGGCCTGTCGATCTGCAAGGGCCTGGTCGAGCTGATGGGCGGCGACATCGACATGGTCCCCGCCGATGGCGGCGGCTCGGTGTTCCGCTTCCACGTCCGCGCCGCGCCCGCCGACCTGGCCGCGAGCGACGCGCCGGCGCGGGCGGCTGCGGTGGAGGGGCCGGCCGCCCAGGTGCTGGTGGTCGACGACGTCGACGCCAATCGCGAGCTGGTGCGGGCCATGCTGCAGGCGATCGGCCATGAGGTGATCGAGGCGGCCAGCGGCGCCGAGGCCGTGCTGATGGCGTCGGACCGGCCGTTCGACCTGATCCTGATGGACCTGCAGATGCCGGGCATGGACGGCTTCGCCGCAGCCCGGGCGATCCGCGGACCGATCTCGGCCAACCGCCAGACCCCGATCATCGCGCTCAGCGCCGACGTCCTGCCCGAGCATGTCGGGGCCACGGCGGCGGCGGGGATGAACGGCCACATCGGCAAGCCGATCTCGGCCATGGAGCTGATCGGCGCGGTCGAGCGCTGGTCGGGCGTGCGGCTGGAGGCGGCGGAAGCGGAGTTGGCGGAGGCCTAGAAAACAAGCTCCTCCCCCGTGAAATGGGGGAGGTGGCGCGGCGCTATCAGCGCCGTGACGGAGGGGGCGAGGGACAAAGCGCGGTGCGCACCGCCGCCCCCTCCACCGCTTCGCGGTTCCCCTCCCCCGCAAGCGGGGGAGGAGTTTGCGGATCAGGGCTCCGACAGCCCGGTGTCGCCCTCGTCGGTGAGGTTGAACTCGTACCAGACGCCGTTGAGGACGCCGAAGGCCAGGGCCAGACCCAGGCCGAGGATCCAGGTGAAGTACCACATAGGTCGATCTCCTCAGTACAGGGCCGGGTCGGTCTTCAGGGCGGCGCTACTCGTGCGGCCCCAGAGCACCCGGTAGACGAAGGCGGTGTAGGCCAGCACCACCGGCAGCAGCAGCACCACCACGATCAGCATGGTGAACAGGGTCGAGTGGCTGGACGAGGCGTTCCAGACCAGGAAGCTGGAATGGGCGTCGACCGTGCTGGGCAGAATGAACGGGAACATCGACAGGCCGCTGGTGGCGATGATGCCGGCGGCCGAGGCCGAGGATCCGCCGAAGGCCAGGCCTTCCTGGCGCTTCAGCAGGCCGAAGGTCGCGAAGGCCGCGCCGACGAAGCCCAGGACCGGGGCGATGACCATCCACGGATAGCGGACATAGTTGTCGAACCAGGCGCCCGGGGCCGCCACGGCCGTGGCGCGCAGCGGGTTGGAGGGTCCGGCCGGATCGACCACGCCCTCGACGCGGAAGCCGAGCTTGCTGGCCAGCAGGCCGCCGACGGCGAAGAGCACGATGCTGGCGACGCCCGCGACCAGGCCAAACTTGCGGGCGCGATCGACGATCGGCCCCCGCTCGGCCTTCACCGCCAGCCAGGCCGCGCCGTGCAGCACCAGCATGCTGGTCGACAGCAGGCCGCAGACCAGGGTGAACGGCGTGAAGAGTTCGAAGAACGAGCCGTGATAGGTGCTGCGCAGGTCGCTATCGAGCTTGATCGGCGCGCCTTGCAGCACGTTGCCGACGGCGACGCCGAACACCAGGGCCGGCACGAAGCCGCCGATGAACAGCGACCAGTCCCAGAACGAGCGCCACTTGGCCTCCGGCCGCTTGGACCGGTACTTGAAGCCGACGGGCCGCAGGATCATCGCCGACAGCACCAGGAACATGGCCAGGTAGAAGCCCGAGAAGGTGGCGCCGTAGACCATCGGCCAGGCGGCGAAGATCGCCGCCCCGCCGGTGATGAACCACACCTGGTTGCCTTCCCAGGTGGCGCCGATGGTGTTGATCACCGTGCGCCGCTCGTCGTCGTTGCGGCCGACGAAGGGCAGCAGGGCCGCGACGCCCATGTCGAAGCCGTCGGTCAGGGCGAAGGCGATCAGCAGCACGCCCAAGAGGCCCCACCAGATCAGGCGGAGGGTCGGATAGTCGAGGGGGAGTTCCATGATCTGGTCTCCTTTAGGCGACGGCTTCGGCGACAGGCGCGCCGGAGGCTGTTGGGCCAGTGTCTGTGGGGAAGGCTTCCTGTTCGGCGAACGGACCCTTCTTGATGGTCTTCAGGATCAGCCCGACCTCGACCACCGCCAGGGCGCCATAGAGCAGGGTGAAGCCGACGATGCTGGCCAGCAGCTGCGGCACGCTGAGGCTGGAGGGCGACAGGAAGGTGGGCAGAACCCCGTCCACGGCCCAGGGCTGACGCCCGACCTCGGCCAGCACCCAGCCCAGCTCCGTGGCGATCCAGGGCAGCGGGATGGCCAGCACCGCCAGGCGCAGGAACCACCTGGTGTGATGCCTGCGCAGGGTGACCAGCACGAAGGCGGTGGCGAAGAGGGCGATCATCAGCAGGCCCGTGCCGGCCATGATGCGGAAGGCCCAGAACATCACCGGCACGTTGGGCACGGTGTCCCAGGCGGTCTTGGCGATCAGCTCCTTCGAGGCCGTGCGCGGGTCGTCGACATGGCGCTTGAGCAGCAGGGCGTAGCCGAGGTCGCGGCGGTTCAGCTCGAAGACGGCCCGGGCCTCGATGTCCTTGGGATTGGCCTTCAGCTTCTCCAGCGCGTCATAGGCGACGACGCCGTGCTCGATGCGGTCCTGCGCCGAGGCCACCAGCTCGAAGATGCCTTCGACGGGCTTGTCGATGCTGCGCGTGGCGATCAGGCCCAGCACATAGGGGATCTTGACCTCGGCGTGGGTCTTGCGGTCGGCCAGGCTGGGGATGCCGAAGGCGGTGAGGCCGGCCGGGGCGGGCTCGGTCTCCCACATGGCTTCCAGGGCCGCGAGCTTCATTTTCTGGTTGTCGGTGAGGGCGTAGCCGCTCTCGTCGCCGAGCACGACGACCGACAGGGCGGACGCCAGGCCGAAGGCGGCGGCGACGGTCATCGACCGCTTGGCCACGCCCGTCCACCGGCCCTTCAGCAGGTAGAAGGCCGAGACGCCGAGCACGAAGACGGCGGCGATGGTGTAGCCGGCGCTGACGGTGTGCACGAACTTGGCCTGGGCCACCGGGTTGAAGATCACCGCCTTGAAGTCGGTCACCTCCATCCGCATCGTGTCGGGATTGAAGGCCGCGCCGACCGGGTTCTGCATCCAGCCGTTGGCGATCAGGATCCACAGGGCCGACAGGTTGGTGCCCAGCGCCACCAGGAAGGTGACGAGCAGGTGGGTCACCGGCTTCAGCTTGTCCCAGCCGAAGAACATCAGACCCACGAAGGTGGCTTCGAGGAAGAAGGCCATCAGGCCCTCGATGGCCAGCGGGGCGCCGAAGATGTCGCCCACATAGTGCGAGTAGTAGGCCCAGTTCATGCCGAACTGGAATTCCATGGTGACGCCGGTGGCGACCCCAAGGACGAAGTTGATGCCGAACAGCGTGCCCCAGAACTTGGTGACCGTGCGCCAGATCGGGCGCTTGGTCATGACGTAGACCGCCTCCATGATGAACAGCATGAAGGACAGCCCCAATGTCAGGGGCACGAAAAGGAAGTGGTACAGGGCCGTGAGGGCGAACTGCAGGCGGGATAAATCGACGACGGCGGGATCCATGGGTAGCTCCGGGGTCGAACGGCGATCGGTCGCGCCGGACGAGCATCTCGCCTTAGGCGTGTCGGCGGAAGGGGTCTTTGATCCCGATCAAGGCCGCCCTCCGATGGAGCGCTAGACCCCGCTCATGACCGCCCGCTCCCCCGTCGAAACCGAGATCCTCACGCTCGCGCGCCCGTGGCTGCGCGGCTTGAACAAGGCGACCGCGAACGGCGGGCGATCGGCGGTGCTGTGGCGGCTGGCCGACGTGGCGGGGGCGGCGGGTTTCGCCGCGGGCCTGGCCTTCGGAATCGACGCCCTGACGCGGAGCCTGACCGAGGCCCTGCCCTTCCTGGCGCTGGCCCTCGGCTCGGCGCTGGCGCGCGGGGCGATGGCGGCGCAGGCCGGCAAGGCGGGCGCGCAGGCCGCCG
>NZ_QHJY01000323.1 GCF_003185805.1 Caulobacter sp. D5
GGGCAGCTTGTGGCCGTCCAGGCCGACGCGCGACTCCTCGCTCGGCGAGTAGGTGTAGTTGGTGTCGATGCCGAAGTTGGACAGGATCGGCATGTCGGGGATCACGTCGGTGAAGGCGATCTTGGCCCCCACTTCCACGCCCTCGACCGAACCGCTCTGGCCCTGCACCGGCAGCGAGACGTTGACCGGATCGCTGAGCGAGCCGTCGCCGTTGGTGAACCGGCCGGTGGTGACGCCGCTGGTCACGAAGCTGTCGATCTTCAGCTTGAAGGCCGACAGGTTGAACATCGAGGCCCGGCCGAAATAGTACTCGACCGCGCCGTCGAAGTTGTCCGAGCGCCACGGATCCAGCATCGGGTTACCCGACGAGCTGGCGCCGGTGACGCAGCGCACGCCGGGCTTCACCGAGCCGCAGTCGGCGGTGAAGATCGACAGGCCGCCGCCGTAGTTGCCCAGGTCCAGCGGCTGCATCGTCTTGGAGAAGGCGAAGCGGAACTTCCAGTGGTCGCCCAGGTCGTAGACCGCGTTCAGCGACGGCAGCCAGTCGGTGTACTTGCGGCGGGTGACCGTGTCGCCGACGTCGGCGTTGGTGTCGCCGTAGGCCAGGGTGTCGCCGGTGTTGTTCTGCTTGACCAGCAGTTCGGTCTGGATGACCCGCAGGCCGAAGTTGCCCGACAGGTTGCCGATGGAGAAGTCGGCCGCGCCGTAGGCGCTCTGCTCCTTCAGGTCGACGTCGTAGGTCTGGCCGGGCACCTGCACGCGGGTCGCGCCGCCGAACACCTTGTTCTGGAAGGCGACGATGTCGTCGAAATCCTTCGGGTCGATGGCCCAGAAGCCGGGCATGCCCGAGGTGACGCCGCCCAGGTCGGTGACGAACTGGATGTTGTTGTAGGTGTAGAGCTTGGTCGGGCGGTTGACGGTGTAGGGCTGGAACTCCGGCACGCCGGTGATCGGGTTGGGCACGAACTCGCCCGCCGAGCACTGGTTGTTGTCCATGGCCACGTCGATGGCCTTCCACTGCGCCATGCAGCCGGCGGCCGGAACGGCCGTGCCGTTCTTCTGCACCGCGCCCGCCACGCCGCCGTAGAACGACGAGAACAGGTGGAACTGCTCGACGCTGATCGAGCGGTCGCTCTGGCGGACGCCGGCGTCGACCTTGGTGATGAAGCCCAGGAACTTGTCGTCGAAGCGGTAGTGGCCGTCGGCGCGGAACACGTTCATGTCCGACTCGACCTCGTTGTTGCCCTCCGACGAGAAGGCCCCGATCGCGTAGCTGTCCTTGTTGGCCATGTAGTCGCGCAGGGTCTTGCCCGCGCCCAGGCCGCCCGAGATCGGCGTGTCGAAGCCGCTCCACACCGGATGGTCGCCGCTGATGTCGTAGTGCAGCTGCGGGTTCTCGCCGTAGCCCTGCGGGTTGGGCGTCAGGTAGCAGCCGCCGGCCGAACCGGCCACGGCGTTGCTGCGCTGGCTGGCCGGATACTGGTCGCAGATGGCCTTCGGATAGAACGGGCCGCGGGTGCGGTCCTGCGCATTGCGGAACAGGTTGAAGCGGTTGGGCGCGTACTGCCAGTTGCTGAGGTCGCCCTGGGCCTGGCCGTTCATGCTCAGCTTTTCACCGTTGGCGCGGATGGCCCGCACCTCCGAGGTGAACTTGCCGCCGTTGTCGTACTTCAGTTCGAGGTTGTAGTTCTTCGATTCCGACTTGGTGACGCGGTTGACGCTGAACGAATTGATCCACCAGGCGTCGATGTCGTACTCGCTGACGGCCTGCCAGCCGCCGATGCCCACGGGCTGGAAGTCGGTCGGCTTGGTCCAGTTGCCGAAGGCGCCGCCATCCCAGCGGTTGGAGATGTTGATGCCGATGGCGCGGTTGTACTCGTCGAGCTTGGCGTAGAAGCCTTCCGCGATCAGGGTGAAGCCTTCGCCCAGGTCGGCCTCGAACGACACGTTGACGCCGGTGCGCTTGCGCTCGACGACGCGGTTGAAGCTCTCGTAGCCGTGCGGCGAGATGAACGAGTTGGGGTTGGTGCCGCCCCAGTCGTTGTTGCCCGACAGCGCGACGGTGCCAGAATAGTTGTTGCCCAGGTTCGACTTGCTCTGGGCGGCCGACACCAGCAGGCCGACGCGGTCGTTGCGCCAGCTGGCCAGGATGTTGCCCAGGTAGTCGTCTTCGCTGGTGCGGTCGCCGCGCTGGCCTTCGACCGCGCCGGCGAGCGTGAAGCCTTCCGACATCTGGAACGGCCGGCGGGTGCGCAGGTCGATGGTGCCCGAGATGCCCGACAGGGCGTTGTTCGGGTCGGTCGACTTGTAGACCAGCACCTGGTTCATCAGCTGCGAGGGCACGTCCAGCAGGTTCGGCTGGGCCTCGCCCATGTTGCCGGCGCTGAGGTACTGCTCGCCGTTCAGCAGGGTGATCACCTGCTTGAGGCCGCGAATGTTGACGGTCTTGCCCTCGCCGGCGTCACGCTGGATCTGCACGCCGGTGATGCGCTGCAGCGAGTCGACGATGGTGACGTCGGGCAGCTTGCCGATGTCTTCCGACGAGATGGCGTCGACGATCGAGGCTTCCTTGCGCTTGACGTCGACGGATTTCAGCTGCGAGCCGCGCACGCCGGTGACGACGATCTCTTCGACCGCGGTCTCTTCGGTGGTCTGCGCCAGGGCGGTTGTGGTGATGACGGCCTGAGACGCGCCGGCCAGCAAGGCCAGGGTCAAGCCGCGAGTCCAGACGGACTTCGAACGTGGTGTGGTCAAGTCGATCGCTCCCCAATGTCTTTGTTCTTGCGTTCGGGCCGCGACGCTCTTTGCGCGCCGCGGTGGGTCTTGAGCCCGGGTCTTAGCCTTCACGCCAACCTGCTTCTGGCGGCCTTGACCCGGTGATGTCCTGTCGGCGACCCCCGGCGCCGGAACGGTGCTGCGAGACAGCCCTCAGTCGCCGCTCACGGTGGCTACATTCCCAAATGTCCCGAGCAAGTCAACAAGAATGTCAACGTTGTCATTTCTGAAAATCGCCGAAATGCAACATGTCCTCAAGGCGCCAAACCCCGATCGAACCGAGCCTTGGAGATAGGAGTATTCCCTATTTTATAAGGAGTTTTTGCTCGCCCGCTTCGACCTGAGCGACAAAGGAGACAGCGCTGCCAAGCCTGTTTCGCCCCGGCTCAATAAAATCTGCGAGCGAGGCCATTGAGGGAATCAAAACCGGAGGACGCGGGCGGTAAGGACGCCAAGGCCATGTCGAAATGTCTAACTGGACATTTGCGAGACAACATAATGTCCGACGGAAAGACAATTTTTGACCCGAACCTGTCCCATCGCATGACAAGCCGATCCAGCTGCGGTATGGCTGGTCAAGGGAGCCGTCCGGCCGCCGCCCTGCCGGGCGCGCGCGGCGACGGCCGAGTCGGGTGCGGGTCTTCAATGTCGACGATTCACGATGTGGCCCAGCGGGCCGGGGTCTCGGCCAAGACGGTCTCGCGGGTCCTCAACGACCACGCCAGCGTCACCGCCAAGACTCGCGACAAGGTCCGCGAGGCCATGTCCGCCCTCGGCTACCAGCCCAGCGCCGTGGCCCGCCAGTTCCGCGCCCAGGGCTCTTCGGCCGTCGGGGCCCTGATGGGCGACCCCAGCGGCGGCTATCACACCCGCACCCACCACGCCCTGCTGCTGGCCTGCCTGGAGACCGGCCGCCACCTGACGGTCGAGCTGTTCGACGGCCCGATCGCCGGCTGGCAGGACCGCATCCGCGCCTTCGTCGAGGACGGCGGCATCCGCGAGGTCGTGCTGCTGCCGCCAGAGTGCGACTTCGGCCCGCTGAAGGCGCTGCTGCGCGAGCTGGAAGTGCGCTGCGTGCTGATCTCGCCGACCACGCCCGACCCGCACTTCCCGGCCATCGCCATGGACGACCGCGCCGCCGCCCGCGAGGTGGTCGAGCACCTGTTCAGCCTGGGCCACACCCGCATCGGCCACATCTCGGGCCACCCCGACCACGCCGCCAGCACCCATCGCCGCAACGGCTTCTTCGAGGCCTACGCCGCCGCCGGCCTGCCGCGCCCCGCGCCGGAGCTGATCGTGCAGGGCGAGTTCACCTTCAAGACGGGCCTGGACGCCGCCAGGCTGCTGCTCGAGATCGACGAGCCGCCGACCGCGATCTTCGCCGCCAACGACGAGATGGCCGCCGCCACCTGCATGGAAGCCCAGCGCCGCGGCCTGCGCATTCCCGACGACATCTCGGTGGTCGGCTTCGACGACGCGCCCATCGCCGGGGTCATCTGGCCGACCCTGACCACCATCCGCCAGCCGTTCGAGCCGATGGCCCTGCGCGCCCTGCAGACCTTCGCGGCCTGGAACAGCGGCGAGTCGGGCCTGCGCACCGGGCCTTTTCTGGCCCAGCACAGCCTGGTGATCCGCGAATCCACCGGCCCGGCCCGCAAGGGCCCGCCGGCCAAGACCAGCTGACGGAGCCCTCCGTCCGCGAACAGACCGCCGGTTACGCCGGCCAATAACATCCGTGTGGGAGGTAGAATGAACTCGCGTTTCCGCGCCAGCGCCCTGGCCCTGACCATCGCCCTCGGGGGCCTGTCGGCCCTGCCCGCCTGCGCCCAGGATCATTCCCGCCACGCCGCAGCGCCCGCCGCAAAGCCGTGGCTCGATCCCAAGCTCGACGCAGACACCCGCGCCGACCTCGTGCTCAAGGCCATGACCCAGGACGAGAAGCTGACCCTGGTCTACGGCTACTTCGGCGCCGACATGAAGCCCAAATATACGCGCATCGAAGGCTCGCTGCCCGGCTCGGCCGGCTACGTGCCGGGCCTGCCGCGCCTGGGCATTCCGGCCCAGTGGGAAACCGACGCCGGCGTCGGCGTGGCCACGCAAGGCAGCGCCGCCGAATTCCGCGAGCGCACCGCCCTGCCCTCGGGCATGGCCACCACCGCCACCTGGAACCCGGAGCTGGCCCAGAAGGGCGGCGCGATGATCGGCTCGGAGGCCCGCAACTCGGGCTTCAACGTCATGCTGGCCGGCGGCGTCAACCTGGTCCGCGAGCCGCGCAACGGCCGCAACTTCGAATATGGCGGCGAGGATCCGCTGCTGGCCGGCGTCATGGTCGGGGCCCAGATCAAGGGCATCCAGTCGGCCAAGATCGTCTCGACCATCAAGCACTACGCCCTGAACGCCCAGGAAACCGGCCGCTTCGTGGTCGACAGCAGGATCGGCCAGGCCGACGCCCGCACCTCCGACCTGCTGGCCTTCCAGATCGCCATCGAGGCGTCGGAGCCGCACTCGGTGATGTGCGCCTACAACCGCGTCAACGGCGACTACGCCTGCGAGAACGACTGGCTGCTCAACAAGGTGCTGAAGCAGGACTGGGGCTACAAGGGCTACGTCATGTCCGACTGGGGCGCGGTGCATTCCGGCTCCAAGTCGGTCAACGCCGGCCTCGACCAGGAATCGGCCGGCGACGCCTTCGACAAGCAGCCCTTCCTGGCCAGCGTGCTGAAGGCGGATCTGGCCAGCGGCGCGGTCAGCCAGGCGCGCCTGGACGACATGGCCCGCCGCATCGTCCGCTCGCTGTTCGCCAGCGGCGCGGTCGATCACCCGGTGAAGATCGCCCCGATCGACCTGGCCGCCAACGGCAAGGTCAGCCAGGCCGACGCCGAGGAAGGCATCGTCCTGCTGAAGAACGACAAGGGCCTGCTGCCCCTGGCGCTCAAGGCCCAGAAGATCGCCGTGATCGGCGCCTACGCCAATGTCGGCGTTCTGTCGGGCGGCGGCTCCTCGCAGGTCTATCCGGCCGGCGGCCGCGCCGTTCAGGGCCTGGAGCCCAAGACCTGGCCGGGCCCAGTGATCTACTACCCGTCCTCGCCGCTGAAGGCGCTGCAGGCCCGCGCCCCGCAGGCCAAGTTCACCTATGACGACGGCAAGGACCCGGCCGCGGTCGCCAGGCTGGCCGCCGACAGCGACCTCGTCATCGTCTTCGCCGACCAGTGGACCACCGAGTCGGAAGACGCCCCCTCCCTGACCCTGCCCAAGAACCAGGACGCGACGATCGCCGCGGCCGCCAAGGCCGGCAAGAAGGTGGTCGTGGTGCTGGAGACCGGCGGGCCGGTGACCATGCCCTGGCTGAACGACGTCGGCGCGGTGCTGCAGGCCTGGTACCCGGGCACCAACGGCGGCGACGCCATCGCCCGCGTGCTGACCGGCGAGGTGGACGCGACCGGCCGCCTGCCGGTGACCTTCCCCGCCAGCGAGGCCCAGCTGCCCCGCCCCACGCTCGACGGCGATCCGAAGACGCCCGACGCGCTGTTCTCGGTCGACTATTCGATCGAGGGCGCGGCCATCGGCTACAAGTGGTTCGACAAGAAGGGCCTTCAGCCGCTGTTCCCTTTCGGCCACGGCCTCTCCTACACCAGCTTCGCCTATTCGGACCTCAAGACCGCGACCGCCGGCGGCAAGCTGACCGTGTCGTTCAAGGTCACCAACACCGGCAAGCGGGCCGGCAAGGACGTGCCGCAGGTCTATGTCTCGCCCAAGGCCGGCGGCTGGGAAGCCCCGCGCCGCCTGGCCGGCTTCCAGAAAGTCGCCCTCGCCCCCGGCGCCAGCCAGGCCGTCACCCTGACGGTCGATCCGCGCCTGCTGGCGACCTGGGACGACGCCGCCCACGGCTGGAAGGTCGCGCCCGGCGACTACGAGGTGCAGCTGGGGGCCTCGTCCGCGGCGATCTCGGCCAAGGCGACCGCGACGGTGGCGGCGCAGAGCGTGCCGGTGGGGCTGCTGAAGTAAGGGGCGAGCCCCCTCAGTCGCTTCGCGACAGCTCCCCCAGAGGGGGAGCATCTGATCCGCGTAAATCCTCCCCCTCTGGGGGAGGTGGCCCGGAGGGCCGGAGGGGGGCGGACGCGGCGGCGTCCGCCCTCTTTCGTTCAAGCCATGCGCCATCGGTTCGGGCTATCCCCTCCCCGCTTCCCCTCCCGGCTGAACACGCTCTAGTCTCCCTCCATGCGCGCCCCGCTCCTCGCCCTGGCCCTGATCCTCGCGACCGCCGCCTCGGCGCGGGCGGGCGAGACGGCCTGCTGGTTCGAGAACGGCGCGATCGTCGCCCCTGCCGCGATCGGCGACATGACCGGCGACTTCGTCATCGACCTGTCGGCGCCCCATACCCTGCTGCACGAGACCAAGGCCCAGGCCGGCGGCTTCGAGGCCACCGATCTCTCCCTGCCGATCCGCGTGGCCGGCGAGGCCCTGCCCGCCCAGCCGGTGAGCGTCGTCGACCTCGACTATCGCGGCGTCGGCTTCGTGGCCCCCATCGCCGGCGTCATCGGCGCCGACGTCCTGGCCCGCTACACGGTGGTGATCGACTTCTCCCCCTGCCGCCTGACGCTGGCGCCCGCCGACGGGCTGGCGAGGCCCTCAGGACACGCC
>NZ_QHJY01000324.1 GCF_003185805.1 Caulobacter sp. D5
GCCACTGCCGCGTTTGACGCCAGAGCGCCGGCCGCCGCTGTGGGCACCCCCATCCCCGACCCTTCCCCCATCAAGGGGGAAGGGAGGCAGATCAATCCCGCACCAGGCCCCCGTCCACCACCAGGTTCTGCCCCGTCACCGCCCGCGCCCACGGGCTGGCGAAGAAGAGGACCGCGTCGGCGAATTCGGCCGGGGTGGTGACCGAGCGCAGCGGGGTCATGCCGGCGATCAGGTCGAAGACCGGCTCGGGCGTGGCGGCGCTGGCGCCGGTGACGCGAAGCAGGCCGCCGGACACCATGTTGACGGTGATCCCGGCGGGGCCGAGGTCACCGCAGGCCGTGCGGGTCAGCGACAGCAGGGCCGCCTTGACGGCGGTGTAGTCGTGATAGGGCACGACCGGGTTCTGGAAGAGGTTGGTGCCGACGTTGATCACGCGGCCGAACCCGGCGTCGGCCATGTCGGGCGCGGCGACCTGGATGACGTTCAGCGCGCCTTTGAGCACCGTGACGTTCTGCTTCTCAAAGTCTTCCCAGGCGATGCTGGCGAGATGCGCGCGGGCGTCGCCGTTGAAGCTGTAGTCCAGGGCGTTGTTGATCACGGTGGTGACGTGCGAGCCGAAGGCCTGTTTGGCGGCGGCGAACATCGCCTCGACGGCGGGACGGTCGGCGACGTCGGCCTGGACGGCGATGGCGCGCTCGGGACTGCCCAGTTCGACCGCCAGGGCCTCGGCGGCGTCCTTGCTGGCGCGATAGTTGATCACGACGCGGGCGCCGTGGCGGGCGAAGGCGCGGGCGATCTCGGCCCCCAGGCCCCGGCCGGCGCCGGTGACGAGGACGATCTGGTCGGACAGCTGCATAGGTTAGAGACTCCAAACTCGGCCCGGCGGGTTGTTAGCGCTGTTTGGACGGCGGCGAAAACCTCGTCCTTCGACAAGCTCAGGATGAGGTTTTTCTAACGCCCAGCCTCGCCATGGTCCTCACCCTGAGCCTGTCGAAGGGCGAGGGCCACGCACTACCGCCTCTCGTCCAAACTCGCCACGACCCCCAGCTCCGGCGAGGGCGGGTTGGGCAGGGGGACCTGGGCCTCCAGCCGGCAGACCAGGCCCTGCGGCCGCCAGTCCATCCGCGCCTGGCCGCGCAGCTCGCCGCGCAGGCTGCGCTCGATCAGCCGCGAGCCGAAGCCGCGCCGGGCGGGCGGTGCGGTCACCAGCGGGCCGCCGGTCTCGGTCCAGGTCAGGCACAGTGCGCGGGCCTCGGCGTCGAAGCTCCAGGCGACCGCCACCGCGCCTTCGGACGTGGCCCCTTCAGACGTGGAAAGCGCCCCGTACTTCAGGGCGTTGGTGGCCAGCTCGTGGAAGATCAGCGACATGGTCAGCGCCCCGCCCGGCGGCAGGAAGCAGGCCGGTCCCTCGACGCTCACCCGCCCGGCGGCGGCGGTGAACGGGGCCAGCGCCCGCTGCGCCACCTCGCGCAGCTCGGCCCCGTGCCAGCTCTCGCGCGTCAGCACGTCGTGGGCCAGCGACAGGCCGAGCAGCCGCGACTCGAACTTCTCGAAGGCGGTGATCGGGTCGGGCTCGTTGCGCAGGGTCTGGGCGGCCATCGACTGGACGGTGGCCAGGGTGTTCTTCACGCGGTGGTTCAGCTCGTTGATCAGCAGGCGCAGCTGGCCCTGGTGGCGCTCCTGCTCGACCTCGATCCGCTTGCGGGTGGTGATGTCGGCGATGATGGCCACCAGGTAGGGCCGCTGGCCGGGCGGTTGCACGCGCGAGACGTTGAGGCGGATCCACAGGCTGGACCCGTCGCCGGCCCGCAGGCGGCGCTCGGCGTGATAGGTGTCGGTGCGGCCGGCCAGCAGCGAGCGGACGTGGCGCTGGGCGTCCGGCAGGTCCTCCGGCTCGATCAGCTCGGCGGCGTCTCCGGCCAGCAGGTGGTCGCGATCGTGGCGGGTGATGGTGCAGAAGCGGTCGTTGACCTCCAGGAAGGTCCCGCTCGGCGCGATCCGCGCCACGCCCATGGCCGCCTGCTCGAACAGCGCCTTGTAGCGGGCCTCGGCCGCCTCCAGCCGCAGGCGCGCCTCGACGGCGGCGGTGGCCACCTCGGTATAGAGAACGAGGCCGCCGATCGCCCCGTCCTCGGTGCGCCAGGGGGCCATCGACCAGCGGATCCACTCGACCCGGCCGTTGCGGTCGACATAGCGGTCGCCGGCGTCCTCGCGCAGCTCGACCCCTTCGGCGATCACCCGCGCATGCAGGTCGCGCCAGTGGCGGGGGATCTCTGGAAACACCTCGTAGTGCACCCGGCCCAGCAGCGGCAGGTCGGCCGGCAGGCCCTGGTCGGTCAGGTACTGGGCCGAATGGGCCAGATAGCGCATCGACCGGTCGAAGATGGCGATGCCCAGCGGCGCATGCTTCAGCGCCGTGGTCAGGCTGGGCGAGTCCTGCGCGATCATCGGGCGGGCGGGGGCTCCGGCTACGGACGGCGAGAGCGCGCATCATGGCCCCGTTCGCGCAAGGGGGGAAAGGGGGCACCTTCTCCCCTTGCGGGAGAAGGTGGCGACGAAGTCGATGGATGAGGGGGCTCTCAGATGTTGGACGGCCCCGCCCGGCCTGACCGCCGCACGCGGCTTAGAGTTCTGAGAGACCCCTCACCTAACCCTGCTCCGCAGGGCCACCCTCTCCCGTAAGGGGAGAGGGAACGGGTGGGCGATCTCACGCACCAATCCCGTCCGCAGACCCCCAAACCGTAAAATCCCCGCGAAAGCGGGGACCCAGGCTTTTTCTGAAACCCATGGCGCTCGACGACAAAACACCTGGGTCCCCGCTTTCGCGGGGATTTTACGGTAGAGAGAGCGGTCAGGCACAGCGCCCAGCCTCGCCCCCTCCACCACTTCGTGGTCCCCCTCCCCCGTTTCACGGGGGAGGAGAGGGGAGACGCCCCTTACTCGGCGCTAGCCTCCACCGGCTGATCGTAAGCCGCCATCATCGCCATGTTCAGGATCTTCGACACCGAAGCGCCGAGCGGGCAGATCTGGACAGACTTGCTCAAGCCCAGCAGCACCGGCCCGATCACCGTCGCGCCGCCCAGCGACTGGACGAGCTTGGTCGAGATCGAGGCGGCGTGGATGGCCGGCATGATCAGGATGTTGGCGCTGTCGGTCAGGCGCATGAACGGGTAGGCGAGGCGCTTTTCGGGGTCGAGGGCCAGTTCGGGGGGCATTTCGCCCTCGTACTCGAAGTCGACGCCCATCTCGTCGAGGGCGGCGACGGCCTCGCGCACCTTGTCGGAGCGCTCGCCCATCGGGTTGCCGAAGGTCGAGTAGCTCATGAAGGCCACGCGCGGCTTGAAGCCGAGGTTGGAGACGGCGCGGGCCGCCTCGCAGGCGATCTCGACCAGCTCGTCGGCGTCGGGCAGTTCGGTGACGTTGGTGTCGGCCACGAAGATGGTGCGGCCCTTGGCCAGCACGACCGACATGCCCATGATCCGGCCGCCGGGGGCGGGGTCGACGACGCGCAGCACCTCGTCCAGGGCCTGGTCGAAGCTGCGGGTGACGCCGGTGACCATGCCGTCGGCCTCGCCCATGCTGACCATCGAGGCGGCGAAGCTGTTGCGGTCCTGGTTGATCAGGCGCTGGACGTCGCGCTTGAGGAAGCCCTGGCGCTGGAGGCGGGCGTAGAGGGCGTCGACATAGTCCGGATTGCGGTCGGACAGGCGCGCGTTGTGGATCTCCAGGCCCGAGGTCTCGGGGTCCAGGCCCACCAGGCGCATGTTCTCGTGCACCAGGTTCTCGCGGCCGCAGAGGATGGCCTTGCCGTAGCCGCCGGCCTGGAAGGCGTAGGCGGCGCGGATGACCGACGGCTCTTCACCTTCGGCGAAGACGATGCGCTTGGGCCGGGCCATGACCGAGCCGGCGATCTTCTGCAGGAAGCCGGCGGTGGGGTCGAGGCGCTGGGCCAGGCTCTGGCGATAGGCCTCCATGTCGGCGATCGGCTTGCGGGCCACGCCCGTGTCCATGGCGGCCTGGGCCACGAACGGCGGCACGTACCAGATCAGGCGCGGGTCGAAGGCCGAGGGGATGATGTAGTCGGGGCCGAACTTCAGCTGGCGGCCGTGATAGGCGGCGGCCACCTCATCCGGCACATCCTCGCGGGCCAGCATGGCCAGCGCCTGGGCGCAGGCGATCTTCATCTCGTGATTGACGCGGCGGGCCCGCACGTCGAGCGCCCCGCGGAAGATGTAGGGGAAGCCCAGGACGTTGTTGACCTGGTTGGGATAGTCGCTGCGGCCGGTGCCCATGATCGCGTCCTTGCGCACGCGGTGGACTTCTTCCGGCGTGATCTCCGGATCCGGGTTGGCCATGGCGAAGATCACCGGATTGGGCGCCATGCTGGCGATCATCTCCGGGGTGAAGGCTCCCTTGGCCGACAGGCCAAGAAGAACATCCGCGCCGGCCACGGCTTCTTCGAGGGTGCGCTTGTCGGTGTCGACCGCGTGGGCGCTCTTCCACTGGTTCATGCCCTCGGTGCGGCCGCGATAGAGCACGCCCTTGCTATCGCAGGCGATGACGTTCTCGGGGCGCACGCCCATGGCCTTGATCAGGTCCATCGAGGCGATGCCGGCCGCGCCCGGGCCGTTCAGCACCACCTTGATGTCGGCCAGGTTCTTGCCGGTGATGTGGCAGGCGTTGATCAGGCCGGCGGCGCAGATGATGGCGGTGCCGTGCTGGTCGTCGTGGAACACCGGGATGTCGAGCAGCTCCTGCAGCTCGGTCTCGATGCGGAAGCACTCGGGGCTCTTGATGTCTTCCAGATTGATGCCGCCGAAGGTGACGCCGATGTTCTTGACGACGGTGATGATCTCGTCGGCGTCCTTGGTGGAGACCTCGATGTCGATGCTGTCGACGTCGGCGAAGCGCTTGAAGAGCACGCTCTTGCCCTCCATCACCGGCTTGGAGGCCAGGGCCCCCAGGTCGCCCAGGCCCAGGATCGCCGTGCCGTTGGAGATCACCGCCACCAGGTTGCCCTTGGAGGTGTACTCGTAGGCCATGTCGGGATCGGCGGCGATCGCGTGCACCGGCACGGCCACGCCGGGCGAATAGGCCAGGCTGAGGTCGCGCTGGGTCGCCATCGGCTTTGTGGGGGTCACCGCCAGCTTGCCCGGTTGCGGGTGGCGGTGGAAGGCCAGGGCCTCCGCGTCGGTGAAGGTCTTGCGTTCCGCGTCGCTCATGGCGGCGTTTCCTGTCCTGCGTAGCCAGTTGAAATGGACCCGCCGAACGATGCGACGCGCCCTTATGCACGGACCAGCCTAGCGACGGGGGGCAGGCGCGACAACCGCGCAATCATCGATGGTATCGCTACAAACGCTTGTTGGGATTGGGTTTGCGGCATGTGGGACGCTGCCCCCGCGTAAGCTGGCGAACGGACCACCGGATAAATCCGTTGACCGGGCGGAGGGGCTGGGCGACGAGGCGCGGGCTCGTTTCGTGGAGAGAACGCCCATGTCCGCCCCCCCCGTCAGGATCGCCGTCGCCGGAGCCCTGGGCCGCATGGGCAAGGCCGTGGCCGCCACGCTGGAGGGCCGGTCCGACGCCGTGGCCGTCGCCCGCTTCGACCGGCCGGGCGCGGAGGGCGAGGGCCTGGTGGCGCTGGAGAGCGCTTTGGCCCAGGCCCAGGCGATCATCGACTTCACCATTCCCGAGGCCTCGGTCGCCCTGGCCGAGACGGTCGCCGCCGCCGGCGGCGGGATCGCCCTGGTGATCGGCTCGACCGGCTTCACCCCCGAGCAGGACGCGCGGCTGGAGAAGGCCGCCCAGACCGTGGCCATCGTGCGTTCGGGCAACTACTCGCTGGGCGTCAACATGCTGATGGGCCTGGTGCGTCAGGCTGCCGCCGCCCTGCCGGCCGCCGACTGGGACATCGAGGTCTTCGAGGCCCACCACAAGCGCAAGATCGACGCCCCGTCGGGCACCGCCCTGATGCTGGGCCAGGCCGCGGCCGAGGGGCGCGGCGTGGTGCTCTCCGAGGTCGAGGACCGCGCCCGCGACGGCGTCACCGGCGCGCGGACGGAGGGGAACATCGGCTTCTCAGTCGTGCGCGGCGGCGGCATCATCGGTGAGCACAGCGTGATCTTCGCCGGCGAGAGCGAAAGCCTGACCATCGCCCACTCGGCCATCGACCGCGGCCTGTTCGCCCGCGGCGCCGTGGCCGCGGCCGTGTGGGTGCAGGGCAAGCCGCCGGGCATCTACGACATGCAGCAGGTGCTGGGGTTTAAGGCGATCTAGGCGCCTAGTTAGTCTCCCGTCTTCCCGCCCCAGTGGCCGCCCCAGTGGCCGCCCCTGCGGCGGGAAGACCAGCCTTCGGTCTAGCCCCTGGCCAACGCGCTGGCCGCCTTGCCGTCATACTGGCCGCCGAAGTTGGTCTTCAGGTGGGCCATGATCGCGCCGACGTTGGCGTCGGGGTTTTGGGTGCGGAAGTCGTCGATGGCCGCGCGCAGTTCCGCTTCCGTCATCTGCTTGGGGCCATAGGAGGACAGGATCGCCAGCTCGGTTTCGGCCGCCTTGATCCGCTCGTCCACTTTCGACACATCGCCGGCGGCTTCGGTCAGGCGCGCACGTTCGGCCGCGAGGTTTTCCAGCGTCAGCTTCGTGTTCTTCAGGAACTTCGCGACGGTGGCGACGACCTTTTCGTCGGTGACTTCCGTCACGCCGCGCTTGAATTCCTCGGTCGTGATCTGCGTGGCTTCGCCGATCAGCGTGGTGAGCAGGTCGGCCTTCAGGCGGTCGCTCACCTTGCGCGCCGCGAGTTGGTCAGCCTTGAGCGCGTCGAGCAAAGCCATGTCGTCGTCCTTTCAATTCACTCTATTCGGTAGTGCCGTAGCCACTCATAGCGGCCTCTCGATGCGTTCGCTAATGGGCGAGTGTCGATAGCGGCTCCAGGGCGGGAGTGACGGGAAGAAGGCGATAGGCCGAGCGAAGGCCGCGCGTCCCTTTCCCTGTTTCAATACCGGCGCTTTCTCGACTTTTCCGCAACGGGGGCCTCACAAACGCCACGGCTTGCGGCATGGTGCGGCCAATGGCCGAGCCCCACGCCGACCCCGATTCCGCACCGAAGACCGCGAAACCCAAGCGGGGTCTCCGCCTCGACAAGGCCGCCCTGGCCGACGCCGGGCTGGAGGCCGTGTCGTTCGCGATGATGGCCTTCATCGCCCTGGGCTTTTCCGCCTATTCCGGCCGGCGCGAGATCAGCCGCGCCCTGGCCGAGGCGTGGCTGGCCGAGCGCGGCATCGAGGGGCTGATCTCGGTCGAGAGCCTGGACGCCAGCGGCTTCGCCGGCTCGATCCGGCTGGGCCCCGCCAACGACCCCTATTTCTCGGCCAAGCGCATCGAGGTGGCCTACGATCTGACCGCCCCGTGGTCGGGCGGGCCGTTCGCCATCGACACCCGGGCCGTGCGCATCACCAGCCCGCGCCTGCGCGCCCGCTACGACGGGACGAGGCTCACCTTCGGCAAGCTCCAGCCGCTGATCGACGAGGCGCTGAAGTCGCCCGGCGAGGAGAAGCAGGGCGGGCCGGCCGTGCTGGTCGAAGACGCCCGGGTGACGCTCGACACCCCCGGCGGCGTGGCCCGCCTGACCGGCGACGCCAGCCTCGACGACGGCCAGCTGCTGCGGCTGGACGCGGCGGTGGCGGCCATGCGCTACGCCACCGACGATTTGCAGGTCGAGCTGCGCGGGGCGGCCCTGCGCGCCCGCAAGCGCGGCGACCGCCTGACCGTCGACGCCCGCGCCGACGTCGAGGGGCTGGACGCCGAACAGATCGACCTGGAAGAGGCCGACGCCCGCCTCGAGGCCGACGTCGCCTATCCCGACCTCAAGCGGCTGGCCGCGACCGGTCCGGCCGACGTCAAGCTGTCGATCAAGGCGCAGGGCCTGCGGGCAGGGGAGACCAGCCTGGCCGACGTCGAGACCCGCCTGACCCTGGCGGGGCTGGTGGCCGGCGACTTCAAGAAGGGCGGCGCGGCGGCGCGGGTCTCGGGCCAGGCCCGGGCCGGCCGGCTGGTCGCCCCCGGCGTCGAGGCCCGCAG
>NZ_QHJY01000325.1 GCF_003185805.1 Caulobacter sp. D5
CCGCCGGCAAGCGGGTGCTGGTCGCCGCCGGCGAGCACCGCCGGGCGCGCGCCGCCTCGCCGCAGGAACTGGACTTCGGCGACGCCGCCGCCGCCTTCGTCGTCTCGCCCGACGGCGCCGCCGCGACCTTCCTTGGCCGGGGCACGGTCACCGACGACTTCGTCGATCACTTCCGAGGCTCGGACGCGGAGTTCGACTACGCCTGGGAGGAGCGCTGGATCCGCGACGAGGGCATCGTCAAGCTGGTCCCGCCGGCCATCCGTGACGCGCTGGAGGCGGCGGGCGTCTCGGCCGGCGAGGTGGACCATTTCTGCTTCCCGTCGGTCTTTGCCGGCATGGGCGCGACCCTGGCCAAGACGCTGGGCGTGCGTCCCGAGGCGGTTCGCGACACCCTGGCCGCCCAGCTCGGCGAGGCCGGCGCCGCCCACGGTCCGCTGCTGCTGGCCCATGCGCTGGAACAGGCCAGGCCGGGCGAGATCATCCTGGTCGCCCAGTTCGGCCAGGGCGCCGAGGCGCTGGTCTTCCGCGCCGGCGACGGCGTCGGCAACGGGGCGCCGGCCCGCGGCGTGACCGGCGCGCTCGCCGACCGCCAGGAAGAGACCAACTACCTGAAGTTCCTCGTCTTCAACGACCTCGTCGAATGGGACAGGGGCATGCGGGCCGAAAAGGACAACAAGACGGCCCTGACCACGCTCTACCGTAACCGCGACCAGATCCTGGGCCTGGTCGGCGGCCGCTGCCGCGAGACCGGCGTCGTGCAGTTCCCCCGCACCCGCATTTCGGTGGCCCCCAACAATCCGGCGGTGGACACCCAGGAGCCCTGCCGCTTCGCCGAGCGCCGGGCGCAGGTGCTGACCTATTCGGCCGACTACCTGACCTTCTCGATGAGCCCGCCCAACCACTACGGCATGATTGTCTTCGAGGGCGGCGGACGGATCATGCTCGACATCACCGACGTCGCCCCTGGCGAGGTCGAGACCGGCCTGCCGGTGAAGATGGTCTTCCGCATCAAGGACCGCGACGAGAAGCGCGGTTTCGTCCGCTATTTCTGGAAGGCCGCGCCGGACCGGGCGGCGGTCGCGGCATCGACTGCCCAGGCGGCGGAGTAGGGCGGTGTCAGAGCACGCGCTTCACGTCGGTGGCGGCGAAGTCCTCGCCCTTGAACAGCAGCGGCAGGTCGCGCGCCTTGGCCAGGGCGTAGGCGAAGCAGTCGCCGAAGTTCAGGCCGCGCGCGCCACGTCCGTAATCGCGATAAGCGTTTCTGGCCAGCACGAGCATAGGCTCGTCGAACGCAACGACGGTCAGGTTCAGGTCTGCCACCAGGGCTTCGAAGTCCGCCGCCTTCTCCGCGCCGAAGCGGCGATGGATGACGATGTAGCCCTCAAGCCTCGTGGGGGCGGCGACCAGCGGCCTTTCCATCCGGACGATCGTCTGGAGAAAGGCCTCGCCTTCGGGCTCCCGCTGGAAGATCGCGATCAAGGCCGAGGTGTCGACGACGATCACTTAGGCAGGCCGTCGGCGTCGTACAGCAGTTCTTCGTCCGAGCCTTCGCGCAACACGGGCGCTTCGGCGACGCGGTCCTGGATCGCGCGGATGCGCGCCATTCGCGCCTCAAGGTCGTCGGCCTTCCCGGGCGTGCGATCCAGTCGTTCACGCAGGGCGACGACGACAGCCTCGGTCAGGGTTTCGCCCGTCCGTTCAATGAGTTCTCGGGCCAACCGGTCGGCCTCGGCGTTGCGGATATAGAGGCTCATGCTTCCGTATATACACCCGATCAATACGCCCGAGAAGGCGAGCTAAGGGAGACCCAAGATGGCCAGCGGCATCCGCGACAAGGTCGCCATTCTCGGCATGGGCTGCAGCAAGTTCGGCGAGCGCTGGGACGCTGGGCCCGACGACCTGATGGTCGAGGCCTATGTCGAGGCGATGGCCGACGCCGGCATCGAGGCCAGCCAGCTCGACGCGGCCTGGTTCTCGACCCACATCGACGAGATCGGCACGGGCAAGGGCGGCACACCGCTGTCGATCGCGCTTCGCCTGCCCAACATCGCCGTCACCCGGGTGGAGAACTTCTGCGCCTCGGGCTCGGAGGCCTTCCGCGGGGCGGTCTATGCGGTCGCCGCCGGGGCGGCCGACATCGCCCTGGCCGTCGGGGTCGAGAAGCTGAAGGACACCGGCTATGGCGGTCTGCCGTTCGGCGCGCCGGGCACGCTGACGCCGCAGGTCATGCCCAACGGCTCGGCGCCCGGCAACTTCGCCCAGCTGGCCAGCGCCTATCGCGCCAAGCACGGGGTCTCGAAGGAGGATCTGAAGCGGGCCATCGCCCACGTCTCGGTCAAGAGCCACGCCAACGGCGCCAAGAATCCCAAGGCTCACCTGCGCAAACCGATCACCGCCGAGCAGGCCCTGAACGCGCCGATCATCGCCGAGCCGCTTGGCCTGTTCGACTGCTGCGGCGTCTCGGACGGCGCGGCCGCGGCCATCGTCACCACGCCCGAGATCGCCCGCGCCCTGGGCAAGCACGATCTGGTCACGGTCAAGGCCCTGCAGCTGTCGGTCTCCAACGGCTACGAGAGCCAGTACAACGGCTGGGACGGCAGCCACTTCCACACGGCCCGCATCGCCGCCGGCAAGGCCTACAAGGAGGCCGGCATCGAGCGCCCGCGCGAGCAGATCTCGATGATGGAGGTGCACGACTGCTTCTCGGTGACCGAGCTGGTGACCATGGAAGACCTCTTCATCTCGGCCGAGGGCCGGGGCTGGCGCGACGTGCTCGACGGCTTCTACGACGCCGACGGCGGGGTGCCGTGCCAGATCGACGGCGGCCTCAAGTGCTTCGGCCATCCGATCGGCGCTTCGGGCCTGCGCATGCTCTACGAGATGTACCTGCAGCTCCAGGGGCGGGCCGGCGAGCGCCAGCTGCGTGACCCCGTCATCGGCATGACCCACAACCTCGGCGGCGCGCCGGCCAGCAATGTCTGCTCGGTGGCCATCATCGGACGGGAAGGGGCGTAGTGCGCCGCCCCGCTCTGGTGTAGTCGAGGGGCATGGCGGGACGCTTCAAGGGTTTCAAGCGCTGGATCTTCGTCGGATGCGTCCTCTTCCTGGGGACGGTCCTGACGGCGGCGTTCTATTGGCGCTACGACATCCTGCGCACCACCCTCGACCCGAAGGTGCCGTTCCAGACCTACGACCCGCCGCCGGCGCCCAACTACGCCGATCCGGCCGCCTGGGCGCTGCTGCCGCGCGGGGCGACCGGCATGGACCGCGCGGCCGACGTCTTCTTCGTGCACCCGACCACCTTCGACGGCGGGCGGGACTGGAACGCGCCCTACGACCAGCCCAAGGCCAGCCGCTATCTGAACCGGGTCGTCCTGCCCAACTACGCCGCGCCGTTCGCGCGGGTGGGGCGGATCTTCGCGCCGCACTACCGGCAGGCCAGCCTCTACACCTTCCTGACCTTGCGCGACGACGCCCGCGAGGCCCGCCGCTTCGCCTATGGCGACGTGCGCGAGGCTTTCCGCGCCTGGCGCGACCGCTACGACAAGGGCCGGCCACTGGTGATCGTGGGCGTGGAGCAGGGCGGGAGTCTGGCCGCCCGCCTGGTCGCCGATGAGATCGCGCCCGATCCGGTGATGAAGGCCCGCCTGGCCGGGGTCTATCTGATCGAGACCGCCGTGCCCGCTGACGAGTACGTCTCGACCTCGCCGGTGCCGGCCTGCGTGCGCCGTGACGAGGCCGGCTGCATGGTGGCCTGGGCCTCGCTGACCGACGGCGACTTCCAGAAGGCCCAGGAGTGGCTCGGACGCTCCCTGACCTGGATGGGCGGCGACCAGCTGGAGAACCTCAACGGCCGCCAGCCGCTGTGCGTCAACCCGGTGTTCGGGGCGCGCACCGACGAACGCGCCCCGGCCCGCCTGAACCTGGGCGCCGTCAACGCCACGGGCCTGGAATGGGGCGCGCGCCCGGCCTTCCTCAAACGCCAGGTCTGGGCCCAGTGCGAAAACGGCCTGCTGCACACCGGGAGGCCCAAGTCGCCATCCCTGCGCGACACCGGCTCGTGGACGGATCGCCGGAAGGTGGACGGCTACAACCTGTTCTGGGCGGATATCGAGGCGGACGCGGCGGCGCGGGTGGCGGCGCTGGGAAAGCGGTGAGCCCGTTCCCTCTCCCGCAAGGGGAGAAGGGTCTCTTATCCCGCGTCGTTCAGCCCCGACGCCGGCTTCCAGTCGAACAGCGCCTGGAGCGTGCGCACCGCCTCGCCGCGCGGCGAGGTAAGGCCCGGGTCGCGGGCCAGGATCAGGCGGGCGTCGTCGGCGGCGACGGCGATCAGGTCGCGGTGGGCGACGGGGTCGGCCAGGCGATAGGCGGGGAAGCCGCTCTGCTTGAGGCCCAGCGGATCGCCGCCGCCGCGCAGCTCAAGGTCCTTCTCGGCGATCTCGAAGCCGTCGTCGGAGCGGCGCAGGATGTCTAGCCGCTGCTGGGCGACCTCCGACAGCGGCGGGTCGTAGAGCAGCACGCAGGAGCTTTCGCGCATCCCCCGTCCCACGCGCCCGCGAAGCTGGTGCAGCTGCGCCAGGCCGAAGCGGTCTGCGTGCTCGATGACCATGATGCTGGCGTTGGGCACGTTGACCCCGACCTCGACGACGGTGGTGGCGACCAGCACCCCGACCTCGCCGTCGACGAAGGCCTGCATGACCGCGTCCTTCTCGGCCGCCGGCATCTGGCCGTGCACCAGGCCGACGCGCGAGCCCAGGATCTTCTTGAGGTCGGCGGCGCGATCCTCAGCGGCCCGCAGGTCGACCTTTTCAGATTCCGAGACCAGCGGGCAGATCCAGAAGGCCTGGGCGCCGCCCTCTATGGCGACCCGCAGGCGATCGACGATCTCGGGCACGCGCGGCGTCGGCGCGGCGCGGGTGGCGACCGGCGTGCGGCCCGGCGGCTTCTCGTCGATGCGCGAGACGTCGAGGTCGCCGAAGACGGTCAGCTCCAGCGTCCGGGGGATGGGCGTCGCCGACATGGCCAGCAGATGCACCCCGTCGCCCTTTTCCTGCAAGCGCCGCCGCTCGTTGACGCCGAAGCGGTGCTGCTCGTCGATGATGGTCAGGGCCAGGCTCTTGAAGGCCACGTCGTCCTGGAAGAGGGCGTGGGTGCCCACGGCCACGGCGGCGGAGCCATCGGCCAGCTTCTGGAGCTTGGCGGCCCGGGCCGCGCCCTTGTCGCGGCCTGTCAGCAGCACCACGGCCAGGCCTTGCGCCTCCAACGGCGGGGCCAGGGTCTCGTAGTGCTGACGGGCGAGGATTTCTGTCGGGGCCATGAGGGCCGACTGGAAGCCGGCGCCGGCCGCGTCGGCCATGGCCAGCATGGCCACCACCGTCTTGCCCGAGCCGACGTCGCCCTGCAGCAGCCGGCTCATCCGCTCGCCATGGGCCAGGTCGCCGCGCACTTCGGCCAGCGCCCGCACCTGAGCGCCGGTCAGGCGGAAGGGCAGGGCCTTCTCGGCCGCTTCGGCGAGATCCCCGGAGACGATGCGCGGCCCCGGCTGGGCGCGCTTGCCGGCCTTGCGCTGGGCCAGGGCCAGCTGGTGGGCCAGCAGTTCGTCATAGGCCAGGCGGCGGCGGGCGCGCGACAGCGGCGAGAGATCGGCTTCGCTTTGCGGGCCATGCAGTCGCTCGAAGGCCTCGCGCCAGGGCGGCAGGCCCTCGCGCTCCAGCCAGGCGGGGTCCTGCCACTCGGGCAGCGCCGGCGCGCGCGACAGGGCCTCCAGGGCGAACTTGCGGAAGGTGCGCGAGGGCAGGCCCGCCGTGGCGGGATAGACCGGTTCCACGGGCGGGATCTCGTCGACCCGCTCGGCCTCGAGCATGTAGTCGGGATGGGCGACCTGGATCTCCGAACCGTAGCGCTCGACCTTGCCGCTGACCGCGCGCCGTGCGCCGACCGGATGCTGGCGCTCCAGGTGCGGGCCATGGCCCTTGAACCAGGTCAGGGTGACGAAGCCCGTTTCGTCCCAGCCGCGGATCCGCCAGGGCTGGCCCGCGCGCTGCGGCGGCAGGTGGGCGTCGATGGTGACGACGAAGGTCGCCACCTGGCCGTCCTGGGCCAGGGCGGCCGTGGTCGGGGTTCGGCGGATCAGGGCCTGGGGCAGGCTGAACAGCACATCGCGCACCAGCGACCCGGCCAGCCTCTCGACCAGGGGCGCGACGCGGGGCCCCACCCCCTTCAGGGTCGAGATCGCGGCGTACAGCGGAAAGAGCGACTCGGGGCGCATCGGCGGCAGGATAGCCAAGCCGCGCTGTTCCCGTCCCGTTCGCCTTGCGCGAATTTGTGGATCGGCTCGACTGGCGCCTCATTTCACCGAGAGTCGTGCATGCCCTTCGCCACCCACCGCGGCCAGAAGATCCACTACACGGTCGAGGGGCAGGGGCCGCTCGTGGCGCTGCAGCACGGCCTGTTCATGGACGCCGCCAGCTGGCGCGCCAACGGCTTCGTCGCCGCCCTGGCGAGCCGCTTCACGGTGGCCTGTATCGACTCCCTGGGCCATGGGCTCAGCGACAAGCCGTCGGATCCCGCGTTCTACGGCCAGGAACAGCGGGCGGGCGACATCGTGGCCGTGCTCGACGCCCTGGGCGCGGAGAAGGCCCATCTGGTCGGCTATTCGATGGGCGCGTGGATGGCGGTGGGCGTGGCCAAGCATCATCCCGAGCGTCTGGCCTCGCTGATCGTCGGCGGCTGGGACCTGGTGGGCGGCGTGCCCAAGGGACCGGCCGGGCCTATCCGCTTCGACATCTTCTGGGGCTTCTCCCAGCAGGTCGCGCCGGCTCTGGTGGCCTGGGTCACGCCGGAGATCGTGCCGGCCATGCAGGCCTGCTTCGAGGCGCTGGGGCAATTGGACGGCGCGCCCGAGGCGGTGCTCGGGGCGGAGGTTCCGGTGCTGCTGTGGGATGGGATCGCCGATCCCTATCATGGCCCGTCCCAAGCCTTCGCGGCGGAGAACGGTCTGCCGTTCGTGTCGACGGCCGGCGATCACCTGGGGGCGATCATCACGCCGGCCTCTGACGTGGTCGAGCGGCTCGGCGAGTTCTTCGCCGAGGCTCGCGGGATTAGTCGTTAGGCGTTTCGGGGGACGGTTCGGGGTTGCCGACCGGCGACAGCGCCGCCAGCAGGTCGGCCAGTTCATCGGCGCGGGCGGCGCCCGAGACGTTCAGGCGCACATAGAGATATTCGGCCGCGTGCTTCTCGGCGGCTTCGGAAAAGCCGCGCGTGGAGTCATGCAGATTGTTGGCTTCACCAGCGAACACCACGTCGCCTTCGGCGTTGAGATACAGGTAATTGCCGGCGATCGTGGTCCGCGGGTCGCGATCCTCGGCCAGCTTGTAGCGATACACGGCGCCGGAGGCGCCTTTCAGGTCGATATAGGGTTTCACGAATCCTCGCCTCTAGACACACGGCGTAGCCCGGAGGCGTGCCGGGCGCCAGAGGCCAAATTATGGCTGCAAGCTTCGCAATTTACTGAGAAACCTTTGGGTACGTTCCTGACGGGGCGATGCGAAAAGCTCCGCCGACGGTCCCGCTTCGAGAATGCGGCCCTCGTCCATGAAGATCGTGCGGTCGGCGACCTCGCGCGCGAACTCCATCTGGTGGGTGACGATGACCATGGTTCGCTTCTCGGCGGCGAGGTCGCGGATCACCGCCAGCACCTCGCCCACCAGCTCCGGATCGAGGGCCGAGGTGGGCTCGTCGAACAGGATGACCTCGGGGTCCATGGCCAGGGCCCGGGCGATGGCGCAGCGCTGCTGCTGGCCGCCGGAGAGGGCGCGGGGATAGGCGTCGGCGCGGTGGGCGAGGCCGACCTTGGTCAGCAGCGCCAGCGCCTGTTCGCGGGCCTTGGCGGGCGGATCGCCGCGCACCACGATCGGCGCCTCGGCGACGTTCTGCGCCGCCGTGCGATGCGGGAAGAGGTTGAAGCTCTGGAACACGAAGCCGACCCGGCCCTTCAGCGCCCGGGCCAGCGGAACCTTGCCGCCGGCCGCGACGCCGGCGATCGACAGCGTCCCGCCGTCCAGCGCTTCCAGCCCGGCCAAGCAGCGCAGCAGGGTGCTCTTGCCCGAGCCGCTGGGACCGATGACGGCCACCACCTCGCCAGGGGCGACGTCGAGGTCGACGCCGTCCAGCACCGTGGTGTCGCCGAACCGCTTGACGAGGCCCTGGGCCAGGATGGCGCTCATCGGCGGGCCTCCGCGCGGCGTTCCAGCCAGCCCTGGCCCAGGGCGAGCAGGCTGGAGACGATCCAGTAGATGGCCGCGGCGCTGAGATACATGGCGAAGATCTCGTAGGTGCGGGCGGTGATCAGCTGGGCCTGGCGGAACAGTTCGGGCACCTGGATGGTGGCGGCCAGGGAGGTGTCCTTCACCAGGCTGATGAAGCTGTTGGACAGCGGGGCCACGGCGGTGCGGGCCGCCTGGGGCAGGATGATGCGGCGCATGGCCTGGCCGCGGGTCAGGCCCAGCACGGCGGCGGCCTCCCACTGTCCCTTGTCGACGGCGGCGATGGCGCTGCGCAGGATCTCGCCGGCGTAGGCGGCGACGTTCAGCGAAAAGCCGATGCCGGCCGCGACCAGCGGCGGCAGCTCCAGCCCCAGCTGTGGCAGGCCGTAATAGATCAGGAACAGCTGCACCAGCAGCGGCGTGCCCCGGAAGGCCGAGACATAGATCGCCGCCGGCCAGCGCAGCAGCGGCGATCGCGACAGCCGCATCAAGGCGAGGCCAAAGCCGAGCACCAGGCCCAGGCCCATGCCGATCAGGCTGAGCGCGACGGTATAGATCGCCCCTTTCAGCAGCAGCGGGGCCGACTGGGCGATGAGCTCGGCGGCGGTCATCGGCTAGAGCGTCACGTCCTGGGCGAACCATTTCTGCGAGATGGCGGCCAGCCGGCCGTCGGCGCGCAGGGCGTCGATGGCCTGGTCGATCAGCACCTTCAGGGCGGGATCGCGCTTCATGACCACGCCCTGGCTCTGCGGGGCGAAGGGCGGGCCGGCGGCGACGAGGTCGGGGGCGGTCTTCAGGAAGTCGGCGGCGACCAGGCGGTCGTTCAGCACCGCGTCGATGCGGCCGGCCCGCAGGTCCTGGTACTTGGTCGGATCGTCGTCATAGGTGCGGATCTGCGCCTTGGGCTGGTTGTCGCGCAGCCACTGCTCATAGTGGGTGCCCAGGCCAACGCCGACCTTCTTGCCGGCCAGGTCGGCGGGGCCGACGACGCCGCCCTTGCCCTTGGGGACGATGATCAGGATGCCCGAGACGGTGTAGGGCTTGGAGAAGTCGTACTTGGCCTCGCGCTCGGGCGTGATGGTGATCTGGTTGATGACGACGTCGGTGCGGCCCGACTCCAGCGCGCCCAACAGGCCGGCGAACGGCGCGGGGAAGAACTCGGGCTTCACCTTCATCTGCTCGGCCAGGGCCCGGGCGAAGTCGACGTCGAAGCCGGTCAGCTGGCCGTCGGCGCCCTGGAAGTTGAACGGCGGATAGGTGCCTTCCAGCCCGATGCGGAGGGTCTTGGTCGCCTCGATCCGCGCCGCTCCGCTCTGGCCCGCGCCGGCGTCCTTGCCGCCGCAGCCGGCCAAGGTGAGGGCGCTTCCGGCGCCCAGGCCCAGCAGGACGTCACGACGGGCAAGGAATCGCATGGCGGGCCTCGAAGCAAAGGTCATCAGCGCAGTTCTATACCGAGCCTTGGCCGCCGCCAGGGGGAAGACGCTTGCATGACCGTCCGCGCGCGACCTGACGGCGATTTAACCTGACGCGGACGATCAGCTCTGGCTTCCTGCCGCCAGTTTGTTTGCGGGGGAACGCACATGGCCCAGAGCTTCGATCCAGCGGCGGCCACCGCCGCCTATCTGGCGCAACTGCCGCCTGAGGCCCACGCCAAGGCGACGGCCTACACGCAAGGGGGCCACTGGCTGCTGCTGTGGGGCGCGCTGGTCGCCATCCTCGTCTCGTTCCTGATCGTGCGCAGCGGCCTGCTGACCGGGCTGCGGCGCAAGATCGAGGGACGGCGCACGCGGCCCGTGCTGGCCAGCTTCGTGGTCGGGGTGGTCTATCTGGTCGTCGACAGCCTGCTGTCCCTGCCGTGGGCGGTCTACAGCCAGTGGTGGCGGCAGACGCAGTACGGCCTGACCAGCCAGGCCTTCAGCGGCTGGCTGATCGAGGGCGCGATCTCCCTGGCCATCACCGCCGTGATCGGCGGCCTGTTCTTCACGCTGCTCTACGCCCTGATCCGCAGGGCGCCGCGCACCTGGTGGGCGTGGAGCGGCGGCCTGACGGCGGTGTTCATCGCCGCCAGCCTCTTGCTGGCGCCGCTCTATATCGAGCCGATCTTCAACCACTACACGCCCGCGCCCGCCGGGCCGGTGCGCGACGAGGTCGTCGCCATGGCCAGGACCGTCGGCGTGCCGTCCGACAAGATCTTCGTCTATGACGGCTCCAAGCAGTCCAACGCCTACACCGCCAACGTCTCGGGCCTGTTCGGTTCGGCGCGCGTCGCCATGAGCGACACCATGTTCAAGAAGGGCGCGGACATCGCCGAGGTGCGCGGCGTGGTCGGTCACGAGATGGGCCATTACGCCCACCAGCACGCGATCTGGATCGCCGGGGTGATGAGCCTGCTGGCGATCGCCGCGTTCTTCCTGGTCGATCGCCTGTTTGCGCCGGTCGCGCGCCTGCTGGGCGCCGACCAGGTCAGGGGCGTGGCCGATCCGGCCGGCCTGCCGGTGCTGAGCGCCGTGCTGACCGTGCTGTTCCTGCTGGCGACGCCGGTGACCAGCAGCCTGATCCGCATCGCCGAAAGCGACGCCGACCGCTTCAGCCTGGTGCACTTCAACGAGCCGGACGGCCTGTCCAAGGCCCTGGTCAAGACCATCGAATACCGCGCCGCCACGCCGGGCCGGCTGGAGGAGATCATCTTCTACGACCACCCCGCCGTCGGCCGCCGCATCCAGCGGGCGATGGAGTGGAAGGCGGCGCATCCGAAGGCTTCGCCGACCGCGGCGCTCGACGCGGCGGCCAGGGCGGCCTTTGTCGGCCGTACGGCGATGTTCCCGCCGCCCATGCCCGTGGGGACGGGCGGCGTCGTTCTAAACGCCGACGGTTCGTGGTTTCAGCGGCACGACTTCGGTGTGGAGCAGGGGCGCTATGCGATCGACGGCGGCAGGCTGTGCCTGACTTCCGAGAAGGGCGCGCGCACCTGCTACGCGATCGGCCGCAGCGGCCAGGACTGGACCCTGGCCGCCGAGGGCGGAGCGCCGGTTTCGGTGACGCTGGAGCCGATCGCCTGACGGCGCTCCGGCAGAGGCGTCAGCGCTTCCTGACGAACACCGTGCCGGCCGAATAGCCGGCGCCGAAGCTGCAGATCAGGCCCGTGTCGCCGGCGACGAAGTCGTCGTTGGCGGTGTGGAAGGCGATGATCGAGCCGGCCGAGGAGGTGTTGGCGTATTCGTCGAGGATGATGACGTTCTCGCCGGCCTCGGGATCGCGGCCCAGCACCTTGCGGGCGATCAGGTCGTTCATGTTGATGTTGGCCTGGTGCAGCCACAGGCGCTTGAGGGCCGTGGCGTCCAGGCCGATGTCGCCGGCGTGCTCGACGATCATCTCGCTGACCATCGGCACCACCTCGCGGAACACCTTGCGGCCTTCCTGCACGAACAGCTTGTCCCTGGCGCCGACGCCTTCCGGGGCGGCGTTGTTGAGGAAGCCGAAGTTGTTGCGGATGTTGTTGGAGAACTGGGTCTTCAGGCGCGTGCCCAGGATCTCCCAGCCGCCCGTGGCCTGCGAGGCCTCTTCGATGATCACGGCCGTGGCCACGTCGCCGAAGATGAAGTGGCTGTCGCGGTCCTTGAAGTTCAGGTGGCCCGAGCAAATCTCGGGATTGACCATCAGCACGGCCTTGGCGCTGCCGGTGGCGATGAAGTCGGCGGCGGTCTTGATGCCGAAGGTGGCCGATGAGCAGGCGACGTTCATGTCGAAGGCGAAGCCCTCGATGCCCAGGGCCTGCTGCACCTCGATGGCCATGGCCGGATAGGCGCGCTGCATGTTCGAGGCCGCGCAGATCACCGCGCCGATCTCCGAAACCGGCTTGCCCCAGGCGGCGATCGCCTGCTGCGCGGCCTTCACCGCCATCTCGGCCAGGATCGAGATCTGGTCGTTGGGACGCTCGGGCAGGACCGGACGCATGACCTCGGGGTCGATGATGCCGTCCTTGTTCATCACGAAGCGCGACTTGATGCCCGAGGCCTTCTCGATGAATTCGGGCGAGGAGGGGGCCAGGGCGACGACTTCGCCGGCTTCGATGGCCTGAGCGTTGGCGGCGTTGAAGCGCTCGACATAGGCGTTGAAGGCGTCGACCAGTTCGGTGTTCGAGATGCTGAACGGCGGGGTGAAGAGTCCCGTGGCGGCGATGACGGCTTGATGCAAGGCGACTGTCCCGATGGCCGGCGCGCGACATTGGCGCGCCGATCTGATCACTGTTTGGTCGGGATCAATAGCACGCCCCGCGCCCGCGTCACCTGCTAGCGACCGTGTCCCCGGCGCATCGGCCGCGGCTATTCGCCCTGCCGTCGGGGAACTTTCCGGGGCCGGCCACAATCCCCCGTGCAAATGTCGGAAACGACACGCAATGGCCCCAAACAAGTCCGCGGACGGTCAAATACGAGCCGCGTTGGCCCCATACCCAGAGGAGGCTGAGGGAGCACAAGAAATCCCAGTACCATGGAGTAAAAAAATGAAGGTTCTCATGTCTGCGGCCCTGGCCGCTGCGTCGGTCGCTGCTGTTCCGGTTCTGGCCCATGCTCAATCGACGTCGCCGGAGATCTACGGCAACCTCGGTTACAACAGCTCGCGCGCCGAAGGCGCCGACACCGGCGCCATCCAAGGTCGCCTGGGCGCGAAGCTGACCCCGCACTTCGGCGTCGAGGGCGAACTGTCCGGCGGCGTGAAGGACGACAACATCGACCGCGCCGGCGTCCGCTCCAACCTCGAGCAGACCCATTCGGCGGCCGTCTATGGCGTCGGCTTCCTGCCGGTGACCCCCAACATCGACCTGATCGGCCGGGTGGGCTACGGCAATACCCAGTTCAAGCAGACCACGGCCGGCGTGCAGAGCAAGTACGACGCCGACAGCGTCAACTACGGCGTCGGCGCCCAGTACAAGTTCGACGACAAGAACGGCGTGCGCGTCGACTACACGCGCCAGCAGTTCCGCGACAACGACGCCGACGACGCCAACGTGGTGTCGGTGGGCTACGCCCGGAAGTTCTAAGTTCCAGGCCTGAAACGAAGAAAGGCGCGTCGTCCTCGCGGACGGCGCGCCTTTTCGTGTTCAGCGTCGGGGGCTGGGTCAGACCGCGGGCGGAGCTTGGTCGGCCGAGGCGTAGTGATAGTGGTGGTGAACGGTCCCGGGACCGCTGAAGCCGTCGCGACCCTTCGGATCCGGCCCGTAGCGGTTCGGACCGGGCGTGCCGTCGAGCAGGTCGAAGATGAAGATCACGAAGCCGCCGAACGGAATGAAGCAGAGCAGCAGCCAGAAGCCGGACTTGTCGCTGTCGTGCAGGCGGCGCACGCTGACGGCCAGGTTCGGAATGAACAGGGCGAGGGTGACGAGGCCGAGAAGGCTGAACAGCACCACGGCGGCGATGCCTGCGGCTGCGTCCGGCTGCGTCGACCCGGTGGTTGTCAGGCCGGTGAAGGAAAAGGCGACGACGCCCATCACCGTCAGGGCCATGTACACCAGGACGCGGAACAGGAAGAACAGCCAGTATTCCGAGCGCGTGGCCCGACCCTCGAACTCGGCGTACTTGCGCAACGGCTCCAGCATCAGCATCGAAAAGGTCCAGAATTTCGCGCGGAACGCGCATGGATCGGTTTCGTCAAGTCTAGGGGGTTGCAAGCCTCGCCGTAAAGCCGCCTTCGCCGCCGAGGCTTGACCCGGCGGTCCCCGCGTCCGAACGTTCTTGGAAAACAAGAGCATCGGGGGAGACGTTGAGCTTGATCATGGTCATTCAGCTGGCCGGTTCGGCCGTGGCCGTCGCCGCCTTGGTGGCGCTGGCCGCCTGGGCGCGACTCGCCCGGCCCACGCCGCCGCTCGATGTCGACGCGGCCATGCGCCTGCTGGCCGAGGAGTTTCCGGATCACCGCATCGACAGCGTCTGGCTGGCCGGCGACGGCGCCGGCCTGGTCGCCCGCTCGGGCGCCGAGGCGCTGGTGCTGTGGCGTCGCGGCGACGGCTA
>NZ_QHJY01000326.1 GCF_003185805.1 Caulobacter sp. D5
CGGCTTGGATCCCCGCCTTCGCGGGGATGCTCGGTGAAAAATGAGCTCAGGCCGGTGAATGACGATCAGGCCTAAGCCTCGTTCCCCCTAAGCCTCGTTCCACGACAGGCTGCTGTTGCGGGCCACCTTGATCGCGCGGGCGACGGGCGGGGGTACGGTGGCGGGCCAGCGGGCGGCGACGAAGCGTTCCTTGGTCAGCCAGGCCAGCGAGACGCTGTCGGACTGGTTGCCGCCAAGGATGCGATAGGCCCCGTCGTCCTCGCCGGCGTAGAAGCCGACATGGCCCTTGCCGCTGCCACGGCCGTCGCGCCAGAACACCATCACCGCGCCCGGCGTCGGGGCGGTGGGGATGCCGAAGCGCTCCCAGGCGCGGGCCGACAGCAGGCCCGCCGGGGTCGGCTCGCGGTCGAGGGTGGCCGAGACGCAGTGGCCCACGAAGAGGCCGCACCAGGGCACGTCGTCGCCGGTGTAGATGCTCTTGAGGCCCTGGTCGGAGGCCCAGTCGATGATCTCGGGATTGTCGCCGCGGCCGGGCTTCTCGCGCGTGCCGATCAGCCGGCGAGCCTCCTGGAACCAGACGAGGCCCGGGTCGTCGAAGTCGGCCAGGGTCAGGGGCGTGGGGGCGTTGACCGCCGGAGCGCCCTGGAACAGGGCCGCCAGGGTCAGGGGCCCCACCACCCCGTCGGGCTCGAGCCCGTGCTTGAGCTGGAAGCGGCGGACAGCGGCCACCGTGGCCCGTCCCCACACCCCGTCGATCGGCCCAGGCGTGTAGCCGCGCGCCGCCAGCTGCTGCTGGATGTCCTTGATTTTCATGACCGCAACTCCGTCGCGTAGCGGCGTTATCCGAACTGCAAGCCGGGCCACGAGTCAATCATGGAGTGTATTTCGCGGATTGCCCGTAATCCTTACATCGCCGCTGCGTCGGAAGCGGTCGCGCCCTACCCCGGCAGCCGCATCACCGCCCGCAGGCCGCCCATCGGCGAGCGCTCCAGGACGAGGTCGCCGCCCAGGCCCCGGGCCATGTCGCGGGCCAGGGCCAAACCGAGACCAACGCCCTTCTCGTTCTGGTTCCGCGACTCGTCGAGGCGGTTGAAGGGCTTGAAGGCCTCTTCGTAGCGGTCCTCGGGAATGCCGGGACCGTCGTCGTCGACCATGATCAGCACCCCGCCGGTCAGGCGCGGCTCCAGGGTGACGCGGACGGTCTCGCCGTGGGCGGCGGCGTTGTCCACCAGGTTGGCCAGGGCCCGCTTGAAGGCGCTGGGGCGCAGGTTGGCGCTCAGCCCCTGCTCCAGCACCGTCTCGACGCTGGCCCCGCCGCGCTCGGCCCCGGCGCAGACCCCGGCGATCAGCGGCGCCAGCTCGACGGCCTGAAGGGCCTCGCCGCCCTCCCCCCGGGCGAAGGCCAGGTACTCGTCGATCATGTGCTCCATTTCGGAGAGATCGCGCTTGATGGCCTCGACCTGCGGACCGGGCTCGGCCAGGGCCATCTCCAGCTTCAGGCGGGTGAGCGGGGTGCGCAGGTCGTGGCTGACGCTGGCCAGCAGGGCCGTGCGCTGCTCGATGTGGCGCTGGATGCGGGCCTTCATGGACAGGAAGGCCTGGGCCGCCTGGCGCACCTCGCGCGCGCCGTGCGGCTTGAACTCGTGCTCGGCCCCGCGCCCGAAGGCGTCGGCGGCGTCGGCCAGGCGCTCGATGGCCCGCACCTGGTTGCGGATGAACAGGATGGCGATGGCCGTCAGCAGCATGGTCGCCACCACCATCCACAGGATGAAGATGTGCCCTTGCGTGGCGAAGGCGCGGTCGCGCGGGGCGAAGATCCGCAGGGTGCCTTCCTTGACCTTCACCCGGATCTCGACGTGGGCGGCGTAGCGGTTGGAGGCGTCGAACCAGAAGGGCTCGTCCAGCCGCTCCTCCAGCGCCCGCTGCATCGAGCGGTCGAGCGAGGCGAACATCGCCGGCCGCTTGCCCGTGGGCAGCTCGCGGCCCTTCAGCAGGGCGATCGACAGGTCCATGGTCTGCTCGGCCCGCTCGGCCATGGCCTTGACGGCGTCGGGGCTGGGATCGTCCTGGTAGGTGGCCACGGCCCAGGCGATGTCGCCGGCCAGGCCCTCGGACAGCCGGCTGTTCACCGTCTCCCAGTGGGCGTCGAAAAAGCCCCAGGTGACGGCGATCTGCATCACCGCCACGGGCAGGACGATGATCAGCAGGGACCGGCCGAACAGCGAGGTCGGCAGCCAGCGCTTGATCTGGCGCGGAATGAACAGGCGGGTGCGCAGGCGCATTCTAACCCCCTCTCCCCTTGCGGGAGAGGGTGGCCTCCGAAGGAGGTCGGGTGAGGGGTCGACAGACGGCGCCGCCGCGACGGCGTTGAGGCCGGGCGGAGCGGCGGGGTTCTGAGAGACCCCTCATCCGTCGGCTTTCGCCGACACCTTCTCCCGCAGGGGGAGAAGGATTTTGATACGTCCCCATCAATCCGGCGCCAGCCGATAGCCCACCCCGCGCACGGTCTGCAGGTAGCGGGGGTTCTTGGGGTCGGGCTCGATCTTGCGGCGCAGGCGGGTGACCTGGACGTCGACGGCGCGGCCGGTGGCGTCGGCGGTGTCGCGGGCCAGTTCCAGGCGATCGACGGGTTCGTGCAGGGCGCGGGCGAGGCGTCGCAGCAGGGCGACCTCGGCCTCGGTCAAGCGCACGGGGACGCCGGCGCGGGTCAGCTCGCCGCGATCGGGGGCGAAGGCGCAGTCGCCCATGACGATCTCGCGCGGGCCGATCGGCTTGGGCGCGGCCCGGCGCAGGATCGACTCGATGCGCAGCAGCAGTTCCTGCGGCTCGAACGGCTTGGCCAGGTAGTCGTCGGCGCCGTGGGTGAGGCCCTCGATGCGGTCGCCGGTCTGGTCGCGGGCGGTCAGCATCAGGATCGGAACCTTGCCGATCTCGCCGCCCTTGGCCCGCAGGCGTTTCGTGAAAGAGAAGCCGTCCTCGCCGGGCATCATCACGTCGAGCACCAGCAGATCAAAGTCCATCACCGCCACCAGCCGGTCGGCGTGGGCGGCGTCGGCCGCGGCGCTGACCCGGAAGCCGGCGCGGCTGAGGAACTGCTTGAGCAGGTCGCGGATGCGGTCGTCGTCGTCGACCACCAGCAGGTGGCGCTCGCGTCTTTCCTCGGGGCTCACAGGGCCTCCCTCCGATTGACGCCGACGCCCTGGCGCGGACCGGCCAGGGCCGCCAGGATGCGCCGCGCGCCGGGCACGCCGTCCAGGCCGCCGGTGCGATAGGCGCGGCCGAGCAGCGCCCGCAGACGCTCGCTGACCCGTGCCTCGAAGGCGCGCCCGGCCTCGGTCAGCACGGCGGGACGGCGGCGGGCGTCCAGATCGCCGGCGGCCTTCTCGGCCAGGCCCAGCTTCTGCAGGTCGCTCAAGGTCTTGCTGGCGGCCTGTTTCGACAGGCTGGTCAGCTTCGAAAGATCCTGCACCCCGATGCCCGGACGCCGGCGCAGCAGGAAGGCCGCGCGCCAGTGCGAGCGCCCCAGCCCGGGGCCCTCGGTCTCCAGCACCCCGTCGACCGCCGCCCACAGCGCCGCCTCGGCCAGGAGAATCAACTCCAGGCCTCCATCGAGCTCCTCCTCGCGCAGGATCAGGCGGGGATCGGCGTGCGGCGTCATGCGGGCGCGTCCATTTTGTTTGACCTTCCGGCTCCTCGGGCGTCTAAGGACCGGGTTCCAAATAAGGAGGTCTTGGACCGATGTCTCTCGTTCCCTTCGATGATCGCGACGGATGGATCTGGCTGGATGGCCAGTTCGTTCCCTGGCGCGAGGCGAAGGTGCACGTATTGACGCACGGCCTGCACTACGCCTCGTCGGTGTTCGAGGGCGAACGCATGTACGGCGGCGAGATCTTCAAGCTGACCGAGCATACCGAGCGCCTGTTCAAGTCGGCCGAAATCCTCGACTTCGAAATCCCCTACACGGTGGCCGAGATCGACGAGGCCTGCAAGGCGACGGCCGCCAAGAACGGCCTGTCGGACTGCTATGTGCGCCCGATCGCCTGGCGCGGCAGCGAGATGATCGGCGTCTCGGCGCAAGCGACCAAGATCCACGTGGCCATCGCCGTGTGGGATTGGCCCAGCTATTTCGACCCGGCGCTGAAGGCCAAGGGCATCCGCCTGACCTGGGCCAAGTACAACCGCCCGGATCCGAAGACGGCCCCCGTCGCCGCCAAGGCCGCCGGTCTCTACATGATCTGCACCATCTCCAAGCACGCCGCGGAGAAGGACGGCTATACCGACGCGATGATGCTGGACTACCGCGGCTATGTGGCCGAGGCGACCGGCGCCAACGTGTTCTTCGTCAAGGACGGCGTGCTGCACACGCCCAAGCCCGACTGCTTCCTGGACGGCATCACCCGCCGCACGGTGATCGAGATCGCCAAGGGCAAGGGGATCGAGGTGGTCGAGCGCCACATCGAGAAGCAGGAGCTCTCGGGCTTTTCCGAATGCTTCATCGTCGGCACCGCCGCCGAGGTGACCCCGGTCGCCGAGATCGGCGAGTTCACCTTCACGCCCGGCAAGCTGTCGCTGAGCCTGATGGACGCCTATGCGGCCCTGGTACGCCGCGAAGAGGTCGTGCCGGCGTAAGGCTGGGTCGCGAGCTTTGAGATCGAGAACCCCGGGGCGATGCTCCGGGGTTTTTCTTTGGCCGGGGAAGACCCCCTCAGTCGCTCCGCGACAGCTCCCCCAGAGGGGGAGCATCTGTCTTGCTAGATCCTCCCCCTCTGGGGGAGGTGGCCCGGAGGGCCGGAGGGGGCCCCGCTTCAGCGGGGCTCCACCGTCGCCACCAGCCAGCCCCCGCCCCAGGGCGTGTTGACCACCGCCTCGTCGAGCACCGCGCCCAGGGCCTTCAGCCGCCGCCACAGGCGAAGCGGCTTCAGCGACAGCCACATGGTCAGGCCCACCGCCCCGCCGGGGGACAGCATGGCGCGGTAGTGGGCGATCAGGGGCTCGACCTCGCCCAGGTGCTCGATGCACTCGGAAAACACCACCACGTCGAACTGCTCGTCGGTGGCGAAGGTGCGCCCGTCGCCGAGCAGCAGTTCGACCTGGCCGGCGGCGATCTCCCCCGCCAGACGCTCGACGCCCTTGGCTACGGCCGGGGCGGAGAAGTCGACGCCGACATAGCGGGCCGGGCCGTGGGCGCGCAGGGCCTCGAAGAACACCCCCTCGCCGGCCCCGATCTCGAGCACCCGCGCCCTTGGCCAGCGGTCGGCGATCATGGCGGCCAGCAGGCGGTGATGGTGGCGCTGGTCGGAGCGGTGCAGGCGGTCGTAGACGCCGTCGCGATATTCCTGGTCCCAGCGCTCGACGGGGGCTGCGCGAAAGGCCTCGCCCTTGCGCTTCTCCATCAGGTCGCCCAGCCACGGACGGTCCAGCGAGGCCATTTCGACGAACCGCCGCCAGCGCATATAGACCATCGCGATTTCCCCCGGGAGTTTACCAGACCAGGGTTAGACGTCGCCACGCGTGCGGAGCCGCAAACGAAACCCCTCTCTCTTTGAGAGAGGGAGGGGCCCGCGCCGAAGGCGTGGGAGGGTGAGAGGTTTCACCCTTTGCAGGCAAATCCCTAGGCGCGCGGC
>NZ_QHJY01000327.1 GCF_003185805.1 Caulobacter sp. D5
AAGCCACGGCCGCCGCCGCGCGCCCGGCAACGGCCGGACGCCTGGGCGCCGACGCCACGGCGCCGCTGAGGCTGCGCAGCGTCGCCGTCACCGATCTGGCCACCACCATGGCCACCCAGCTGGACGACGCCCAGGTCAGCCTGAAGCCGCGCGGCTTCTCGCTGGGCGCCATCCAGGTCAACGCCAAGGTCCTGCTGCAGGACGCCGGCGCGGTGCAGCTGATCGACGCCGACACGGCCCGGGACCTCAAGCAGGACGTGCTCAGCGACGTCAAATTCCAGTTCATCCCTGAGAAGCCGGCCGACGCGGCCGACGGCCCCCGCGCGCCCGACGTCCTGCAACTGACCGAGAGCGCCGCGCGACGGGTGCTGACCTCGGTCGGCCTGGTGCTGGAGGCCAGCGTCGGCCCCCACGCGCTCAATCCGGCCGTCGCCCCCGGCCAGGCCATGGTGCAGTCGCCCACGGCCGGCTCGGTCATCGCCCGCGGGGCGCGGGTGATGGTGATCTTCGCCGCCGCCGACGAACAGGGAGCCTGACATGGCCCAGGACGCCTCCGAACTGCTCAGCGAAAGCCTGGCCACGCCCTTGGGCGAAGTGATCGCCGCCGTCGGCCGGGGCGTGGCCGAGGCCCAGGCGGCGCTCGACCAGGGCTCGCTCAACGCCAGCCTGGCCATCTACGAGGCCGACGGCGACGAGGGCCTGGAGATGCTGCGCTCGATCGGCTACCAGCCCACCTTCTACGTCCTGCCCGAGACCACCTGCGAGGTGCAGGTCTCGATGCGGATCGGCGGCACGGGCGGCGCCGACGGCAGCGCCGGAACGACCGGCCGCGGCGGCGCCATCGGCCAGGCCCGCACCTATGTCACCCCGGTCGATGCGGCCTTCCAGCAGCGCTACGGCTTCCAGGCCAGCGGCGCGGCCAAGCTGACCTTCAAGATCGTGCCGGTGCCCGCCCCGGCCGCCCTCGACGACGCCGCGCCCATGCCTGAGGTGCGCGGCCTGACCGGCGCCGACGCCGTCGCCCTGATGGCGACCCGGGGACTGGCGGCCGAGTTCGTCGACGCAAAGGGTCAGAGCGTCAGCGCCGCCGACGCCGCCAAGCTGACGGTCAAGACCCAGGACGCCCCGCCCCGCGCCCTGGTCCGCACCACGAACGCGATCACCCTGGGCCTGGGGTGATCGCGTCCTTCCCGCGTTGAGGCCTCAGGGAACCTCGGCTTCCGTCAGCGGCGGGACGTCGACGCCCTTGGCCAGCAGGCTCGTGCGGCGGCTGTAGAGCAGGTAGACGACCAGGCCGATGGCGTTCCAGCCGGCGAAGCGCAGCAGGGTGCCGACCGGCAGGCTGACCATGAAGTAGAGGCAACCGACCACCGCCAGCGGCGCGACGATCCACACCGCCGGGCAGCGGAACAGGCGCGGCAGGTCCGGACGGGTCTTGCGCAGAACCATCACGCAGACGGCGACGCAGATGAAGGCCAGCAGCGTGCCGGCGTTCGACAGCTCGGCGATCTGGTCCAGCGGCAGGAAACCGCCGACCAGGGCCACGACCACGCCGGTGATCAGGGTCAGGCGCACCGGCGCGTGATTGGCGCTGAGCTTGCCCAGCGCCTTCGGCAGCAGGCCGTCGCGGGCCATGACGAAGAACACCCGGGTCTGGCCGTACATCATCACCAGGATGACGCTGGGCAGGGCCAGGATGGCGGCCACCGCGATGGCCACGGCGGCGACCGGGTGCTGCAGCGAGCGCAGGATGAAGGCCAGCGGCTCGCCCGACTTGGCGAACTCGGCATAGGGCCAGGCCCCCACGGCGCAAGCGGCCACGATCATGTAGATCACCGTGCAGATCAGCATCGAGCCGATGATGCCGATGGTCAGGTCGCGCTTGGGGTTCTTGACCTCCTCGGCCGAGGTCGAGACCGCGTCGAAGCCGAAGAAGGCGAAGAACACGATGGCGGCGGCCGCCATCACGCCGCGCGGGTGGCCGCCCTCGGTGTGGGAGACGAAGCCGTAGGGCATGAAGGGGTGGAAGTTGGCGGCCTTGATCGCGCCGATGGTCAGGACCACAAACACGGCCAAGGCGATGATCTTGATGATCACCAGCACGATGTTGACCGTGGCGCTCTCGCGCGCGCCCTTGGCCAGCAGGGCCGTCACCGCCACGGTGATCAGCACCGCCGGCAGGTTGATGATCCCGCCCGCGTGCGGTCCGGCCAGCAGCTCGGGCGGCAGCATGATGCCGACGCTCTTCAGCAGGCCGACCATGTAGCCCGACCAGCCGACGGCCACGGCCGCGCAGGTCACGGCGTATTCGAGCACCAGGCTCCAGCCGACGATCCAGGCCAGGCCCTCGCCCAGCACCGAATAGGCGTAGGTATAGGCGCTGCCCGCCGCCGGGATCAGGGTGGCCACCTCGGCATAGGCCAGGGCGGCGAACACGCAGAGCACGCCGCAGGCGGCGAAGGCCAGGATCACCGCCGGCCCGGCGCGCTCGGCCCCGATGCCGGTCAGGGTGTAGATCCCCGTGCCGATGATGGCGCCGATACCCAGCGCCAGAAGGTGCGGCCAGCTGAGCGTGGGCTTGAGCCTATGGCCCGCGTCCACAGCCACGATCGCGTCGAGCGCCTTGCGGCGCGTCCAGAAGCTCATTCGATCCCCCTTACAGGAACTCCGCGCCGCACTCCTCCCGGCGCCGCGGAGACATTGGCCAAATCAGAACTCGAAGCGTCCCTCGATCAGCGCTCCAGGCCGAACGGGTCGTCGATTGACGGCGAAGGCGGCGTGAACCAGGCCGCGCCGTCCTCGGTGACGTGAAAATGATCTTCCAGGCGCACGCCGAAGCGGCCGGGAACGACGATCATCGGCTCGTTGGAGAAGCACATGCCCGGCGCCAGCGGCGTGGAATCGCCGCGCACCAGATAGGGCCCCTCGTGGATCGACAGGCCGATGCCGTGGCCCGTGCGGTGCGGCAGGCCCGGCAGGGCGTAGTCGGGACCCAGGCCATGGCGCTCCAGCACCTGGCGGGCAACCTGGTCGATCACCTCGCACGGCAGGCCGGGCTTGACGGCGTCGAAGGCCGCGGCCTGGGCCGCGTGCTCGATCTCCCAGATCCGCCGATGCTCCGCGTCCGGCTCGCCGAACACATAGGTGCGGGTGATGTCGGCCTGGTAGCCCTCGACCTGGCAACCGGTGTCGATCAGGACGAGATCACCCTGCGCCAGTTCCTGGTCGCCGGGCAGGCCGTGTGGATAGGCCGTGGCCTCGCCGAACTGCACGGCGCAGAAGGTCGAACCGGTCGTGCCGGCCGCGCGATGGGCCTCGTCGATGAAGCGCTTGACCTCGCTGGCCCGCACGCCCGGCGCCAGCACCGCGCCCGCGCGGCGATGGACGTCGAGGGTGATGGCCTTGGCGTAGCGCATCAAAGCCAGCTCGGCCGGCGACTTCACGCCCCGGCAGCCATCGACCACCGCCGTGGCGTCCTTGACCGACAGCGACGGCGCGACCGACTTCAGCGACGAATAGAGCAGGAACGGCGCGGCCGGATCGAGCGCCAGGGTGTCGACGCCGACCTCGGCCAGGCAGCGGGCGACCAGGGCGGCGGGGCTTTCGTGCTCCTGCCACAGGCGGATCTCGACCTCGATCTTCAGATCGGCCTGCAGCGAACCCAGCTCGAAGCCCGGGCAGATCATCAGCGGCGCGCCGCTGACCGGCAGCAGCAGGGCCACCAGCCGCTCGGTCGCGCCCCACGGCACGCCGGTGAAATAGCGCAGCGACGCGCCGGCCCCGATCAGCAGGGCGTCGGCGCCCAGCGCGCGGGTCAGTCCCCTCGCCTTCTCCAGCCGGGCCTCGTACTCGGCCGCCGTGATCGCCGGCGGGCGGCCGGCGCGCGGCGAAAGGTCGGCCAGTTCGGCGGCCATGGTCGAAACGCCCACGCCCAGGGTCATGCGGTAGTCCTCGTCTTGCCGCGCCCGGAGGCGAAGCGATCTATGTCGAAAGCGGAGAGATCCGGCGCCTGGCCGGCAATCAGCCTGGCCACGATCTCGCCGGTGGTCGCCGCCAGGGTCAAACCCAGGTGCTGGTGCCCGAAGGCATAATAGAGATTGTCGGCCCGCGTGCTGGCGCCGATGGCCGGCAGATAGTCCGGCAGGGTCGGCCGCGCGCCCGACCACTGGGCGACCTGCCCGTGCAGTTTGATCCCCAGCGCGTCCAGGTGGCCACGCAGGCGGTCCCACTTCATCGGGTCGGGCGGCGAGCCCTCGCGGCAGAACTCGACGAAGCTGGCGGCGCGCAGGCGATCCCCGAAACGGGTCAGGATCAGCGAGCGGTCCTCGAACACCACCGGCGGCAGGCCGACCCAGTCGCCCGCCCCGCCTTCCAGGTGATAGCCGCGCTCGGCGATGATCGGGGCGACATGGCCAAGGCTGCGCATCAGCGCGCCCGAACCGACGCCGCCGGTCACCAGGATCTGGCCGGCGGCGATGCGCTCGCCCCCCTCCAGCACGATCTGCGCGAACCGGCCGCTGGGCGCCAGGCGCGAGACGCTGGCCGTCAGCCGCCGTCCGCCCGCCGCCTCGAAGGCTTCGCCGAGCAGCTTCAGGGCCTGGCCGGGATCGCTGACCTGGGCCGAGCCTTCGAATCGCGCCCCGCCCGCCAGGGGCGTCGAGACCTGCCGGCCCACGCGTCGCAGGGTCGGCTCGTCGAGGGGAGACAGTTTTGTCTGGCCGATGTCGGCCGCGCTCCAGGCGGCCATGCCCTTGCGGGCGGTCTCCTGGCTTTCCCAGACCACGACGTGGCCCTGCTCGATGACGAGATCGGGCCGCTCGACAGAGGCCGCCAGCCGCTTCCAGGCCGGCAGGGCGTCGGCCAGCAGGCCGCTCAGCGCGACCCGGCCGCGCGCCGCGCCGTCCGGCGTGCTCGCGCGGATATAGCGCGCCGCCCAGGGCATCCAGGCGGCGGCGTCGGCGAGTCGGAAATCCAGCGCGCCGCCCAGGGCGAACAGGCGCCTAGGAGCCGAAGCCAAAGCCGCCGGCGAGGCCAGGGGTTCGACCTGCTCCACCGCTATGTGACCGGCGTTGCCGTAGGAAGCCGGGGGCGGATCACGCCGCGGATCGATCAGCAGCACATCCTCGCCCGCGCGCCGCAGAGCCAGCGCGCAGATCGTGCCCACGATCCCGCCTCCGATAACCGCCGTTCCTGCCGCCTTCATCGTCGGGCTTTACCCTCGCACTCAATATCGTATACGGTAGACAAATCAGCAGGAGGCGCAAGCACTATGAGTTCCATGCGTTGGTCGGGCGTGTTTCCCGCCGCTACCACTCAATTCAAGCCCGATCTCTCGATCGATTACGACGCCAGCCAACAGGTGCTGGATAACCTCGTCCGCGACGGCGTGCACGGCCTCGTCGTGCTGGGCACCTGCGGCGAGAACAACTCGCTGGAAGCCGACGAAAAGCGCAGCCTGCTCAAGGCCGCCGTCGAGGTGGTCGCCGGCCGCGTGCCGATCATCGTCGGCTGCTCGGAGCTGACCACGCCCCGCGCCGCCGCCTTCGCCAAGGACGCCGAGACCATCGGCGCCAACGCCCTTATGGCGCTGCCGGCCATGGTCTACGTGCCGACCGAAGCCGAGCTGGAAGCCCACTTCCGCACGGTCGCCCGGGCCTCGGGCCTGCCGATCATGCTCTACAACAACCCGCCGGCCTATCGCGCCGCCATCAGCCTGGGCGTGCTCGAGCGCCTGGCCGACGAGCCGACCGTCGTGGCGGTCAAGGAAAGCGCGCCCGACACCCGCCGCTTCACCGACCTGGCCCGCGCCTTCGGCGACCGCTTCATCCTGATGGCCGGCCTCGACGACGTCGCGCTGGAAGGCCTGCTGCTGGGCGCCAAGGGTTGGGTCTCGGGCCTGACCAGCGCCTTCCCGCAGGAATCGGTGGCCCTGGTCGCGGCCGTCGACGCCGGCGACCTGGACACCGCCCGCAGCATCTACCGCTGGTTCATGCCGCTGCTGCACCTCGACGCCGAGCACGACCTCGTCCAGTCGATCAAGCTGGCCGAAGAGATCATGGGCCGCGGTTCCGAGCGCGTGCGCATGCCCCGCCTGCCCCTGGCCGGCGCCCGCCGCGCCCAGGTCGTCGCCATGGTCGAGGAAGCCGCCGCCACCCGGCCGGCGCTTTCCAAGGCCGAAGCGGCCTGACGTAACTTGCGTGGTCCTCGCCCCCATCGGGTCGCGCCGCAGGCGCGGCCCGCGTCAGAGCATGCTTCGACAAGCTCAGGGTGAGGACCATTTTTCAGACCGTGCAGTAGAAAACCTCATCCTGAGCTTGTCGAAGGACGAGGTTTTCGCTCCCCTCCGGCGGGTCAGCTTCTAGAGATCAAGTCCATGCGTCACACGTTCTTCTGCATCGACGGCCACACCGCCGGTAATCCCGTGCGCCTGGTCGCCGGGGGCGCGCCGCTGCTGCGCGGCGCCAGCATGAGCGAACGCCGCCAGGACTTCCTCGCCCGCTTCGACTGGATCCGCACCGGCCTGATGTTCGAGCCGCGCGGCCACGACATGATGTCGGGCGGCTTCCTCTATCCGCCCACCCTGCCCGACTGCGACGCGGGCATCCTGTTCATCGAGACCAGCGGCTGCCTGCCCATGTGCGGCCACGGCACGATCGGCATGGTCACCTTCGCGCTGGAGAACGGCCTCGTCACCCCGCGCGAGCCGGGCAAGCTGCGCCTGGAGGTTCCGGCCGGCGTCATCGACATCGCCTATGAGACGCAAGGCGACAAGGTTACGTCGGTGAAGATCCGCAACGTCGCCAGCTACCTGGCCGAGACCGGCGTCGAGATCGACGTCCCCGGCTTTGGCCCGCTGACCATCGACGTCTCCTACGGCGGCAACTTCTACGCCATCGTCGAACCGCAAGGCGCCTACAAAGGCGTCGACGCCCTGGGCGCGTCCGAGATCCTGCGCCTCAGCCCCATCATCCGCACCCTGGTGCGCGAGAAGGTCGAGCCGGTGCATCCGCTCGATCCCACCATCCGCGGCGTCAGCCACGTGCTGTGGGCCGACGCCCCGGCCAGCGACGGCGCCGACGGCCGCAACGCGGTGTTCTACGGCGACCGCGCCATCGACCGCAGCCCCTGCGGCACCGGCACCTCGGCCCGCCTAGCCCACCTGCACGCCAAGGGCCGCCTGAAGGTCGGCGACGCCTTCGTGCACGAAAGCTACATCAAGAGCCGCTTCATCGGCCGGGTGGAGGCCGAGACCACCCTGGGCGACCGCCAGGCGATCATTCCCTCGGTTCAGGGCTCGGCGATCGCGACAGGGTTCAACACCGTCTGGATCGATCGCGCCGACCCGTTCTGGGCAGGATTCCAGGTCATTTGAAATGACCCAGGTTTAATCCGAGCCGCCTGATAATCTGATATAGGGAGGCCCTCTCGGCGCGGGGGGCGCCGACCCAGGGGTTATAGTTCGCAGCTCATGAGCATCGTCGTCCGCACCCTGTCCGACCAGACGTACGAGATCGTACGTCGACGTATTCTCACCGGCGCCATGCCGCCGGGCGCGGCCGTGCGGCAGGACACCATCGCCGGCGAGCTCGGCGTCTCCAAGATCCCGCTGCGCGAGGCGCTCAGCCGCCTGGAGCAGGACGGCCTGCTCAACTCCTACCCCAACCGCGGCTACGTGGTGCGGCCGGCCTCCACCGAGGAGGCCAGCGAGGTCTTCGCCCTGCGCCTGAAGCTGGAGCCGGGCGCCACCGCCGAAGCCTCCCGCAAGGCCGGCCCCGAGGACCACGTCCGCGCCGAGGCCGCGCTGGCCGCCCTGGAAACCGAGCTGGGCAAGCCCGACGGCGACCACGTGGCCTTCAACCACGCCTTCCACATGTCGCTGGTCCGCCCCGGCGGCCACATCACCAGCCAGCTGGTCGAGCGGCTGCAGATCCTGTCGGAGCGCTACGTGCGCATCCACCTCGAGCCCTTCGGCCGCGACGAGCGCGCCAGCCGCGAGCACCGCCAGATCCTCGAAGCCTGGAAGGCCGGCGACGCCGCCACGGTCGAGGCCGTGGTCGCCGAGCACATCCAGGGCACGCTCGACGACCTGCGCCAGCAATTGGCGGCCTGACGGCGCCCCCCCCTACGCCGCCCGCCGCGTGTAGAGGAACTCGATCACCGCCGCCCGGGCGTGGACGTAGGACGCATCCTCCGCCACCGCCAGCCGGTCGCGCGGCCGGGCCAGATCCACCGGACGCACCTCGCCGATCGTGGCGCGCGGGCCGTTGGTCATCATCACGATGCGGTCCGACAGCAGCACCGCCTCGTCGACGTCGTGGGTGACCATCAGCACGGTGTTGTTCAGGGTCGCCTGGATCTCCATGACGCTGTCCTGCAGGTGGGCGCGGGTCAGGGCGTCCAGCGCCCCGAACGGCTCGTCCAGCAGCAGCACCTTGGGCTGCATGGCCAGCGCCCGGGCGATGCCGACCCGCTGCTTCATGCCGCCCGAGATCTCCGAGGGCCGCTTGTCCTTGGCGTGGGTCATCTTGACCAGTTCGAGATTGTGCAGCGTCCAGTCGCGGCGCTCGGCCGCCGACTTCTTGCCGCCGAACACCTTGTCGACCGCCAGCTGCACGTTCTCGCGCACCGACAGCCACGGCAGCAGCGAGTGGTTCTGGAACACCACCGCCCGCTCCGGCCCCGGCGCGCTGACGGCCTCGCGGTCGAGGATCACCGCCCCGGTGGTGGCCGGCACCAGGCCCGCCACCACGTTCAGCAGGGTGGACTTGCCGCAGCCCGAGTGGCCGATGATCGAGACGAACTCGCCCTTGTCGACCTGCAGCTCGACGCCGCGCAGCACTTCGGAAGCGCCCGCGCCATGCCCGAAGGTGACGCAGAGGTTCTCGATGGAGAGATAGGCCTTGCCCATGATCTTTCTCCTTCTCAGCTCGCCGCGTTGCCGCGGGAGACGATGCGGCCCGCGAGGGCGACGATGCGGTCCAGGGCGAAGCCGGTGAGGCCCACCCACGCCAGGGCCACGACGATGTCGGAGATGCGCGAGGCGTTGTACTGGTCCCAGATGAAGAAGCCGACGCCGACGCCGCCCAGCAGCATTTCCGAGGCGACGATGGCCAGCCAGCTCATGCCCACCCCGATGCGCAGGCCCGTGAAGATGTAGGGCGTGGTCGCCGGCAGCAGGATCTTGAAGAAGTATTCGATCGGCGACAGCCGCAGCACCCGGGCGACGTTGCGATAGTCCTCTGGGATGTTCCTCACGCCCACGGCGGTGTTGATGATGATCGGCCAGATCGAGGTCACGAAGATCACGAACAGGGCCGACGGATTGGCCTCGTGGAAGGCCGCCAGCGAGATCGGCAGCCAGGCCAGCGGCGGCACCGTCCGCAGCACCTGGAAGATCGGGTCGAGACCCCGATGCGCCCAGCGGTTGGCGCCGATCAGCACGCCCAGGCCGACGCCGACCACCGCCGAGATCGAGAAGCCGAAGGCCACCCGCTTGAGGCTGGTCAGCACATGCCAGAACAGCCCCTTGTCCACCCCGCCCCGGTCGTAGAACGGATCGACGATCAGCTCCTTGGACTCCAGCCAGATGCGCGAGGGCGACGGCAGGCCGTCATAGGAATCGCCGCACACGCCCTGCCAGACGGCGAGGATGACCAGCACGGTCAGGGCCGGCGGCAGGACGGCGGCCGCGACCGCTCCCGCCCGCCGCGCGATGCCGGCCGCCCCCGGGACCTTGGGGGCGACCG
>NZ_QHJY01000328.1 GCF_003185805.1 Caulobacter sp. D5
GCTCGACCGCGCCCACCGCGTGGCCCAGCCCCGCCAGCCAGGCCGCGTCGCGCCCGGTCCCCGCGCCGATGTCGGCGATCCGCGCGGGCGTCGCCGGCATGAAGCCGGCCACCGGGGCGTAGAGCCCCGCCGGGTCGATGGTCTCGAACCGTTCGGCCAGCGCCGCCCCGTCGGCCTCGTAGCCGGCCAGCACCGCGTCGGTCACAGGTCGACGACTTCGCATTTCAGGCTGGCGCGGATGCGGTCGGCGACCAGGCGGCGGTGGCAGCAGGCCGGGTCGTCCTCGTAGCACAGCAGGGCGATGCGCTTTTCGCCGGCCAATTCCGTCGCCTGGGCCAGGGCCACCTGGGCCTTGGGCTCCTCCAGATGGGCCAGGAAGATCTCGTGCATTTCGCCCACCCGACCGGCGCGGGCGGCGTCACGGCCGGCCTTGGGCGTGCCCAGCGGCTGCAGGTGCAGGTAGCCGATGCCCTCGGCCAACAGGCTGTTTCCCAACAGGGTCTTGGAGAAGCCGGCCTTGCGCGACGAGGCCACGGCCCGCACGTCGACCACCAGCTCGACCTGGGCGGCTTTCAGGCGCCCGATCATCCCGGCCTGGGTGTCGGTCTCGTAGCCGATCGTGGCGAGCGGATTCATCGCGGCTCCATTGGACGGCGAGGCTGCCCGCCCCTACCTTAAGGCGCAAGTCGACGAAGAAGGAACCTCGGGCCTATGGACGCCGCCGTCTTTCGCGAACCCAAGCGGCGCTTGATCGCCATCGACAGCCCGGCCGGCGGCGGCGAGATGGCGGCGCTGGACTTCGGCCCGCCCAGCCGCTCCGTCGACGTCGTCTTCGTCCACGCCAACGGCTTCAACGCCCAGACCTACCGCACCCTGCTGGCCCCGCTGTCGGCCGGCCTGCGAGTGCTGGCGGTCGACCAGCGCGGCCATGGCGACAGCCGGCTGAAGGCCGATCCGGAAGGCCGCCGCTCGTGGCTCGACCTGCGCGACGACCTGCTGGCCCTGCTCCAAGCGCTGGACCAGGCGCCGGTGGTGCTGGCCGGCCACTCGATGGGCGCCACCGTCAGCCTGCTGGCCGCCGCCCAGGCCCCGGGCAAGGTCTCCAGCCTCGTCCTGCTCGATCCGGTGGTCATGCCGCGCATGCTGGCCCTCTACGCCAAGGCCCCCTGGACCTCGGGACGGCTGTGGAAGCGCCTGCCGATCGCCCAGGCCGCCACCCGCCGGCGCGAGGTGTTCGACAGCCGCGAGGCCGCCTTCAACGCCTATCGCGGCCGCGGCGCCTTCAAGTCCTGGCCCGAGGCGATGCTGGCCGACTATGTCGGCGGCGGCTTCAGGGACCGGCCCGACGGCAAGGTCGAGCTGGCCTGCACCCCCGCCTGGGAAGCCTCCAACTACGCCGCCCAGGGGCATGATCCCTGGCGCGCCGTGTCCGAGTTCCGCGGCCCGGTGCGGATCCTGAGGGCCGAGCACGGCTCGACCTGCCGCACCGGCGACGGCGCGGCCTTTTCCCGCCGCGGCAAGGCCGTGCGCATCGAGACGATCGCCGGAACCAGCCACTTCCTGCCGATGGAACGCCCGGACCTGGTGCGCGAGGCGATCTTCGAGGCGGCGACTTAAGCTTCCAAAGAAAAACCCCGAGCGGTGAGGCCCGGGGTCGCTCTTCAAGATCCTCCCCCTCTGGGGGAGGTGGCCCGGAGGGCCGGAGGGGGGACGTTTTCAGCTTCCGCTGACGCCAGCCGATTTCGCAGCCACTTCCCTCTCCGTCGCCTTCGGCGACACCTCTCCCACAGGGAGAGGGTCTCTCTCAAATCACCAGATCTTCACGCGGTCTTCCGGCGCGATGTAGAGCTTGTCGCCCGGTTGCACGTCGTAGGCCTTGTACCAGCCCGGCTGGTTCCGGATCGTGCCGTTGACGCGGTAATAGGCCGGCGAGTGCGGGTCGCTGGCGATCTGCTGCTTGAGCGCGTCGTCGCGGCTCTTCTGGCGCCACACCTGGGCCCAGCCGAGATAGACCCGCTGGTCGCCGGTGAAGCCGTCCAGCACCGGGGCCGGCTGACCCTTCAGCGAGGCGTGGTAGGCGTCCAGGCCAAAGGACAGGCCGCCCATGTCGCCGATGTTCTCGCCCATGGTCAGGTCGCCGTTGACGTGCACGCCCGGGAAGGGCTCGAACGCCGAGTACTGCTTGCCCAGCTTGGTCTTCTGGACCTCGAACTTGGCGGCGTCTTCCGCCGTCCACCAGTCGCGCAGCACGCCGTCGCCGTCGGACTTGCGGCCCTGGTCGTCGAAGCCGTGGCCGATCTCGTGGCCGATCACCCCGCCGATGCCGCCGTAGTTGACGGCAGGATCCGCGTCCGGATGGAAGAACGGCGCCTGCAGGATGGCGGCCGGGAACACGATCTCGTTGTTGACCGAGTTGTAGTAGGCGTTGACCGTCTGCGGGGTCATGCCCCACTCGGTCTTGTCGACCGGCTGGTTCAGACGCTCGACGTCATGGCGCCATTCGAAGGCGTTGGCGCGCAGGCTGTTGCCGTAGGCGTCGCCCTCGCGGATCTCCAGCTTGGAATAGTCGCGCCACTTGTCGGGATAGCCGATCTTGACGGTGAACTTGGCCAGCTTGTCCAGCGCCCGTTCCTTGGTCTCCGGACCCATCCAGTCGAGGTTCTCGATCCGGGCCTTGAGCGCCGTGCGCAGGTTGCCGACCAGGTCGACCATCTTGGCCTTGGAGTCCGGCGGGAAGTATTCGGCCACATAGACCTTGCCGACGCTCTCGCCGAGCATGTCGTTGACCTGGGCGACGCCGCGCTTCCAGCGGGGCTTCTGCTCGGGCTGGCCGGCCAGGGTCTTGTTGCGGAACGCGAAGCTGGCGTCGACGAAGCGCTTGGACAGCAGCGGCGCGGCGCCGTCGACGACCTTGAACGTCTGCCAGGCCTTCAGGGTCTCCAGCGGGGTTTCGGCGTAGATCTTGGCGAACTTCGGGAAGGCCGTGTCGGTAGTCACCACCACGCGATTGATCTTCGGCAGTTCGGTGCCGACCAGGAAGCGGTTCCAGTCGTAGCCCGGGGTCATGGCCTGCAGCTCGGCCCAGGTCTTGGGATTGTAGGTCTTGTCGCGGTTGCGGCGTTCGACGCGCGTCCAGCTGGCCTCGGCCAGCCGCGTCTCGAAGGCGACCACGGCCTTGGCGCTCTCGGTCGCGTTTTCCCAGCCGACGGAGGTCAGCATCTTGGCGACATAGAGCTCGTAGGCGGCCTTCTTGTCGGCGAACTTGGCGTCGAGATAGTAGTCGCGGTCGGGCAGCGACAGGCCGCCCGGGCCGGCGTAGACGGCGTAGCGGGTCGGGTTCTTGGCGTCGGTCGAGACATAGAGGCCCAGGATCGACGAGAAGCCGGTGGTCGCGCTCTTGCCCATCAGGGCGGTGAAGTCGGCCTTGGTCTTGATCTCCCGGACCTGCTTCAGCTCGCCGGCGATCGGCGCGACGTCCAGGGCGTTGATGCGGGCCTCGTCCATGAAGGCCTTGTAGGCGGCGCCGACCTTGACGCTGTCGGCGTCGGTGGTCTTGCCGGCGGCGGCGCCCTCGATAATGGCGCGGGTGCGGGCTTCGGACAGCTCGGCCAGCTTGTCGAAATTGCCGTAGCGGGTGCGGTCGGACGGGATGGTCGTGACCTCGTCCCACTTGCCGTTGGCGTACTTGTAGAAGTCGTCGCCCGGCTTCACCGAGGTGTCCATGCCCGAGAGGTCGAAGCCCCACTGGCCGTAGCGCGGCGACTCCAGCGAAACCTCGGCGGCGCCGGCGTCGGAGCCCTGGGGCAGCAGCGACTGCACGGTGCAGGCGTCGTCGATGCAGGCGTGCTCCTCATGGGCCTGGGCGGCGTAGGCGGACATCGAAAGGGCGACCGCCGCAGCGGCGCCGAACCAAGCTTTTTTCATCGAAAGGCAGATCCGTTGGAAAACCCGCGGCAATCTGCGCCGGACGCTGAAATTTCCTGCCTTAAAATTCTGTCATGTTTGCCCGAAACAGGGTCGGCGCCCCTTGCCTGGTCAGTGGCGGTGCGGCGGGGCGGACGGAGCCTCAACCATCGGTCGCGGCGCGTTGCGCTGGATCGCCAGACGCGCCTCGACGCGGCGGCCGTCGTCGAAGATCAGGGTCAGCGGCAGGCGACCGCCCGGGGTCAGTTCCGCCCGCAGCCCCATCAGCATGAAGTGCCGGCCGCCAGGACCGAAGACGAGCTTGCCGCCGGCCGGTATGACCACGCCGCCGTCGCCCATGCCCTGCATCGAGGCGACGCCGCCCTGCATCCGGGTCTGGTGGATCATCACCTCGCGGGCCGACGGGCTCTCGGCGCGGACCAGCGTCACCGGCCGCTCGCCGGTGTTGATCAGAACGAGGTAGCCGGCCCCGTTCATCCCCGCCGGCGCCGGCCGCGCCCAGGCCTCGCGCACCGACACCGGCGCCCCGCGCGGCGCGGCCGTCGCGACGATGGGGGCCAGGGCCAGGAGGGCGAGAAACGGAACGAGGCGGCGCATGGGGGGGGGTCTCCATGGAGGGCGCAAGACGCTTACGCCGCCCCGGCGCGCGGGGCGAGCAACCGAAAGTTGGATTGCTCCTCAAGACCCTCTCCCTGAAGGGAGAGGTGTCGGCGAAGCCGACGGAGAGGGGAGTCGCGCCGGCATCGGCCAATGCGGCGGCGGTTGAAAACGCCCCCCTCCGGCGCTTCGCGCCACCTCCCCCACAGGGGGAGGATCTGATCACCGCTCTGCGAACGAGATCGCCGTTCCCTCTCCGCCTTCCGGCGCGAACCATGCTAGGCGGGGCGACCCCCTCGGGACATCGCCCACGGACCATCGCATGACCGGCCAATTCACCGACGCCGAACGCCGCACCACCCTGGCCGGCCTGATGATCGTCTTCCTGCTCAGCGCGCTGGACCAGACCATCGTCTCCACCGCCATGCCGCGGATCATCTCCGAGCTGCACGGCCTGACGCTCTACAGCTGGGTGACCACCGCCTACCTGCTGAGCTCGACGGTGATGGTGCCGATCTGGGGCAAGCTGGGCGACATCTACGGCCGCAAGCCGGTGCTGGTGGCCGGCATCTCGATCTTCATGATCGGCTCGTGGCTGTCGGGTCTCTCGGGCGAGTTCGGCCCGATCGCCGGCATGAGCGGCATGGTGCAGCTGATCGTTTTCCGCGCCCTGCAGGGGATCGGCGGCGGGGCGCTGTTCACCACCGCCTTCGCCATCATCGCCGACCTCTATCCGCCGCGCGAGCGGGGCAAGTTCGCCGGCATCTTCGGCTCGGTGTTCGGCCTGTCCAGCGTGCTGGGCCCGCTGATCGGCGGCTATTTCACCGACCACGGCACGATCCAGCTGGGCGCCCACGTGATCGCCGGCTGGCGCTGGGTGTTCTACGTCAACCTGCCGCTGTGCCTGCTGTCGCTGTTCATGATCCTGGTGAAGATGCCGGCCCTGCCGCACCAGCGCTCGGGAAACATCGACTTCCTGGGCGCGGCCCTCTTGATCGCCGCCTTCGTGCCGCTGCTGCTGGCGCTCAGCCTGGGCGGCCACGACATCGCCTGGGCCTCGGTCCAGAGCGTGGGCCTGTTCGTCGGCGCGGCCGTGGCCCTCGCCCTGTTCGTCTATGTCGAGAGCCGGGTGTCGAACCCGATCGTTCCGCTGCATCTCTTCAAGAACAAGACCTTCGTCACCGCCAACCTGGCGGCCTTCCTGATCTCCATGGCCTTCATGGGGGTGGCGGTGTTCCTGCCGCTCTACATGCAGCTGGGCCTGGGGGTGGACGCCACGACCTCGGGCCTGGCCATGCTGCCGCTGATGGGCGGGCTGATCGTCGGCTCGTCGGTGTCGGGCCAGCTGGTCAGCCGTACGGGCAAGTACAAGCCGTTCATGCTGGCCGGGGCGGTGCTGCTGCTGGTCGGGGTGACCCCGATGACCCACCTGGCCGGGATCAGCCACCTCTACTGGCTGTGCCTGCTGCTGCTGGTGGTCGGCGTGGGCCTCGGACCCAACCAGAGCCTCTTCAACCTGGCCACCCAGAACGCGGTGTCGCCGCGCGACATCGGCGTGGCCACCAGCTCCAACCAGTTCTTCCGTCAGATCGGCTCGACCGTAGGCGTGGCGGTGGCCGGCGCCCTGCTGACCACCCGCCTGGCCAGCTACGGCGGCGGCAAGCTGGATCTCGGCGCCCTGCAGGGCCTGGCCCTCGAGAGCGGCGTGGTCGGCGGCCACCGCGACCCGGCGCTCGGCCAGGCCCTGGCCTACGCGGTCAGCGGCGTGATGCAGGCGGCCCTGGCGGTGATCGTGCTGGGCGTGATCGTGATCTTCTTCGTCCCCGCCCTGCCCCTGCGCTCGCGCATGCCGACGCAGGAACCGGTGCTGGAGAAGGAATAGAAGACCCTCCCCCTCCTGGGGGAGGTGGCCCGGAGGGGGGGGACGTTTTCAGCTTCCGCTGATTTAGGCCAACTACCCAGCCGCTTCCCTCTCCGTCCGCTTCGCGGACACCTCTCCCTTCAGGGAGAGGGTCTAGAGAAACGAATACGGGTCGATGTCGATCGTCACCCGCACCGAGTTCGGGATCCTGGCCCGCGCCCGCCACGCCGCCATGAACGCCGGCAGGTCGACATTGCGTCCCGCCCGCACCAGGAACCGCTTGCGCCGCCGGCCGCGCACCAGACCGAGCGGCGCATCGGCGGGGCCGTAGACCTCCACCCCCTCGGCGTTGGGGGTCGCCGCGGCCAGGGCCTGGACATAGGCTTCCAGCGCCTCGGCGTCGGGACCCGAGGCGATCACCGCGGCCAGGCGTCCGAACGGCGGCAGGCCGGCCTCTTCGCGCATGGCCATCTCGGCCTCGACGAAGGCGTCGCGGTCCTGGGCCTTCAGGGCCTGGAGCACGGCGTGCTCGGGGGCGTAGGTCTGGAGATAGGCGCGGCCCGGCTTCTCGTGACGACCGGCCCGGCCCGTCGCTTGCGCGAGAAGCTGGAACGTCCGCTCGCCGGCCCGCAGGTCGCCGCCCCGCAGGGAAAGGTCGGCGTCGATCACCCCCACCAGGGTGAGATTGGGGAAGTTGTGGCCCTTGGCGGCCGCCTGGGTGGCGACGAGGATGTCGATCTCGCCGGCGACCATCGAGTCCACCAGCGCCCGCGCCCCGGCCGGATCGAACACCGTGTCCGACGAGAAGACGGCGATGCGGGCGTCGGGGAACAGGTAGCGCGCCTCTTCTTCCACCCGCTCCACCCCCGGGCCGATCGAGACCAGGCTGTCCTTGGCCCCGCAGTGCGGGCAGGCCTCGGGCTTCTTCATCGAGAAGCCGGTCAGGTGGCAGACCAGGCGCCCGGTATAGCGGTGCTCGACCAGCCAGCTGTCGCTGTCGGGCGACTTCAGCTTTTCGCCGCAGGCCCGGCACAGCACCAGCGGCGCATAACCCCGGCGATTGAGGAAGAGCAGGCTCTGCTCGCCCTTCTGCAAGGTCAGCGACACGGCCTTGACCAGGGTCGGCGACAGCCAGCGGCCGGGCTCGGGCGGACTGGCCCGCATGTCGATCAGGTGCACGTCGGGCAACTGCGCCGTGCCGTGCCGCGCCCCCAGGCGCAGCCAGCGATAGCGGCCGGACTGGGCGTTCCACAGGCTTTCCAGCGAGGGCGTCGCGCTGGCCAGCACCACCAGGGCCTTCTCGATCTTGGCGCGGGCCACGGCCAGATCCCGGGCCTGATAGATGAAGCCCTCCTCCTGCTTGAACGAGCCGTCGTGCTCCTCGTCGACGACGATCAGCTTGAGGTTCGTGAACGGCAGGAACAGCGCCGAGCGGGCCCCGGCCACGATGCGGGCCCGGCCGTCGGCCACCGCCTCCCAGGCCCGGCGGCGGCGCGGCGGCGAGACGCCCGAGTGCCACTCGATCGGCGCGGCCCCGAACCGCTGCTCGAAGCGGGCCATGACGGCTTGAGTGAGCGCGATCTCGGGCAGCAGCACCAGCACCTGGGCGGCCGGATCGGCGGCCAGGGCGGCGGCGGCGACCTCCAGATAGACCTCGGTCTTGCCCGAGCCGGTGACGCCGTCCAGCAGCGCGGCCTGGAAGCCGCCGGCCGCCAGCATGTCGGCCATGACGTCGGCCGCGGCCTTTTGACTCGGGTTCAGGGTCTGGGGCGGCAGGGAGAGGTCCGGCTGGGGCACGGAATCGTCGGCGGCGACCAGCACCGCCTCCAGCGCGCCCTCGTCCACCAGTCCCTTGACCACCCCGGCCGAGACCCCGGCCTGGCGGGCCAGTTCGGCGGCGCTCATCGGGCCATGCTCGGCCGCGGCCAGCACCTTCAGGCGGGCGGGGGTCATGCGGCCGGGCTGGACGCCGGTCAGGGCCACGGCCTTTTCGGGCTTGGCGGCCGGATGGCGCAGGCCGCGCAGGGCCGTGGCCAGCGGCCAGCCGGGCACGTCCACCGAATAGCGCGCGGCCCATTCCACGAAGGTGATGACATTGGCCGGCAGGGGCGGATCGTCCACCCGGTGCAGCACGGGCTTCAGCGGCCGGTTGCCGCCCGCGCCTTCGCGCAATCCCGTCACCACCCCGCGCACGGTGCGCGGGCCCAGCGGCACGGCCACGTGGTCGCCGACGGCCAGCGCCAGGCCCTCCGGCTCGGCGTAGTCGAAGGCCTCGGGCAGCGGCATGGGCAGCAGGACGGAGGCGATGCGCGGCATGGTACCCGCCTTCTGCAACGGAAACGGCGCCGCGTCGAGACACCTAAGCGGGCGCGCATCCCGGCGGGTCAGCCGCGAGCCGCTGACCCTGATGCGCTTGCCTCGGCTCAGCTCATCAAGCCGTCGTTAACCGAAACAGGGCTTCATCGGGTTCGCCTGACGCGTGCAGGCGAACGCAGGGATAGGTGTTCATGAGCGAGTTCAGTCAGGCGCTGGCCCAGCCGCAGATCGATCCGGACCTGGTCCGCGACTTCCTGCGCGACCAGCCGGAGATGCTGCGCGACGACGCCGACCTGCTCAGCGACCTGGGTCTCAAGCTCGACGGCGGCAATGTCGTCGAGTTCGGCCACGTCGCCATCGCCAAGGCCGCCGCCGCCCGCGAGCGCGAGGCCCATGCGCGCAAGTTCGTCGAGGCCACCGCGGAGGCCAACATGTCGGCCCAGGCCCAGGTGCACGCCGCCGTCATCGACCTGCTCGACGCCCGCAACCATTCGGATCTGGCCCGCCGCGTCGACGAGATGGCCGCCCTGCGCTTCAGCCTCGCCGCCGGAACCCTGGCCCTGGAAGGCCCCGCCCGGGTGCCCGCCGGCTGGCACGCCCTGGTCGACGGCCAGGTCGATATGATCATGGGCGACCACGGCGTCGCCCGCATGGGCTTCTTCGCGCCCGCCCTCGGCCTCTTCGGCGAGAAGTTCGAGACCATCCGCAGCATGGCCATCGTCCGCATGGCCCTGTGGGAGCCCTCGCGCCAGGCCGTCCTGGCCTTCGGCTCGACCGACCCCGAAGCCTTCACCCCCGACATGGGCTCCGACCTCGTGGCCTTCCTGGCCCGCGTCGTCGAGCGCACGGCCGAGCGTTGGCCGGTGCCGTAATGAAATCCTCCCCCCCTGGGGGAGGTGGCCCGGAGGGCCGGAGGGGGGGCGTTCTCAGCTTCCGAAAAGCTGACCGGCCTTGCCCCCACTCCCACCTCCGTCGGCTTCGCCGACACCTCCCCCAGAGGGGGAGGATCTTCCTGCCATGACCGCCCGCGAAGCCCTGGCCGCCTGGCTCACCCACCTCGCCGACGAGCGCCGCGCCTCGCCGCGCACGCTGCGGGCCTATGGCGACAACGTGCTGGCCTATCTGAACTTCATCGAGGGCCACAACGGCGGCGGCCTGTCGCTCAAGGACCTCGGCGCCGTCTCGGCCGCCGACCTGCGGGCCTATCTGGCCTTCCGGCGCTCGGGTGATCATCCGCTGTCGCCGCGCTCGGTCAGCCAGTCGCTGTCCTCGATCCGCGCCTTCCACCGCTTTCTCGACGCGCGCCTGGATACGCCCAACGCCGCCATCGGCCTGGTGCGCGGCCCGCGCATCAAGGTCGGCGCCCCCCGTCCCGTTTCCGAAGACCAGGCCCGCGGCCTGCTGACCGAGATCGCCCTGGATCCCGACCGCGACGAATGGGAGGCCGCCCGCGACGAGGCGGTGCTGACCCTGCTCTGGGGCTGCGGCCTGCGGATCTCCGAAGGCCTGTCCCTGACCCGCGCCGATGCGCCCCTTGCCGAGACCCTGCGCATCACCGGCAAGGGCGGCAAGACCCGGATCGTGCCGGTGCTCGACGCCGTGCGAACGGCGGTGGACGCCTATGTCGCCGCCCTGCCCTTCGTGCTCGGCCCCGACGAGCCGCTGTTCCGGGCCAAGCGCGGCGGGCCGCTGTCGCCGCGCCACGTGCAGGCGGCCATGCAGCTGCTGCGCGGGCGCCTGGGCCTCTCCGACCGCGCCACGCCCCACGCCCTGCGCCACAGCTTCGCCACCCACCTGCTGGGCGCCGGCGCCGACCTGCGCTCGATCCAGGACCTGCTGGGCCACGCCTCGCTGTCGACGACCCAGCGGTATACGCAGGTGGACGCGGAAGGCCTGCTGGCCGCCTACGGCAAGGCGCATCCGAGGGCTTGAGAGCCACCACGCACCCACAATTCGTCATCCCGGCCGAAGCGCAGCGTAGAGCCGGGACCCAGGAGCCGCCGCGATGCGTCGGCCAACGCTGGGGCGGCCAACCCGACCACCGCGCCCAGTCCCCTGGGTCCCGGATAAGCCCTTCGGGCTTTCCGGGATGACGAGGGTTGGGGTTTTGCTGAGGCGGGAGAACAGGGATCAGGAAAGATCCCTTTCCTCCAGCGCCGCCAGCAGCACAGCCAGCCGGTCCACCTCGGGCTGCAAGGCCGGGTCCAGGCGGGCGCGGGGCGGGTTGGCCTCGACATAGACGAGGTTCACCGCCTCGTTGGGATCGTCGAGCAGGTCGTACATCTCCCACTCCTGCCCGGCGCGACCCGACGGGTCGAAATAGCGGCTGAGCTTGAAGCGCTGGGTGCGCACCGAGCGCACGTGGTTGGGCTGGCGCACCGAGCCGGGGGCGATGTCCACCGGCGGGCGTTTCGGATTGCCGGCGCGCAGCTTCTCCACCGCCACGTCGAACACCGCGAACTCCTTTTCGCACTTGGTGTTGTGCGGATTGTTCAGCGGCGGCGAAGGAGCGGTGATCTCGTCGTCGGTGATGAACAGCACGCCCTGGCGCTCGCAGCCGTCGGGCTCGATCACCCTGTCGGTCTCGCCGCGGATCAGCGGGGCCAGGTTGACGCCCGGCAGCGGCGGGACCGGCTGGCTCTTGGCCAGCACCCCGGCGATGGCGTCGCGCTCGGCCTCGTGCACGCCGGCCAGGCCAAGGATAGTCGGCAGGATGTCGACGTGGCTGGTCAGGGCGTCCTTGGCCAGCGGAACGCCGTCGGGGGTCTCGATACTGGCCAGGGCCGGCGGGAAGCGCACGACCACCGGCACGTGCAGCGCCTCCTGATAGGCGGTGTGCCACTTCTCGATCATCATGCCGTGGGCGCCGGCGTATTCGCCGTGGTCCGACAGGAAGACGACGATGGTGTTGTCGGCCTGGCCCGTCTCCTCCAGCGCCTTCAGCACCGCGGCGATGTGGACGTCGACCACGCTGTGCAGCCAGCCATAGAGCTGGACGAAGGCCTTCACCCCGCCGCGCGGATCGTCGGTCAGCTGGAACGGGATCGGGCCTTGCAGGGCGATGTCGGCCGCCGCTTCCAGGGCCTGCTGCTCGCTCGTCGTCGGCAGGGCGCGGGCGACGTTGAAGCCGGTCTTGGCGTTCAGGGCCAGGCCCATCTTCCAGGCGTAGTCGGCCTGGCACGAGGGCTTGCTCGACAGGTCCTCGTTCCAGGTCGGCGGCACGTGCCCGCACTCCTGCGGGAAGCCGCCGGGATTGAGCGGGATGGTCGCCGTGCCGGCGGTCGGGGCCGGGGTGCTCTGGCCCTGCAGGGGCACGGTCAACGGGTTGAAGATCCCCTGCACGCCGCTGCCGTCGGGCGTGGGCAGGGCCTGGCCGATCACCGCCGGATAGGTGGCGATGTCGTGCGGGTTGGTGAAGGAGGCGACGGCGAACCACGGCTTCAGGTCGGCGGGATCAGGACCGGAGGCGTAGGGGTCGATCGACTGGGCCGTGGCCACCGCCCGGTCGTAGTTCACCGCCAGGGCCTGGCGGCGGATGAAGGCGCAGGCGGAGTCGGTGAAGCCGGCGTCGCGATAGAGGCCCAGGTTGTTGATCGCCGCCCCGTGCGGCTCGGGCCAGCTCTTTTCCCAGTCGTCGAAGCCGAAGGCCTCCAGCGAGTGGTCCGGCGGATCGCTGACGTGCCACTTGCCGAAATAGTGGGTGGTGTAGCCGGCCTGGCGCATCCAGGCGCCCAGGGTCGGGATCCCATCGGCCGCCAGCCATGGGAAGTTGGGCGAATCGCCGCTCTTGAACAGGCCGTCGGTCTGGGTCACGCCGGTCCGCGTGCCGTACTGGCCGGTATAGATCACCGTCCGGCTGGGCGTGCAGGCGCTGGCCGCCACCGTGTGGTTGGCCAGCAGCACGGCGTTGTCGCGCAGCGCCAGCAGGCCCGGGAAATGGTCGGCGTAGGTGTTGCGCGGCTCCAGGGGCTGGAAGCCCAGCACCGCCTTCAGGTCCTCGTCCAGCCCGTGCAGCGGTCCGTAGGAGAAGCGTGGAAAGCGGTACTGGTCGCAGGTGATCAGCAGGATGTTGGGCCGTTGGGCCATGGTCGCCTCCCCAGGTCCGGGCGCGTTCGCCCTGGACCGGAAGCTGACGCTAAAATTGCAACGGAACTGTGCTCGCCTTCACACTTGGTCGGGCGCCCGACCGACGATCTGCGACAAGCGGTCGCGGGAGATAAGGAAAATCCTCGATTTAACCACGCTTTTACCGCGCACCCCGCTTGGTGAAGTCCAAAGATGAAACACCTCCGGCCACGCTGCGGCGTTCGGAGGAACGCTGAAAGCGGGACCGCCTGATGAAACTCGACGATCTGAAGATCGCCACCAAGGTGATGCTGCCGTCCATCGTGCTGGCGCTGGTCGCCGTCGCCTGCGTGGGCGTGGGCGTGTGGCAACAGAAGAAGCTGGAAGCCGCCGTGGTGCGGATCGTCGAACAGCGCACGCCAGCTGAACTGGAATCGGCCCGCTTCAACCGTCGCGTCTCGGCCATCGGCTACGCCGCCTACCGCACCGTCGCCAACAGCGGCTCGTCGGAAGCCGCGAACGCCGCCTCCAAGGAAATCGACGACAACTTCAAGACCGGCAACGAGCGCCTCGACGCCGTCGTCAAGGCCGACCCGGCCGCCGCCAAGGACATCGCCGCCTTCCGCAACCGCTTCAAGAAGGTCTACGACAGCGGCCGCCAGGGCGCGGACCTCGGCCTTCAGGACGCCAACGAAGCCGCGATCATGGTCATGGCCGTGATCGATCCGGACATCACCGGCCTGACCAAGGACGTCTCGGCCTGGACCGACAAGCATTCGGCCGAAACCCAGGCGATCGTCGAGAAGGCCCGCAAGGACGCCTCGACCGGCGTCATCTTCACCCTGCTGTTCGGCCTGGTCTCGGCCGCCGCCGCCCTGGCCTACGCCGTGTGGATCGGCCGCAGCAAGATCTCGCGCCCGCTGATCAGCCTGTCCAAGACCATGGAAGTCCTGGCCCAGGGCAGCGTCGAGGTGAACGTGGTCGGCGCCGAGCGCCGCGACGAAGTCGGCGCCATGGCCCGCTCGGTCCAGGTGTTCAAGGACAACGCCCTGGCCCTGCGCACCGCCGAGGCCGCCCAGCAGCGCGCCGCCGCCGAGACCGAGACCGAGCGCCGCAAGAACGAGCAGGTCCGCGAAGCCGCCGCCAAGGAGCAGGCCTTCGTCATGGAAGAGATCGCCACCGGCCTGAACCGCCTGGCCGAAGGCGACCTGACCTACCGCGTCGACGCTGATTTCCCGGCCGACTACAAGCGCCTGCAATCGGACTTCAACGGCGCCATCGCCCAGATGGAAGACGCCATGCGCACCATCGTCCATGCCGCCAACGGCATCGGCGCGGGCAGCGACGAGATCGCCTCGGCCGCCGACGACCTGTCGCGCCGCAGCGAGCAGCAGGCCGCCAGCCTGGAAGAAACCGCCGCCGCCCTCGACGAGATCACCGCCACCGTCCGCCGCAGCTCGGCCGGCGCCCAGGAAGCCGCCCGCGTGGTCGGCTCGACCCGCGCCGACGCCGAACGCTCCAGCGTCGTGGTCAAGGGCGCCGTCGACGCCATGCAGCAGATCGAGAAGTCGTCGAGCGAGATCAGCCAGATCATCGGCGTCATCGACGAGATCGCCTTCCAGACCAACCTTCTGGCCCTGAACGCCGGCGTCGAA
>NZ_QHJY01000329.1 GCF_003185805.1 Caulobacter sp. D5
AGTGCGAGGCGCCCGCTCCGCCGCCGCCCAAGGCGGCCTGCGCGGCCGCGACCGACGCCTTCTACGCCGCCTTCCTGACCCGCGAGCCGCCGTCGCCGGCCCACCGCGCCTATCGCCCGCCCGGCGATCGCGGCTTCAATCCCAGGCTCTACGGCGCCATGTGGGGTCCGACCGAGTTTTCGGCGACGGGAACCCTGAAGACCTATGACGGCGAACCGCTGCTCGACCGGCTGGACGGCAGGCGCACCCTGTTCATGGTCGGCCAGTACGACGAGGCCCGGCCGGTCACCGCCGAACGCTTCGCCCGCCGCGTCGCCGGCGCCGAACTGGCCGTCGTCCCCGGCGCCGGCCACGCCACCTTCACCGACCGCCCGGAAGAGACCGTGACAGTGCTGCGCCAGTGGCTGAGGCGGCAGGATCGGATCGTTCGATCAACGTAGAGCTTCAAATCGCAGAGAAAATTCGTAGGTCCTGAGCTGAAGGCCGGTGACACGTTTTGCCGCCGCGCGGATGCGATCGGAAAATTCGGCCGCGATCAGATAGGCCCTGACCGCCTCTCCGCGTTCCTCGGCCAAGGCCTCAGCATAACCCAGCGTCTGCTCGAGAGCCCCAGGAGGACAGGACCCCGCCTTCAACTCGATCACGACCAGCTTGTCCTCTCGATCCTTGGCCAGGATATCGATGCGGCCAGTCGCGACCCTGACCTCAACGCCCCCATCAGCTTCGATGAGACCGGACTCCAGGGCGCCGAGTTGCTTGCGAACGGCGGCCTGCATTTCTCGCTCGACCTTGAAGACGGCTCCCTCAGCCATCTCCTCGTCAATCAACGGCTCACCCGCAACCAGATCTTCCTCGTCCATTTCGTCCAGCGGCGAGCGGATTTCGACGACGAACTGGATATAGCGCTTCAGCACCGATCGAGCATGACTTGGATAGGTCAAAAATGGGCCGACGTTCGCGGTCTGGCCCCAATTGATGACCGCGTCTATGCCATCCCTGCCAATGGTCTCATCGAGCCCTCCGATCGCAAGGTCGATCCGCGACAGATAGGAATTGTAGGTGTTGTAACTGGAGCGCTTGGCCCCGACCTTGTTCAGAAAATAATCCCTGAATTCCGCGACACGATACATCGGCGATCTCCCCACCCTCGGCGGGATAAGTGCATGACGCCGATCGTCCGCTCAACCCTGGATTATCTTCGCTTCTTGCCCTTGGCGGCGGTCGTCTTCTTCTTGCTGGCGCCCTTGGCCGACTTGCCCTTCACCGCCTTGCCCTTGGCGGCCTTGCCTGAGCGCAGGGCCGAAGCCTTGCCGCCCTTCCTGGCGGCGGCGGCGCACTTGGCCTTGGCGGCCTTCAGGGCCTTGCCCTTCTTGCCCTTGGTGACGCAGGGCGCGGCCTTGGCCGGCGCGGCGGCGGCGGGACGGGCGGCGGGGGCGACGCGGGACGGCCAGATGACCGGTCCGCGCGCGGCGCTGGCGTAGCCGGCC
>NZ_QHJY01000330.1 GCF_003185805.1 Caulobacter sp. D5
GGCCGCGCGCGGCCAGGCCCAGTTCGGTGAGGCCGCGGGCGTCGGCGATGTTGATCCAGTCGACCTCGTGGCCCTGCTTCTTGCGGGCGAGATTACGCAGGGCCGTCACCTGCTCGGGTGAGAGGGCCACCCTATTGGCCGCCCGACAGCGGGTTGGGCGCGACGGCGGCGCGGACGGCGAACGCCCCCAGGCGCTGCTGCAGCCGCACCACCTCGGCCGTGAGGTCGCCGACCTCGGCCTGGAGCTGGGCGTTGCGGCGCTTGAGATACTCGTTCTCGCGCTGGATGCGGTCGGTTTCCTCAGTCATCGGAGCCCTCCAGGCGGGGCGGGCGAGCCGCGGCGCTGCAGCGCGCCACCCAGCCCTGTCCGCGCTCACGCGTCATCTGCATGACCGTGAAGTCCTGGATGCCGCCGTCGGGCGAGCCCAGGGTGTAGATGTCGCCGATGACCGGCGGGGTGGCCAGTTGGCCGCCGATGGTGACGCTGAGCGCCTCGTCCCGCCAGCCGTAGGTGATCTCGTAGTCGTGGCGCCCGAACGGCGCGCTGCCACTGACGCTGCGGGCGCTCATGAGCGCCGGCCAGGAGGAGGCGTCTTCGCGGCCTGGTCGGCCAGGCTGCCGTCGACATGGGCGCGCAGCCCCGCTTCCATCGCGCCCTTGGCGTCGGCGGCGGAGGCGGCGACCGGCTTGGCGAACGCGGCGGCGATGGCGCGATGCGCCAGCAGGCCGGCGGCGTTGAGGTCGGGCTGGAGACGGGCCGCGTAGCGGCGCAGGGCGTCGGACAGGGCCAGCAGGCGAAGATCCCGCGACAGGCGCGGCGAACGCCCTTCGGCCTGCGAAGCGAGCGGCGGCGAAGTGATCGGCGGGGAGCGGGACATCGAGGGTCTCCAGGCGCGCGCCGACGCACGTCCTGGCCAGAGGACGGCGCGCCGGACGTCGGCGGCGATGAACGAAAACGGCCTTGAACGAAAAGGCCCACGAACGACGCCGGCATGAAACCGGCGGGCCGCCGAACCAGGTCGAGGTCGCCGCGAACGGAACCCCTTGGCGCGCTCTTCGGCGCATGGATCATCATAGCACGAAGCGGGCGATCCCGGCGGGATTTATCCGGCCCGACGCGCCCCTTGGACCGCCCCTCAGGCCGCCGCGCGGATGCCTTCGCGCAGGCGCTCGACGCAGGCGTCGAGCGGGCGGTGGACGAGGCTGACCAGGACGAAGCTGATCAGCATCAGCAAGTACCAGGCCCCCAGCTTCTCGATGGCGACCATATGCCAGCCGCCGGCCTGGCTGGGATAGATCCAGGCCCCGGCGACGGCGCCCAGGTTCTCGGCGAACCAGATGAACAGCGCCACCAGCATCAGCCCCAGCAGCAGCGGCATGCGCCGCGCCTGGCGGTCGGGCGTGTAGACGATCCAGGTGCGCCCGAACAGCACCGCCGACAGCACGAAGAGGCCCAGGCGGATGTCGGTCACGTAGTGGTGGGTGAAGAAGTTGACATAGACCAGCACCGCCAGGATGTGGGCGCTCCAGAACGGCGGGTACTTCACGAAGGTGAAGTCGAAGAGCCGCCAGGCGCGGGCGATGTAGCTGCCGACGCAGGCGTACATGAAGCCGGTGAACAGCGGCACGTCGCCGATCCGCAGCACGCTGTCTTCCGGGTAGACCCAGGAGCCGTGGGCGGTCTTGAAGATCTCCATGGCCGTGCCGACCAGGTGGAAGATCAGGATCACCGCCGCCTCGTCCCAGCGCTCGAGCTTGAGCAGCAGCAGGGCCGCCTGGATGGCGACAGAGGCGATGACGAGGAAGTCGTAGCGCGCCAGCGCCGCGTCCTTGGGCCAGAACAGGAAGGTGCCGACCAGCAGGGCCAGCATCAGGCCGCCGAACAGGCACGCCCAGGCCTGCTTGAGGCCGAACAACAGGAATTCGTAGGCCCTGGCGTTGGCCTTCGAGCGCTCCGCCCAGGGCCGCGCCCAGCGGTCCAAAGCCGCTACGCCGCCCTTGATCCTGGACTTGAGGTCCATCGTCCCGTCTTTTCCCGTCCCCCGCCGGATGCGGGAGGCTAGCCCAAACCGGGGGTGTTGCGCCATATGTCTTTGATGACCAGCGCCTTCTTCCCCGCCGCCCCCGACAAGCAAGCCCTGGAACGGGGGCCGGCCCTGGCCCCGCGCTTCGACGCCAACGGCCTGGTGGCGGCGGTGGCCCAGCACGCCGACACAGGCGAGATCCTGATGCTGGCCTGGATGAACGACGAGGCCCTGAAGCTGACCCTGGAGACGGGCGTCGCCCACTATTTCAGCCGCTCGCGCAACGGCCTCTGGAAGAAGGGCGAGACCAGCGGCCAGCTGCAGATCGTCAGCGAGGTCCGCGTCGACTGCGACCAGGACGCCGTGGTGATCAAGGTGCGCCCGCAGGGCGACGGCGGCGCCTGCCACGTCGGCTTCCGCTCGTGCTTCTATCGCGTCTGGGAGAACGGCCAGCTGGTCGAGCGGGGGGAGGACCACATCCATGACCACGCCTGAGGCCCTCGTCGCCTTCACCCTGGCCGCTAGTCTGCTGACCATCACGCCCGGGCTCGACACCGCCCTGGTGCTGCGCAGCGCCGCCACCGAAGGCCCGCGCCGCGCGGCCGCGGCGGCCATGGGCATCGGCGTGGGCTGCCTGATCTGGGGCATGGCCGCGGCCTTCGGGGCCGGGGCGCTGCTGACCGCGTCCGAGCTGGCCTACACGGCGCTGAAGTGGGCGGGCGCGGCCTATCTGGTGTGGATGGGCGTGAAGATGCTGATCAAGCCCCGCGACCGCTTCGAGCCGGGCGCGGTGTCGCCGACCGGCGGCGGGATCGCGGACTCGTTCCGGCGCGGCCTGTTCACCAACCTGCTCAATCCCAAGGTCGGGGTGTTCTACATCTCGTTCCTGCCCCAGTTCATCCCGACGGGCGCCAACCCCGGCGTGTTCGGCACGCTGCTGGCGGGGATCCACGTGCTGCTGGGCCTGGCCTGGGCCGGCCTGCTGATCGCCGCCACCGCCCCGCTGGCCGGCCTGCTGCGCGAGGCCGCCGTGGTGCGGTGGCTGGACCGGATCAGCGGGGGGGTGTTCATCGCGTTCGGGCTGCGGCTGGCGCTGGAGCGGCGGTAGTATTGATCCCTCTCTCTTGGAGAGAGGGAGGGGCCCGCCGCGAAGCGGTGGGAGGGTGAGAGGTTTCACCCTCGGCCGGAAAACCTCGATTCCTTCCGTTGCTCCGGCCAAAGGCGCGCACTCACGCTGTCGCCATGAACGCGACCGCCAACGCCCGCCGCCTGCGTCGGGGCCAGACCCTCGCCGAGAAGACGCTGTGGGCGCTCGTCCGCAATCGTCGCCTGGGCGGGTTCAGGTTCTTGCGGCAGGAGCCGATAGATCGCTACTTCGTCGACTTCGTCTGCGAAACGGCCAAGCTGATCGTGGAGTTGGATGGCGCCTCGCATGAAGGGCGCGAGGACCACGACGAGCGCCGTACGCAAACGCTGGAGCTGTTCGGCTATCTGGTTCTGAGAATCCGCAACGAGCAGGTTCTCGCCGACCCGGGCGGGACGGCGGATGAGATCCTCTCCGTGCTTCGTTCTGGCAGGCTGTAACCTCTCACCCTCCCACGCCTTCGGCGCGGGCCCCTCCCTCTCTCAAAGAGAGAGG
>NZ_QHJY01000331.1 GCF_003185805.1 Caulobacter sp. D5
CCGGCCACGACGACGCCCGCCGCCGCAGCTCCGGCCGCCGCTCCCGCTTCCGCTCCGGCCGCGGCTCCCGCCGCCGCGCCGGCGGCCTAAGAACGCTTTAGGATATCAGTCCGATGGCTCACGCCGCTGACATCGATCACCACGACGGCCATGGCGCCGACGAAAAGCCGCCCTTCTTCGCCCGCTGGTTCTTCTCGACGAACCACAAGGACATCGGCACGCTCTACATCCTGTTCGCCATCATGGCGGGCATCGTCGGCGGGGCCCTGTCGGGCCTGATCCGCTGGGAGCTGATGCATCCGGGCATCCAGGTCTTCACCGACAACGGCCTGCTGGCCCAGCTCGGCGTGTTCAAGGGCAAGCACGGCTACAACGCCGTGGTCACCGCCCACGCCCTGATCATGATCTTCTTCATGGTCATGCCCGCCATGATCGGCGGCTTCGGCAACTGGTTCGTCCCGATCATGATCGGCGCGCCGGACATGGCCTTCCCGCGGATGAACAACATCTCGTTCTGGCTGCTGGTCGCCGCCTGGGTGCTGCTGTGCACCTCGATGTTCGTCGACGGCGGTCCGGGCCACGGCTTCGGCGGCGGCTGGACGATCTATCCGCCGCTGTCGACCACCGGCCACACCGGTCCGGCCATGGATCTGGCGATCCTGTCGCTCCACCTGGCCGGCGCCTCGTCGATCCTCGGCGCGATCAACTTCATCACCACGATCTTCAACATGCGCGCGCCGGGCATGACCCTGCACCGCATGCCGCTGTTCGCCTGGTCGGTGCTGATCACCGCCTTCCTGCTGCTGCTGTCGCTGCCCGTGCTGGCCGGCGCCATCACCATGCTGCTGACCGACCGCAACTTCGGCACCCACTTCTTCGACCCGGCCGCCGGCGGCGACCCGGTGATGTTCCAGCACCTGTTCTGGTTCTTCGGTCACCCGGAAGTGTACATCCTGATCCTGCCGGGGTTCGGCATCATCAGCCACATCGTCTCGACCTTCTCCAAGAAGCCGGTCTTCGGCTACCTCGCCATGGCCTACGCCATGGTCGCCATCGGCTTCGTCGGCTTCATCGTGTGGGCCCACCACATGTACACGGTCGGCATGAGCATCAACCTGCGCGCCTATTTCGTGGCCGCGACGATGATCATCGCCGTCCCGACCGGCGTGAAGATCTTCTCGTGGATCGCCACGATGTGGGGCGGTTCGATCAGCTTCAAGACGCCCATGCTGTGGGCGATCGGCTTCATCTTCCTGTTCACGGTCGGCGGCGTCACCGGCGTCGTCCTGTCGAACGCCGGCATCGACTACAGCCTGCACGACACCTACTACGTGGTGGCCCACTTCCACTACGTGCTGTCGCTGGGCGCCGTCTTCGCCATCTTCGCGGGCTTCTACTACTGGTTCGAGAAGATGTGGGGCGTGAAGTACAACGAGTTCCTCGGCGCTCTGCACTTCTGGATCATGTTCGTGGGCGTGAACCTGGTGTTCTTCCCGCAGCACTTCCTGGGCCTGGACGGCATGCCCCGCCGCTATGTCGACTATCCGGACGCGTTCGCGAAGTGGAACTACGTCTCGTCGGTCGGCTATATGATCACCGTCGTCGGCGTCGGCGTCTTCCTGGTCGTGCTGCTGGAAGCCGCCATCCGTCGCCGCAAGGCCGAGGCCAACCCGTGGGGCGAAGGCGCCACCACGCTGGAATGGACCCTGTCCTCGCCGCCGCCGTTCCACCAGTTCAGCGAGCCGCCGGTCATCAAGGCCGACGATCATCATTGATCACTGGCATCACTGATCTCTGGTAAAATAGCAGTATAAGCGCGGGGGGCGCGGATCCGGCGACAGCCGGGCCCGCGCCCTTCGCCCATCAAGACCCAGCTTTCCAAGATACCGTATCCCATGGCCAAGCCCGCCGTTCTCCCGTCAGACACGCACCGGACCGAACCGGTCCGCGCCGCGCGCTGGCAGGACTATTTCCAGCTGATGAAGCCGCGCGTGATGTCGCTGGTGGTGTTCACGGGCCTGACCGGCCTGGTGGCCGCCCGCACCCACATCCACCCGCTGCTGGGCGCGGTGGCGGTGCTGTGCATCGCCGTCGGGGCCGGGGCCTCGGGCGCCCTGAACATGTGGTACGACGCCGACATCGACGCCAAGATGCGCCGCACCCGCGGCCGTCCGGTGCCGGCCGGCCTGGTCGAGGGCTCCGAAGCCGCCGCCCTGGGCGTGGTGCTGAGCCTGCTCTCGGTCATGCTGCTGGGCATGGCCATCAACTGGCTGGCGGCGGGCCTGCTGGCCTTCACCATCGTCTTCTACGCCGTGGTCTACACCATGTGGCTGAAGCGCTGGACGGCCCAGAACATCGTCATCGGCGGTCTGGCCGGCGCGCTGCCGCCGGCGATCGGCTGGGCGGCGGCCACCGGCTCGGCGCCGCTGAACGCCTGGCTGATGGTGCTGATCATCTTCCTGTGGACCCCGCCGCACTTCTGGGCGCTGTCGCTCTACATCAGCACCGACTACGCCAAGGCCGGCGTGCCGATGCTGCCGGTGGTCAAGGGCGCCAAGGCCACCCGCCAGCAGATCCTGATCTACAGCCTGATCTTCATCCCCGTCTGCCTGGCGCCGGCCTTCACGGGCCTGGGCGGGCCGCTGTACCTGGCCGTCTCGGGCCTGGGCGGTCTCGTGTTCCTCACCCTGGCCTGGCGGGTGTTCCGCAGCGACGCCGGCGACGCCGCCGACCCGCGCACCGCCGACCGCGCCCTCTATGAGGTGGAGGCCGCGCCCGCTCCCGCCGCCGAACCGGCCGTCGAGGGCAAGCGCCCGCCGCCGGTGGGCGGGGCCAAGGACGCCCGTAACCTGTTCGCCTTCTCGATCCTCTATCTCTTCGCCCTGTTCGCCGCCCTGCTGGCCGAGGCCATGATCGGCGTGAAGGCTCTGGAGCTCATTCCTTGACCGACCCGAAGAAGACCGTCTCCGTCCAGCCGGACAAGGCCGACGCCATCAAGGCCCGCAACGGCCGCAACATCGCGCTCGCCGTGGGCCTGGTCGCCTTCGTCGTGCTGGTGTTCGTGGTCACCCTGGTGAGGCTGGGCGCCAATGTCGGAAACCGGTTCTGATCCCACGCCGGGCGGGGCCGGCGCCGACAAGACCACGCTGCAGGCCCGCCGCAACAAGCGCGTGGCGCTGATCTGCGCCGTCGCCTTCGTGGGCATGGTCGGCGCGGCCTATGCGGCGGTGCCGCTGTACAAGCTGTTCTGCCAGGCTACCGGCTTCGATGGCACGGTGCGCCGAGCCGAGGCCGCCCCGACCAAGGTGCTCGACCGCACCGTCCAGATCCGCTTCGACGCCAACGTCCGCAGCCTGCCCTGGACCTTCACCACCGAGCAGGTCAGCCAGGACATCAAGCTGGGCGCCTCGGGGCTGGCCTTCTTCAAGGTCACCAACACCAGCGACAAGCCCCAGACCGGGCGGGCGATCTACAATGTCGTGCCCGAGCAGGCCGGCCCGTACTTCCAGAAGATCGAGTGCTTCTGCTTCTCGAACCAGACGATCCAGCCCGGCCAGACGGTCGAGTTCCCGGTCGTCTACTTCGTCGATCCGCGCTTCGCCGAGGATCCGGAGACCAAGGGCAAGTCCGAGATCACCCTGTCCTACACCTTCTTCCCGGCCGTCGAAGGCCAGGAAGGCAAGACGGACGTGCCTCGCATCGTCGAGCCTCTTGGCGGAACAGCGTCCGGCAGACTATAGCTTTCGGCAAGGGAGAGGCGCGGGCCGGGGGGACCCAAGCGACGCGCCATCAATAAGATTAAAGAGGGTTCGCGACACATGGCCCACGGCGCCGTCAAACACGACTACCACATCCTGCCGCCCAGCCCGTGGCCGTTCGTCGGCTCGGCGGCCGCCACGGTCATGGCGCTCGGCCTGATCGCCTGGATCAAGGGCGGGGTGTTCGGCATCGAGAAGGGCCAGTGGTGGCTGTTCGCGACCGGCCTGGCCGGCGTGCTCTACACGATGTTCGGCTGGTGGCGCGACGTCATCAAGGAAGCCAACGCCGGCGACCACACCCCCGTCGTCTCGATCGGCCTGCGCTACGGCATGGTGCTGTTCATCGCCTCGGAAGTGATGTTCTTCGTGGCGTGGTTCTGGATCTTCTTCGAGATGGCCCTGTTCCACCATCACCGCACCCTGTCGGGCATCGAGGAAGTGCGCACCGCCTGGGCCGCCTGGCCGCCGGCCGGCGTCGAGACCGTCTCGCCCTGGCACCTGCCGCTGGTCAACACCCTGACCCTGCTGCTGTCGGGCACGACCATCACCTGGTCGCACCACGCCCTGCAGCAAGGCGACCGCAAGGGCGCCCAGTGGGGCCTGATCCTGACCATCCTGCTCGGCGCGCTGTTCACGACCATCCAGGTCTACGAATACGCCCACATCAACCACGAGCAGCTGTTCTACAACGAAGCCGCCGCCAATTCGGGCCTCTACGGCTCGACCTTCTTCCTGGCCACCGGCTTCCACGGCTTCCACGTCTTCGTGGGCACGCTGTTCCTGATCGTCTGCCTGATCCGCCTGATGAACGGCGCCTTCACGCCCAAGCAGCACTTCGGCTTCGAAGCGGCCGCCTGGTACTGGCACTTCGTCGATGTGGTCTGGCTGTTCCTGTTCGCCTTCATCTACGTGATCTTCGGCGCCTCGACGCACTGAGGTCGCTTTAGGTCTGGTGCGTGGCAGGCGCCGAAACCGCCAACACTTTCGGCTGCCACGCTCAAGTCTTCCGAAAGGCCCGGAGCGCCGACCGCGCTCCGGGCCTTTTTCGTTTTCGGCGGAAGGGACCCATCCCGCTCCGCAACACAGCCGCCTCCCTGGGCCTCGTGCCCAGGGCCCATCGTTCCGCCGCTCAGACCGTGCAGGTCGATCTCCGCCTCGCCAGCTGACGCATGGATCCTCGCCACGAGGGCGAGGAAGGCGATAAGGAGGGGCGGCGCATTTGTCGGATGGTGCAGCACCCATGCCCAAGACCAACCCCTACGCCGCCGGCGCCGCCGGGCGATGCCCCGTCTGCGGCGAGGGCTTCCTGTTCGAGGGCTTCCTCAAGATCGCGCCGCGCTGCGAGGCCTGCGGCTACGACCTCGCCAAGCTCGAGACCGGCGACGGGGCCTCGACCTTCGTCATCCTGATCGCGGGGTTCCTGTGCGCGTTCGGGGCGCTGTTCTCGATGTTCGCCTGGAACTGGCCGGTGTGGCTGCTGCTGGTGGTCTGGCTGCCGCTGACGGGGCTGGCCTGCCTCTTCCTGATGCGGCCGGCCAAGGGACTGATGGTCGCCGCACAGATCGCCAACAAGGCTTCGCAGGCGGGGCGCGACGATGTCTGAGACTTCTGCCGCCAAGAAGCCCGGTTTCCCGATCGGCCTGACGATCGCGACCCTGATCGCTTTTTCTATCCTCTGCGGCCTGGGGACCTGGCAGGTTAAGCGCCTGGCCTGGAAGGAAGACCTGCTGGCGCGGATCGAGAAGCTGAAGACCGCGCCGGCCATTCCGCTGGCCCAGGCCCTGGCCCGCGCCGACAAGGGCGAGGACGTCACCTGGACGCGTGTCGCGACCGACTGCGGGCCGCCGTCCCCCTCCAAGGTCGCGGGCGGCGACCTGTCGATGATCTATGGCGTGCGCGAGGGCCAGATCGTCTGGCGCGGCCAGGCCGTCTGCTGGGTTGAGGTCGGCAAGACCGACGTCATCCGTCTCGATCTCGGCGTGGTCGATGCGCTGACCGGCCAGCCGGCGCCGCCCGATCGCCTGTTCACGGCGCCGGGGCGCGTCACCGGGGTCCTGATCGACGAGCGCCACCTGGGCAAGCGCACCTCGCGCGAGCCGTCGATCATCATCCGGGACGGAATGTCGTCCTATCTCCTGATGGTCGAGACCGCCACGCCCGCCGTTCCCGGCGTCACGCCCGCGCCCTTGCCGGCAGAAATTTCCAACCGGCACCTGGAATACGCGCTTACGTGGTTTGGTCTTGCCGTCACCCTGCTCTTTATCTATGCCGCCATGCTCTGGCGGAGGATGAGGCCCTGATGCGTTACGTCTCGACCCGGGGCGAGTCCCCCTCGATCGGTTTCCTGGACGCGGTGCTGGCGGGCCTCGCCCCCGACGGCGGCCTCTATGTGCCGGAAGCCTGGCCGACCTTCACGCCCGAAGAGATCGCCGCCTTCGCCGGCAAGACCTACGCCCAGGTGGCCGCGGCCGTGCTCGGCCGGTTCGTCGGCGACGACATCCCGGCCGACGACCTGCAGACCATGTGCGACGAGGCCTATGCCAGCTTCACCCACGCGGCGGTGACGCCGCTGAAGCAGCTGGCCGCCAACCGCTACCTGCTGGAGCTGTTCCACGGTCCGACCCTGGCCTTCAAGGACGTGGCCATGCAGTTGCTGGGGCGGCTCTACGACTACGTGCTGTCGCGCCAGTCGCGGACCATGACCATCATCTGCGCCACCTCGGGCGACACCGGCGGCGCGGCCGTCGAGGCCTTCCGCGGCCGCAGCAACGCCCGCATCGTCGCCCTCTTCCCCGAGGGCCGGATCAGCGAGGTCCAGCGCCGGTTCATGACCACGGCGGAAGACGCCAATGTGTCGTGCGTGTCGGTGCAGGGCTCGTTCGACGACTGCCAGGCCATCGTCAAGCAGGCCTTCCAGGACGACCAGTTCCGCCATGCGGTGGACCTGTCGGGCGTCAATTCGATCAACTGGGCGCGGATCGCGGCCCAGAGCGTCTACTACTTCACCGCCGCCGTCAGCCTGGGCGCGCCGGCCCGCGAGATCGCCTTCGTCGTGCCGACGGGGAATTTCGGCGACGCCTACGCCGCCTTCGTCGCCAAGCAGCTGGGCCTGCCGATCGCCAAGGTCGTGGCCGCCACCAACAGCAACGACATCCTGGCGCGCGCCTTCGAGGACGGCCGCTACGCCCGCGGGGCCGTGGCCGCCACCCAGAGCCCGGCCATGGACATCCAGGTCGCCTCCAACTTCGAGCGCCTCTATTTCGAGGCCGTGCGCCGCGACGGCATCGAGACCGGCCGAGCCTTCCGGGGCTTCGCCACCACCGGCGTGCTCGACATCCCGCCCAGCGCCCATGCGATGATGCGCGAGCTGTTCGTCGGGGCCTCGGTCAGCGAGGCCGACACCGCCAAGACCATGCTGGCCACACTGAACGAGACCGGCGAGATCGTCGATCCGCACACCGCCGTCGGCCTCGCCGCCGCCGCCCGCCTGCGCCTCGAGGATCCCACGACCCCGGTCGTGGTGCTGTCGACCGCCCACCCGGCCAAGTTCCCCGAAGCCGTGCTGGCCGCCACCGGCGTCGTCCAGGGCGTGCCGCGCGGCGCGCCGGACCTGTCGGCCAAGCCCGAACGCTTCGACCGCCTGCCGGCGGACCCGGCGGCGGTGAAGGCCCACGTGCGGGCGTTCGCGGGGAAGTAGGCGTGGCCGAGGCCGCCTGGGCGCCTAGGAGTGCGTTCGCCTGCCGGCGCAATTTTCGATTGCGATAAATTGTTACGACTGCGAAGAATCGCCCAAGCTTGAGTTGGGGGACTTCGTGCTGCGGTCGTGTGTGAATCTGACGGCGCGCCTGCGCGCGTTCGTCGCTGTGGTCGTTGCTTTCGGATCAATCGCCATAGCCTCGCCCGTCATGGCGCAGGCGGCGGCAGGGGTTCCGCCTTCCCACACCACGGTCGACGAGAACAGCATCGACCTGCTCAGCGGCCGACTGAACGCTGTCGAGAAGTTCGCCTCCATCGGCGACGAAAACGGTCTCTACGCCCAGCGCGTGATGCTGAACGCGACCACGCGCTACAATCTCAGCGGCACGATCCATCTGGACGCCTCCGACGCGAGGTACGTCGTCTCGGTCGGCATCATGGGCGAGCGGTTCTACGGCGTGTCGGCGACCGGGCCTTTCTATTCGACCGAAAACCGGGGTTCTACCCTGACGGCGGACTCCACCACCTTCACGTACACCATGCGCGACGGGACGGTCGCGGTCTTCGAAAAGGCCCTGGCCAACACCTATCCCGACCTGGCCAATCAGGCGCGCCTGACCAAGGTGACCAAGCCGGACGGCGAGGTCGTCACCTACATCCATTTCTCCATGGTGACCTGCATTCCGATGGGGAGCGGCTGCCAGCAGGGCATGCGCGACGTTCAGCCCTATGCGTGGAGCACGCTCGGATGGTGGGCGGCGACCAGCTCGCAGGCCTTCCTGTACAACATGGCCGTCGACGCCTGCGGGCTCTCGACCGGCTGCACCACGGCCAATTCCAAGGTGTCGCCGCGCACCGACCTGCCGTCCTACGTCTGGTCGACGCCGACCTCGGGCACGGCCGACGGCACGATGGTCGCGACCCTGCCGACGGGCGAGACCAAGAGCTACACCTTCACCAGCGCGGGCGTCGTCAAGTCGGTCGTCACGCCAGCGGGAACCTGGACCTACAATTTCGTCGGCAACAACACCGGCGACCCCGCGACCAGCACCAACACCATGACGGTGACCGATCCGCTGGGCCACGTCCGCACCGTCGTGTCCACGCAGGGCGCGCTGATCAAGACTGACACCGACGCCTTGGGCAAGACGACCAGCTTCGTCTACGACGACTATCGTCGGCTCAAGCGCGTGACGCGTCCCGAAGGGGACTACACCGAGTACACCTACGACCTCCGCGGCAACGTGACGGAGAGCCGCCAGGTCTCCAAGACGCCCGGCACGCCGGCCGACATCGTCGCCAGGGCCTCGTTCCCGACCACCTGTTCCGACCCCGGCGTCAATCAGAAGACCTGTAACAAGCCGATCTGGACGCAGGACGCCCTGGGTCTTCAGACCGACTACACCTACCATCTCGACAGTGGCGCCGTGGCGACCGTGACCTCGCCGGCCGGCGCCAACGGCGTGCGGCCGCAGGTCCGTTACGCCTATGGCCAGTTCTATGCCTGGTACAAGGACGCCAACGGCGTTCTGGTGCGCGCGCCGACGCCCGTATGGCGCATGACGGAGCGCTCGACCTGCGCGACCGGCGTGGCGCCGGCTTGCCTCAACACCGCCGACGAGCAGAAGACGGTTCTGTCGTATGGCGTCGACGGGACGCCAAACAACGTCCAACTCACCGCCCAGACGGAAAAGGCGGGCAGCGGCGGGCTGGTGGCCACGACCGCCTATACTCACGACGCGTTCGGCAACGTACGGACCGTCGATGGCCCGCTTTCGGGCGCGGGCGACACGACCTGGATGCGCTATGACTCGGCCCGGCGCGTGACGGGCGTCATCGAGCCGGCGTTCGTCAACGACCAGGGTCAGGTGCGCTACCGCGCCGTGCGGACCACTTATGACGCCAGCGGCCGACCCAGCCTGGTCGAAAGCGGCGTCACGGCGGCGCAGTCCGACGCCGAACTCGACGCCATGGCCGCGCTCGAACAGAACGTGACGCTCTACGACTCCCTGGGACGCGTCCGACTGGTCGCGATTGGCGCAGGCGGAACGGCGCATAGCGTGACGCAGGTCAGCTACGACGCCGGCGGCCGCCTGTCGTGCAGCGTTCAGCGCATGAACATCGCCGCCCTCGGAGCCTGGCCGAACTTCCCCAGCGCTCCGGCCTCCGCCTGCGCCTTCACTTCGGAGGGCGCCGCCGGTCCGGACCGGATCACCTCCTATCTTTACGATAACGCGGGGCGGGTGACGAAGGTCACCGAAGGCTATGGAACCGCTTACGCGACCGACATCGAAAGCCGCACCTATACCGACAATGGACTGATCGCCAGCCAGTCGGATGGTCGCGGCGGGACGACCACCTATGAGCGCGACGGCCAGGGCCGCCTCATCAAGACCGTTTATCCCGGCGGATCCTTCGATCAGCACGAGTACGACGCTTCATCCAGGGTGACGCGCGAGCGACGCCGCGACGGGCAGTGGGTCGATTACGGCTATGACGGCGCGGGGCGCATCACCTCCCGTAGCGCGCCGGCCAGCACCTACGCCTACGACAACCTCGGCCGGCAGCTGACCGCGAGCGCCGGCGGCCAGACCGTGACCAGCGCCTATGACGTGTTCGGCAATCTGAAGACCGAGACCACGGCCCTCGGCGAGGTCTCCTACACCTATGACGAGGCCAATCGTCGTACGGCGATGACGCAGCCCGGCGGCTTCACGCTGAGCTATGCCTACGACGCCGCCGATAACCTCCTGTCGATCTCTCAGGGCGGGGCGCGGCTGGCGGGCTTTGATTATGACAACTACGGACGGCGAACGAAGCTGCGACGCGGCGCCGGTGATCTGTGGCGTACGGAATACGCCTATGCCAACGGGGACCTGATCAGCCAGAGCCACATCCTGCCGGCCGCGCCTGGGCAGGCGTTCACGCGCAGCTTCAGCTACAACGCCGCCGGTCAGCTCATCGACACCGTGACGACCGGCGACAGCTGGCAAAGAAGCACCGGGGCGATTAGCGGCAAGACCTACACCTATGACGCCGGTAACAAGCTGACGGCGATCGGCGCGGATCCGGTCGGTGTTGATGGGCGCGGCAATCTGGCGTCGGTTCAAGGCGTCGCCTACGGCTACGATATCGACAACCGCCTGACCGGCGTCTCGGGTTCCGCACCCGCCGCTAGCCTGACCTATGACCCGTTGGCCCGACTGGCCAGCGTCGCCGGCGCGGCGACAACCCGTTTCCTGTACGACGGCTCCGACATTATCGCCGAATACGACGCCGGCGGCGCCCTTCTGCGCCGTTACGTTCACGGGCCGGGTGAAGACGAGCCTTTGGTTTGGTTCGAAGGCGCTTCGACCGGTGACCGTCGCTGGTTCGCGGCCGATGAGCGAGGCTCTGTGATCGGAGTGGTCTCCGATGCGGGCGTTCTTTCCAACGCCAACGCCTATGACGAATATGGCCTGCCAGCAGCCGGCAATATCGGGCGCTTCCAATACACCGGCCAGGCCTGGATCCCGGAGCTGGGCCTCTATCACTACAAGGCCCGCGCCTATTCGCCGGCGCTGGGCCGGTTCCTGCAGCCGGACCCGGCTGGCTATATCGACGGGTTGAACCTCTACGCCTATGTCGGCGGCGATCCGCTCAACGTAACCGACCCCTCGGGAATGAACGGCGAAAGAGGAACCCAGGAACTCTATTGCTATGGGGGCGGCTCGGCGGGCAGCGCGGTTTGCCCGATAACCGTCGTGGCCGGCCCAAGCTGCAACCCCAGCCAGGGTTGCTACAAGCCCGAAGAGATCTGGCGGATCTGCGGCTTCAGCTGCACGCAGGAGCAGGCGCGGTTCAGAGTCGAGGAGCGCCGCATCTATGAGCAAAACCAGTGGATGTGGATCCCGGTTCTAGCGCCCGTCGCCACAGTTGCGGCTTTGGAGGCCGCAGCTTCGCCCGTGGTCCAGTCGATGGCTGGACGAGCGGCCACGTTGTTGAAACGCGGCTGCGGAAAGTGCTTCGCCGCGGGCACGCTGGTGGCGACGGCGAACGGCTTGCGGCCGATCGAGGAAATCGGTGTGGGCGACCTTGTGCTGTCGCGTAACGAAGAAACGGGTGAGGTCGCTCAGAAACGTGTTGTCGGCCTGCGGCCAGCTTTGGAGCGCGAAATCTGGGAGGTCGCTCTCGGCGGCGGTGAACGTGTTCCTACGGTTATCCGCGTAACGGATGACCACCCGTTCCATGCGGCGACGGGCTGGGTCGTGACTTCGGAATTGCGTGTGGGCCAACGTCTTGACGCCATGCGCGGTGACGTGACGGTCGTTCGCATCATCAACACTGGCAAAATCGAGCGCATCTACAATTTCGAGGTCGCTGACTTCCACACCTATTTTGTGGGCGACCAGCAGGTATGGGTACACAATGTCGAATGCGTGCTATCGCCTCAACGGCTGGATCACGTTTTTACGGCCAAGCATAAGCTTGGTGGCCTTGTGGCTAAGTTCGGATCGCGTGAAGCAGCGGCGAACGCCATCCACGCGGCGACAGCGTCGGCGGTCAAGGCGGCCGGCACGACCGGTGTGTTCGAAATGAGTGTCAAGGTTGCGGGAGCCACTGTCACCGTGACCGGGAATGTCGTGAATGGCGCCTTGAAATTCGGTAACGCATGGATTCCTTGACCACATTCGAGACGGCCGCGCTCGACGCCTTGCTCAAAGGAGACGACCCCGTGTTGGCGATACTGCGGCAACAGGCGGTAATGGCTTCCGTATTGAATCGTGAGGTCACGGGCGTTGGAGTTTTGACTAATGTCGTTATCTCTGAAGGCTCGCCTTTGCTGCAGGAGCCCCTTTCCTTCAAGCTGGGCGATGTGTTCGGAGAGGCGGCAGAACTTGATGATGGCTTCGGCCTCTTGCTTCACGTCTCGAATGGCAGGATCGAAACCTTGGAAGCCTACGCTTTTGGAGATACTTGGCAGGCTGAACCGGAACGAGCCTTCTTCCACTATCAAGAGCCGTCCGGCCGGAATATGGACAAGGTCCGCGAAACTATTCGTCAAGCGCGGCGCGGCAGTTGATGAAATTGCTGGGCTAGTTTAGCGCTTCGGTGAAAGTTGACCCTCTGATCGCGTGCGCGTATCGGGGTCTATGAGCCTTCCCACCCTCCATACCCTGCCCAATGGCGTCCGCGTCGTCTGCGATCCGATGCCGGGGCTCGAGACCTTGGCCCTGAGCGTCGTCGCCGGGCGCGGGGCGGCCTATGAGGATCCGGCGCGGTCGGGCTGGTCGCACCTGCTCGAGCACATGGTGTTCAAGGGCGCGGGCGCGCGCAGCGCGCGCGACATCGTCGAGGTGGTCGAGGCCCAGGGCGGCCAGATCAACGCCGCCACCGGCTACGAGCGCACCAGCTTCCAGATCCGCGCCCTGAAGGGCGGCCTGCCGCTGGGCGTCGAGGTCCTCGCCGACCTCGTGCGCCGGCCGACGCTCGACGCCGCCGATCTGGCCCGCGAGAAGCAGGTGGTCGCCCAGGAGATCGCCGAGGCCGCCGACGCGCCCGACGACTACGTCTTCGACCTGCTGCAGAAGGGCGCCTGGGGCGACCATCCGGTCGGCCGGCCGATCCTGGGCACGGTCGACACCGTCGAGGCCGCGACGCCCGAAGCCCTGTCGGACTGGCGCGCCAGCCTCTACGCCGCCGACCGGCTGGTGGTCAGCGCCACCGGCGCGGTCGAGGAAGCCGAGCTGCTGGACCTGGCGCAGAAGGCCTTCGGCGACCTGCCGGCCACGCCCGGCGCGCCGGTTCCCGATCCCGCCCCTTTCGTTGGCGCATCCTTCGCCGAGACCCGCAAGCTGGAGCAGGCGCATCTGGTTCTGATGCTGCCGGCCGCCGGTTCGCGCGACGACGACTATTTCGCCCTGCGGGTCTTCGCCGAGGCCCTGGGCGGGGGCATGTCGTCGCGGCTGTTCCAGGAGGCCCGCGAGAAGCGCGGTCTGGCCTACAACATCGACGCCTACGCCGACACCTATGCAGACATAGGGGCGCTGGGGATCTATGCCGGCTGCGCGGCCAAGGACGCAGGGCAAACCGCCCAGGTCTGCGCCGAGCAGCTGCTGGCCCTGGTCGAGCGCATCGACGAGGCCGAGCTGGCCCGCTGCAAGGCCCAGCTGAAGGCGCACATGTTCATGGCCCGCGAGCAGCCGCTCGCCCGCGCCGAGCAGGCCGCCGGCCAGGCCCTGACCTTCGACCGATTGTTCTCGCCCGCCGAGCTGGCGGCCGGGGTCGATGCGGTCGGGGCGGCCGACATCGCGCGCCTGGGCAAGCGGATGCTGGCGCCCGCCAAGGCCGCCACGGCGGTGCTGGGGGCCAAGGGCGCGCTGGGCGCGGGGGAAATCTTCCGGCGGACGTTGTTCGGCGGACAATAAGCCGCAATGGTGCGGCCCTGCTGTTCGAGACCCGTCTTTTGTCCGCCATTCTCCGTCTTCTCCGCATCGACCAGGGCCCGCGCATCGAGGGCGAGCGGGTCTATCTGCGCCTGCCGCGCCTGGCCGATCACAAGCCGTGGGCGGAGCTGCGCGGCGGCTCGCGCGCCTTCCTGACGCCGTGGGAGCCGACCTGGCCGGCCGACGACCTGACGCGGGCCGCCTTCCGCCAGCGCCTGGCCGCCTACGCCCGCGAACTCGAACTGGGAGAAGCCTTTCCGTTCTTCGTGTTCCGCAAGTCCGACGACGCCATCGTCGGCGGCGTGCGCCTGTTCAACATCCGCCGGGGCGTGGCCCAGACCGGAGTGGTCGGCTACTGGGCCGGCGAGGCGCATGCGGGGCAGGGCTACACCACCGAGGCGGTGCGGGCGGTGATCGACTTCGCCTTCGGCCCGCTGGGCCTTCATCGGCTGGAAGCGGCCTGCATGCCGCATAACGCGCGCTCGGCCGGCCTGCTCACGAGATGCGGGTTTTCCGAGGAGGGATATGCGCGCGCTTATCTTAAAATTAACGGCGAGTGGCGAGATCATCGTCTGTTCGGGTTGATTGCTCCGTCGTGAGTTTGGCCCGGACCGCACGCCGTCCATCCATGGGGGATCGGGCGGCGCGGGAACGGGCATGTCTTTCAAGGTAGCCGAGCGTAGGATCTGGGACGCGACGACCACGCTGGAAGCGTTGGGCGCCGCGGAGGTCGCGCTGTGGCACTGGGACCCCGAGACCGACCGCCTGCGCATCAACGGCGCGGCCCGGGCCCTGGGCCTGTCGCCCCTGGCTCCCGAATGCGCCTCCGCCGCCTTCCGCGCCCTGGCCCTGCCGCAGGACCGCGCCCAGGCCGAAGAACTGCTGCGGGTGCGCGAGGCCGGCTCCGAGATCGTGGTGCGCATGCGCATGCGCGGCGGCGAGACCTGCATCTGGCGCGGCGTCTGGCTGGAAGAGGGCCTGCGCGCCGCCGGCGTCATCGCCCCGGAAGTGAAATTCGCCGCCTCGGGCAAGGACGACCTCACGGGGCTCCTCGACCGCCGCAGCTTCATCGCCCGCGCCCGCGAGCGCCTGACCCACACCGGCGTGCATGAACTGGTGGTCGCCGACCTCGACCGCCTGCGCCGCCTGAACGAGGCCCTGGGCCACGAGCGCGCCGACCTCGTGCTGGCCGCCCTGGGCTCGCGTCTGGCCGCCGCCTTCCCCGAGGGCTCGATCCTGGGCCGCATCGGCGAGGACGAGT
>NZ_QHJY01000037.1 GCF_003185805.1 Caulobacter sp. D5
CGGCGTCATCGACGAGATCGCCTTCCAGACCAACCTTCTGGCCCTCAACGCCGGCGTCGAAGCCGCGCGGGCCGGCGAGGCGGGCCGTGGTTTCGCGGTCGTCGCTCAGGAAGTGCGGGCTCTGGCCCAGCGCTCGGCCGACGCCGCCAAAGAGATCAAGGGCCTGATCCGCGCCTCCACCGACGAGGTCGGCAAGGGCGTGCGCCTGGTCGGCGAGACCGGCGAGACCCTGCAGCAGATCATGGAGCAGGTCTCGGAGATCAACGCCCTGGTCGGCGAGATCGCTTCGTCGGCCAAGGAGCAGGCCATCGGCCTGGCGGAGGTCAACACCGCCGTCAACCAGATGGACCAGGTCACCCAGCAGAACGCGGCCATGGTCGAGCAGTCGACCGCCGCCAGCCACGCCCTCTCCAGCGAGGCCGCCGAACTCGAACGCCTGATCGGCCGCTTCCAGGTCGGGGCCGAGGTCCGCGAACTGCGCGCGCCGCCGCGCCAGCCGGCCGCCCCGCGCCGCGAGGCCTTCCGCGAACGCTACGTCCAGGGCGCCAACGCCCTGAAGATCGCCCCGCAATCGCGCCCGGGCGACTGGGAGGAGTTCTAGGAGCTGTGCCATTCCGGGCCTTGCCCGGAACGGGACGGTGAAGCTTGGGGAAAACGCCGTGCGCGGGGGCTCGCTTCCGCGCACGATCACGCTATATCCGGGCCATGGCTGAAGCTTTCAACGACAAGACCCTCTCCGCCGACAAGGCCGCCCGCTACGCCGAGGTGGCCGACGAGATCGCCTCGGTGCTCGACGGCGAAGGCAATGTGACGGCCCGCATGGCCACGGTGGCCTCGATGCTGGCCAACAGTTTCGACCACTATTTCTGGACCGGCTTCTACGTCGTCGATCCGGCCAAGGAACGCGAACTCGTCGTCGGCCCCTATCAGGGCACGCTGGGTTGCCTGCGCATCGCCTTCGGGCGCGGCGTCTGCGGCGCGGCCGCCGAGACCGGCCAGACCCAGCTGGTCGCCGATGTCCACGCCTTCCCGGGCCACATCGCCTGCGACGCCCGCTCGGCCAGCGAGATCGTCGTGCCGGTGTTCGACGGGCAAGGCCGCCTGCTGGCGGTGTTCGACGTCGATTCCGATCGTCCGGCCGCCTTCGACGAGATCGACCAGACCTGGCTCGCGCGCATCCTGGGCGCGACCTTCGTATCCTGAGGTTGGCCCCGAGGTTGCAGAATTGTTTCCATCATTCCTTAGCCGAGCCGGATTAGGACAGGTGGACATGCTGCAAGTCGAGACCCTGCACCCCGCCGACATGGCCCTGGCGGACGTGGCCCTGTGGCGAGCCTTCGCCGCGGCCGATCCGGCCCTGGCCAGCCCGCTCCTGGGTCCGGACTTCACCCAGGCCGTGGGCCGGGTGCGCGAGGACGCGCGGGTGGCGGTGATCCGTCGCGAGGGCGAGACGATCGGCTTTCTGCCCCACCATCGCCGCCCCGGCGGCATGGCCCGCCCGATCGGCGCGCCGCTGTCCGACTATCACGGCCTGATCGCCAAGCCCGGCGTCGAGATCGACGCGGCCCAGGTGCTGCGCGCCGCCGATCTGGCCGTATTCCGCTACACCGGCCTCGTCGATCCGGCCCACGCCTTCGCCGCCGAGCCGACGACGGCGGCCTACGTCATCGACATCGAGGACGACGTCGAGGCCTATCTGGAGGCCGTCCGTTCGGGCAGCCCCAAGAAGATCAAGAACTACCGCCGCCTGGACAACAAGCTCGAGCGCGAGATGGGGCAGGTGGCGCTGAAAGCCGCCGACCACTCCCAGGAGTCGTTCGACCAGCTGATCGCCTGGAAGCGCGAGCAGATCGAGCGCACCGGCGTGCACGACTTCCTGCGCCCGCAATGGACGCGCGACCTGTTCCAGACCCTGTTCGAGACCCGCGAGGGCGACTTCCAGGGCCTGATGATCAACCTCTACGCCGGCGGCCAGCTGGTGGCCGGCCACTTCGGGGTGCGCCAGGGCGCGACCTACCACCCGTGGATCGCCTCGACCAATCCGGCCTTCGCCGCCTGGTCGCCGGGCCAGATCTTCTTCCCCCGGGCCATCGCGGCCATGCCGGAACTGGGCCTGTCGCGCTACGACCTTGGTCCCGGCTCGGACCACTACAAGCACTCCTATGGCCTGACCCAGACCTTGATCGCCGACGGCGCGATCACCGCCGCCAGCATGGCCGGCCGCGTCGCCCACTCGGTGGAAGGCGTCTGGGCTCTGGCCGGCGCCCATGGCCAGGGACCGGTTGCGCGCCTGCGCCGGCGCATGGACATCATCGCCAGCACCGAGCTTACGATGGGCGGGCGCGTGAAGGGGCTGGTCGACGCCGTCGCCTCCCAGGGCCGCCGCCGCAACGCGACGATGGAGGTCTGATGGCGCGCGTGACGATCATGATCCCGACCCAGCGTCGGCCCGGCGGCCTCACCGTCGCGGCCCGCTCGGTCCTGGCCCAGGCCGGGGTGGATCACGCCGAGCTCGAACTCGTGATCGTCGACAACGACCAGACGCCTTCGGCTCAGCCGGCGGCCGAGTCCCTCGCCACGCAGGCGCCGTTCCCCGTCCACTACGTGCACGAGCCCCGCGCCGGCGTCGCCAACGCCCGCAACGCCGGCATGGCCAAGGCTTCGGGCGAGTTCATCGCCTTCCTCGACGACGACGAGGAGGCCCCGGCCGGCTGGCTGGCGGCCCTGCTGGCGGCTCAGGACCGCTACGCCGCCGACGTCGTCTTCGGCCCCGTCCGCGGCCGCGCGCCGGAGGGCGCTGCTCATCGCGACTATCTGGAGCGGTTCTTCTCGCGCCTTGGCCCGGATCAGGCCGGCGTCATCGATCACTATTACGGCTGCGGCGACAGCCTGCTGAAGCGTTCCAGCCTGCCCGATCCCGTCGCGCCCTTCGCCGTCGAGCGCAACCATATCGGCGGCGAGGACGACATGCTGTTTGGTCACATGCAGGCGGCCGGCGCGGTCTTCGCCTGGGAGCCGCAAGCCTGGGTCTGGGAAGATCCGCTGCCCGAACGCCTGACCCTCGACTACACGATCCGCCGCGCCTTCGCCTACGGCCAGGGTCCCTCGGCCCACTGCGCCGCCGCCGTGCCGCCGGATAGGGCGGGGGTCGCCCGCTGGATGGTTGTCGGCGTCGTCCAGGCCGCCCTGTTCGGGGCCGTGGCCGGCTTCAAGTGGCTGACCCGCGCCGGCGACCGGGCCGAATGGCTCGACCGCGCCGCCCGCGGCCTCGGCAAGACCCTGTGGTGGGGCCCCTTCAAGATCCACTTCTACGGACACTCGGCGTGAGGCTGGCGTCATGACCATCATCCACGACTGGACCCCGGAAAAGGCCAAGGCCTTCGGCAAGGAAAACCTGGTCTTCAAGCACGGCCTGCACGAGCGGCCGATGTTCGACGACGAAGGCCTGGCGCGCCTGCTCGACCGTTATCCACGCGAGCTGCTCGGTGTCTTCACCATGGGCGAGGACCCCAAGGCCTGGACCACCTGGCGCAAGGGCTCGGCGGGCAACCTCTCGGGCGACCAGTTGCTGGAGGCCGCCAAGGCCGGCCGCATCTGGCTGAACCTGCGCCACACCAACGACCACGTTCCCGAATACGCCGCCCTCTGCGACGAGATCTTCGCCGAGAAGGAGAGGGAAGTCCCGGGCCTCAAGACCTTCAAGCGCGATCTTGGCATGCTGATCAGCAGCGCCAACGCCCAGGTCTTCTACCATCTCGACGTGCCGCTGGTGTCGCTGTGGCAGATCCGGGGCGTCAAGAAGGTCTGGGTCTATCCGGTCGCCGATCCTTATGTCGGCGAACTGGCCCTGGAGAAGATCGTGCTGCGCGAGACGGCCGAGCAGTTCGCCTTCGAGCCCGCCTGGGACGCCGGCGCCCAGGCCGTCGAGCTGACGCCCGGCTCCATGGTCACCTGGAAGCAGAACGCCCCGCACCGGATCGAGAACGGCCCGATGCTGAACGTCTCGATCTCGATCGAATTCATGACCCCGCCGGCCCTGATGCGGGCCAACGTCATCTACGCCAACGGCGTGCTGCGCCGCCGGCTGGGCGCCAGTCCCAAGGTCCAGGCGGGCTTTGGCCCCACGGCGCTGGGCAAGCTGGCCATCGCCCGCGGCGCCAAGGCCCTGAACCTGCAGACCCCGCACGTGCGCCACCTGCCGGTGACCTTCGGCCTCGACGCCGCCCGGCCCGGCGTGCTGGTCGAGCACGCCTAGGCGCGGCCCCAGGCCCTACGCACCGACAGACCCCCGGGGCGCTTCGATCGCGCTTCCGTTCGCCTGCCCGTTCGGCTGGCCGCCGTATGACACGCCCGATCGACTCCTCCTGGAGTTGAAGCCGACATCGGCTGCTCGTTGGCGCCGCAATCATGATCATCGCGCTGCAAAAAATCATGGCGGGCGCCGTGCAAAGGGGCGCCGACGCGCCTGAAGCCCACGTTACGATCCGATGACGGCGGGAGCTATTGCGCAAGTTGCAAGCCTGACGAACTGTTTCAGTGGCGACATTCTTCGAATGTATCGCCCGACTTTTATTATCAAATAAGAACAATCGAACCGGGAAGCACCACGGAGAAAGCAAACGCGCGCGCATAGCGCCACGAGGGGGTATGCATGACTAAGTGCTCACGGACTATTTTGCTTTCGGGTATCTCTGCTTTTTCTCTGACCTTGGCCTATGCCAGCCTGGCCAATGCGGCCGATCTGCCGGCCGAACCGGCTGAGCCGGCCGTGACCGAGGTCGATACCGTCATCGTTCTCGGCACGCGCAGAACCGACCGGTCGGTGGTGGACTCGCCGTCTCCGATCGATGTCTTCGGCGGCGAAGAGCTCGCCCGCCAGCCGGCCGCCGACATGCTGGACGTGGTCAAGAACCTCGTCCCGTCGTTCTACGTCCCGCAGAACACCATCTCCGACGCCTCGACCTTCGTGCGCGCGCCGTCCCTGCGCGGCCTCGGCGCCGACCAGGTGCTCGTGATGATCAACGGCAAGCGCTACAACCGCTCGGCCCTGGTCCAGGTCGTCACCGGCGGCGACACGGCCCTGTCGCTGGGCGCCCAGGCCGTCGACCTGTCGATGATCCCGTCGATCGCCGTCAAGAGCCTGCAGATCCTGCGCGACGGTGCGACCGCCCAATACGGTTCCGACGCCATCGGCGGCGTCATCAACTACGGCCTGCGCGACGCCGACACCGGCTTCGAGGCCCAGGCGCGCTACGGCCAGACCTATGCCGGCGACGGCGAGAGCTATCAGTTCGCGGTCAACGGCGGCTTCAAGCTGTTCGACTCCGGCTTCGTCAACGTGTCGGCCGAGTATTTCGACGACGGCGAGACCAGCCGCGGCGCCACCCGGCCCATCGCGGCCGTCTTCGCGGCCAACAACCCCACCCTGGCCAACCAGCTGCCCAACTATCCGGGCCCGGCGCAGATCTGGGGCTCGTCGCCGACCAACGGCTACAAGGTGTTCGTCAACTCCGCCTACGACGTCAACGACAACACCAGCATCTATCTGACGGCCAATGTCGGGCATCGCGAGGCCGATCAGAGCTTCAACTATCGCTCGCCGATCTCGGCCCCGACGCCGCTGGCGGTCGACAACGGCACCGGCACGCCGGCCACCGGCTCGCCCGGGCGCAACGGCTCCTTCGCCCCGATCTACCTGACGCCTTGCCCGACCGGCAACGCCACCTGCCCGACGGGCGGCTTCGTCAAGGACGGCAACACCTTCAGCTTCACGTCCATCTATCCGGCGGGCTTCACCCCGCGCTTCCAGGGCGAGGTCGAACAGTTCTACGGCACGATGGGCGTCAAGGGTAAGGCCGACAGCGGCCTGACCTACGACCTCTCGGCGACCGTGGCGAAGAATTCGCTCGACCTGGCGATGACCAAGTCGCTCAACGCCTCCTTTGGCCCAACCAGCCAGACTTCGTTCAAGTTCGGCAAGCTGCTCCAGCGCGAAACCAACCTGAACCTCGACCTGACCTATCCGCTGGAAGTCGGGTTCGCCAGCCCGATCACCCTGTCGGGCGGCGCCGAGTATCGGCACGAGGAGTATGAAGCCACCGCCGGCGACCTGCAGTCCTACGCCGCGGGTCCCTACGCCGTGCAGCCGCTGTACGTGCAGGTTTCGCCCGGCGTCTACACGCGCTCGATCGTGAACGGCAATCCCGAGACGGCCTCGCAGTCGCCCGGCGCCAGCGGCTATGGCGGCACCAGCCCGGCCTCGGCCAAGACCTCGACCCAGAGCAACTACGGCGTCTATCTGGGCGCCGAGACCGACGTCACCGAGGCGTTCACGGTCGGCGTCGCCGGGCGCTACGAGGACTACGACACCTTCGGCGACACCGTGGTGGGCAAGGTCAACGCCCTCTATCGGTTCTCCGAGGCGTTCTCGGTGCGCGGCACCGTCGGCACCGGCTTCCACGCCCCGTCTCCCGGGCAGAGCAACACCGAGATCCTGACGACCGCCTTCGCTCCCGGCGGCGAGCAGGTCCAGACCGGCACCTATCCGGTGACCAGCGCCATCGCCCAGTATTTCGGCGCCAAGACCCTTACGCCTGAAGAGTCCACCAACTACGGCGTCGGGTTCATCTTCAACCCGATCAGCAACTTCACCCTCACCGTCGATGGCTACTTCATCAAGGTGAAGGACCGCATCAGCATCACCAGCACCTTCGACGTCACCGCGGCCGACATCACCGCCCAGCCCGCGCTCGCCGCGGTCGGCGTCGGCGGCGCGGTGGCCTACTTCACCAACGGCTTCGACACCGAGACCAAGGGGATCGACGCCGTCGCCAGCTATCGCACCGAACTGCTGGACAACCCGCTGAGCCTCACCCTGGCCTACAGCTACAACAAGAGCGAGGTCACCAAGTCCGATCCCGTCGCCATCGGCGCCGACCGGATCTACGACATCGAGAACATCACGCCCAAGCACCGCGCCAATGTCTCGGCCAGCTACGAGATCGCCGGCTTCACGATCAACGCCCGCGGCAACTACTACAGCAGCTGGAGCACCAACCAGGACTATCCTGGCCAGACGTTCGGCGCGAAGGTCACCGCCGACCTCGACATCAGCTATACGGTCGCGGAGAAGTACACCCTCACCGTCGGGGCCAATAACCTGTTCGACGAATATCCGGACAAGCTGGCCCCGACCACGGCCAACCCGATCTACGCCATCACCGGCAGCACGGCCGACGGCCAGATCTACCCGCGCTCGGGCGGTCCGTTCGGCATGAACGGCGGCTTCTGGTACGCGCGTCTGAAAGTGAAATACTAGGCGCTTCGAACACTTGCCGTCTCCACGGGGTGGCGGCGGCGAGACGGGGAGGCGGCCAGGAAGTTCCTGGCCGTCTTCTCTGATCCTCCAAGGTCGCCAGCGTGCGAACGCGGGTGATCAGCAAGTAAGCAAAAACTTCATTAGAACGCCGTGACGTCCTCCGGGCGGGATCACGCCCTTGCCCGTGGCTCGCCTTTGCCTCACAGCTTGGTCACGATGAGTCAGGCAGTCACGATCGAACTTGGCGAAGGCGGCGAACACGACGCCCGCGCCCTGCGCAACGCTTTCGGGTGTTTCACCACCGGCGTCACGGTCATCACGACCTTGGCGCAGGATGGCCGCCGCGTCGGCCTGACCGCCAATTCCTTCACGTCCGTCTCGCTGGATCCGCCGCTGGCCCTGGTCTGCGTCGACCTGAAGTCGTCCAGTCTCGGGGCTCTCGACGCGGCCGGTCGCTTCGCCGTCAACGTGCTGCACGCCGACCACCAGGCCCTGGCCCGCCAGTTCGTCCAGAAGGGCGTCGACCGTTTCGCCGGGATCGATACCGAGACCTGGCGCACGGGTGTGCCGATCCTGCCCGGCTGCATGGCCAATTTCGAGTGCGAGACCCACCACGTCTTCGACGCCGGCGACCACCGGGTCTATGTCGGCCGCGTGGTCAAGCTGCGCTACGACCCCGACCACGAGCCGCTGGTCTACCTGCAGGGCCGCTTCCGCCGGGTCCATGTGGATGCCGAGTAGGCAAAGCGCGCCAGGGTTAGGTGTAGGCGGCTAACCCGCCCGGGCGCGCGCTAACTGTCTGCCCTGGAACCCGAAGGGATCCAGGGATAGATTTTCCAGGATACGCGCCGTTTCTCGGATGCTATTGACGCCGAAAAACAGCGTTAGGGAGCGCATCATGCGAGACATCGCCAATTTCGTGAACGGCCAAGCCCTTGTCGGCGCCTCGGGGCGCTATGGCGACGTCTTCAATCCCAACACCGGCGAGGTCCAGGCCCGCGTCCAGTTCGCCACCGACGCCGAGATCGACGCCGCCGTCCAGGCCGCCGCGAAAGCGCAGATCGGCTGGGCCGCCACCAACCCGCAGCGCCGCGCCCGGGTGATGTTCGAGTTCAAGCGCCTGATCGAGCGGGACATGAACGCCCTGGCCGAGATCCTGTCGTCCGAGCACGGCAAGGTCATCGCCGACAGCAAGGGCGACATCCAGCGCGGCCTCGAGGTCATCGAGTTCGCCTGCGGCATTCCCCACATCCTGAAGGGCGAATACACCGAGGGCGCCGGTCCCGGCATCGACGTCTATTCGATGCGTCAGCCGCTGGGCGTCGTGGCGGGCATCACCCCGTTCAACTTCCCGGCCATGATCCCGATGTGGATGTTCGGCGTCGCCATCGCCGTCGGCAACACCTTCATCCTCAAGCCTTCGGAGAAGGATCCCACGGTTCCGGTGAAGCTCGCCGAGCTGATGATGGAAGCCGGCGCGCCCGAGGGCGTGCTGAACGTGATCCACGGCGACAAGAGCGCCGTCGACGCCATCCTGACCCATCCGGACATCAAGGCCGTCAGCTTCGTCGGCAGCTCCGACATCGCCCACTACGTCTATCAGACCGGCACGGCGCACGGGAAACGCGTCCAGGCCATGGGCGGCGCCAAGAACCACGGCCTCGTCCTGCCCGACGCCGACCTCGACCAGGTGGTCAAGGACCTGTCGGGCGCGGCCTTCGGCTCGGCCGGCGAGCGTTGCATGGCCCTGCCGGTCGTCGTCCCGGTCGGCCAGAAGACCGCCGACGAACTGCGCGAGCGCCTGGTCGCCGAGATCGAGACCCTGCATGTCGGCATCTCCACCGACCCGGCCGCCCACTACGGCCCCGTGGTCAGCGCCCAGCACCGCACCAAGATCGCCGACTACATCCAGATCGGCGTCGATGAAGGCGCCGAGCTCGTCGTCGACGGCCGCGACTTCTCGCTTCAGGGCTTCGAGATGGGCTTCTTCATCGGCCCATCGCTGTTCGACGGCGTCAAGAAAGGCATGAAGACCTACCAGGAGGAGATCTTCGGGCCGGTCCTGCAGATGGTCCGCGCCGAAAGCTTCGAGGAAGCGATCGCCCTGCCGTCCGAGCACCAGTACGGCAACGGCGTCGCCATCTTCACCCGCAACGGCCGCGCCGCCCGCGAGTTCGCCCAGCGCGTCAATGTCGGCATGGTCGGCATCAACGTGCCGATCCCGGTGCCGGTGGCCTATCACACCTTCGGCGGCTGGAAGCGCAGCGCGTTTGGCGACACCAACCAGCACGGCGTCGAGGGCGTGAAGTTCTACACCAAGGTCAAGACGGTGACGGCCCGCTGGCCGGAAGGCGACGTCGAGGACAGCGCCTTTGTCATCCCGACCATGAAGTAGCGGGCAGGGGGCGGCGATGAGCCAGACGCGCAGGACGGTGGCGACGGGCGCCCTGGCGCTCGGCCTGTCGCCCGGCGCGGCTCTCGCCGCCGCCGACCTCGCGCTGGTGGCCCAGTACGGCGCGCCCGAGGCGCCGGTGACGGTGTTCGAGACCAACGCCGGCGGTCTGGGTGTCTTCGCCCATGGCCAGCCGGCCCGGCGGCTCTCGTTGCTGGCGCCCGGCCGCTACGTCGTCGACGGCGGGGGCGAACTCGTCGTCACTGCCCGCGGTATTCGCCGGGACGGCGTCTTTCTGCCGCGTCATGACTTCGGGGCCGAGGTGCAGGCCGGCATCCGCCGGGCCGTCCGCGCCGATCCGAAGGCCCTTCGCGCTCGGGCGCTTGCCGCGACGCCGCCGAAGGAGACCGGCCAGTTCCTGCCGGCCGATCTCGTCGATCTGGCCACGATCGACCCGACGATCACCTTCGACATCCGCTACGCCAGCCGCGCCAACTTCATGGGGCTGACGCTCTACGAACGCCCGGCGGCCTGGCTTCAGCGGCCCGCCGCCCAGGCTCTGGGGCGCGCGGCCAAGGTGCTGGCGGCCCAGGGCTACGGCCTGACCATTCACGACGCCTATCGCCCCTGGTTCGTGACCTGGATGTTCTGGGAAGCCACGCCGCCGGCCAGCCGGGTCTTCGTCGCCGACCCGGCCAAGGGGTCGCGCCATAACCGCGGCTGCGCCGTCGACCTGACGCTGCACGACCTTGCGACCGGCGCCGTCGTCCAGATGCCCAGCCGCTACGACGAGATGTCGACCCGCTCCTATGCCGACTTCGCCGGCGGAACGGCCCGGCAGCGGTCTCTGCGCCAGATCCTGCGCGACGCCATGGTCGCCCAGGGCTTCGAGATCTATCCCGAAGAGTGGTGGCACTTCGACTACGGCGACTGGCGCCGCTATCCGATCGGCACGAAGACCTTCACGGAACTGGCGGGGTAGGGGGCGGCCCTAATCCCCCCACTCGAAGCTCGTCACCGCCCAGCCGTAAGACCGGATCCGCCAGCCGCCGGCCTCGCGCGCCTGCACGAACGTCCAACCGCCATGCTCGACGAACCGCCGCCCGTCGCGCACGCCGGTCCACTGCGTCGGCAGGGTGAAGTGAACCGTCTCGTCGGTCAGCACGAAGTCCTGGGCCGGCCCGAACCCGTGCTTCAGGTCGCCGATGCCGCCCGCATGCCCGGTCATGACGCCCCGCCATTGCGCCAGGCCCGTCTGGCCCAGGAACACGTGCGGCGGGAAGTTCTCCAGGATGGTCACCTCGCCGGCGCAGAACACGCCGTCGAGCAGGCGTTGGTCCACCGTCTCGAGGAACCGCGCCAGCGCTTGCGGCGCGGCCATCATGGCGGCGTCCGGCCCTTCGGCCTTGGGATGCTCGCTCATCGACGTCGTCTCCTCGTCCGCCCGCCCAGCCGTGATTCCGCGCCAGCCTACAGCGAGGCTTGCGCCGCTCGCGGATTTATCACATCAATCAATGTAAAGTTGCGAGCGTTTAGGGGGCGTGAGTGCGTATCGACAGGCGGGCCGTGATCACGGCCGGGGCGGCTTCGGCTTGGCTGTTGGCCGCCGGAGCCCGGGCCCAGGACCCCACCGGCCGCTGGGTGCGCGCCGAAAGTCCCCACTTCGTCGTCTATTCCGCCGACGGCGAGCGCGAGGCGCGCGAATACGCCCTGATGCTGGAAGACTTCGACGGCGTCCTGCGCCGTTTCCACGGCAAGCAGGACGCGCCGGCCGGGCGCAAGCTGCCAGTCTATCTGGTCCGCGACAACGACCAGCTCCAGAAGGTGTTTCCCGGCGCCGATCGCGCTGCCGGTCTCTACAGCGCGTCGCTGCAGGAGATCTTCATCATCGCCGTCAAGGGCATCGGCGACTACAGCACGCTGGACCTGACGGTCGGCGACAACGTCGTGCTGCATGAATATGTGCACCACTTCGTCATGCAGTACTTCCCCGACGGCTATCCCGCCTGGCTCTCGGAAGGGCTGCCCGAGTACTATTCGACCATCGACCTGAAGCCCAAGCGTGTCTTCGTCGGCGGCCCCAACAACCTGCGCGCCTTCTCTCTGCGCCAGCGCGCCTGGCTGCCGGCGGACAAGCTGCTCGGCAGCAACCGCCGCCAGATCGACGAACAGAGCGTCGGTGTGTTCTACGGCCAGGCCTGGCTGCTGACCCACTACGTCTGGAGCAACGCCGAGCGCCGCCAGAAGCTCGGCGCCTATCTCGACCGCTACCGCGACGGCCAGGATGCGATGCAGGCCTGGACCGCGGTCTATGGCGACGACGCCAAGGGCCTGGAGAACAAGCTCAAGAGCTACATGAACACCCGCCTGATGGGCGTGGAGATGACCCGCGACGGTCCACCGACGCCGCCGGTCACGGTGACGGCCATGCCTGCCGGCGCCGATGATTTGCTGCTCGACGTCCAGCTTCTCAAGCGCCAGATGGTCAACGACAAGGACAAGCAGTTGGAGCGGGTGCGGACCCAGGCCGCCAAGCGTCCGAACGAGCGCTTCAGCCGGCTGGCCCTGGCCCGGGCCGAAACCCAGTTCGGCGATCGCGACGCCGGCGAGGCGATGCTGGAGCGCTTGCTGGCCGAAAAGCCCGACGACCTGGAGGCCTTGCAGCTCGCCGCCTTCAGCCGTCTCTATCGCGCCGAGAAGAAGTCGCCCGACGCCGTGGCCCAGATGACCCAGGCCTCCGTCTATCTCGGGCGCGCCAACAAGCTGGATCCGGACAACTACCTTACCCTCTACGGCTATTTCCGGGCCCAGCGCGGCGCGGGCAAGCCGACGGAGAACACGCTGAACGTCCTGGCGCGCGCCGTCGAACTGGCGCCCCAGCAGGCCTCCATCCGTATGACCGCCGGCCAGACCTTCATGGAGGCCGGCCACTACGACGAGGCCCGCTTCTTCCTCGAACCGGCCGCCAACAACCCGCATGGCGGCGGCCTGGCCGCGGCCGCCCAGAAGCTGATCGACCAGATCGACGCCAAGGAAGCCGCCGCCGCGGCCAAGCCGGCCGCGAAGACGAGCTGAAGGCCCGGGCCCTCGAGTTCAGCCTCGCGGCCGCCAGGCCAGCACCTGCGCGCCCTCGACGCCGACCTGCCGGCACTGCGCCTTCAGCGGACAGGCTCCGCACCGGGGCGCGTCGTGCGGACACAGCATCTGGCCCAGGCCATGCTTCATCAGGCAGTGCAGTTCGAAGAGGTCGTCGGCCGTCCAGCTGTCGGGAACCAGCGCCATCAGGCCATGATAGCTGTGCGTCGGGTCGCCGGGACCGACCAGACCCAGACGCTGGGCGGTGCGGTGTACGTGGCTGTCGACCACCAGGTCGCGCATGGCCAGGGTGCTGAAGTTGAGCACGCTGGCGGCCACCTTCTGGCCGACGCCGGGCAGGGCGCGCAGTTCGTGCCGGGCCTGCTCGACGGTCTGGTTGCGCAGGTGGCTGAGCGACAGCCAGCCGACCCGCGCTTCGATCATCCGCAGGGCCAGCGGCAATCGCCGGGCCTTGTCCTGAGCGAACTGCACGTCCGCGATCAGGTCCAGCACCGCGTCGGGCTGCGCCCGCGCCAGATCCTCCCAGCTCTGGAACGCGCCCTGCAGCCGCAGGAACGCCGCCCACGACACCGCGTCCAGCGTGCGATGGCTGATCGACGACTTCACCAGCTGCGAAACCGGGTCCATCCGCGCCTTGGGCCGCTGCGGGCCGAAGGCCGCGAGCAGGACGTCGCGCACGCCTTCGAGCGGCGACCGGGCGAGGTTCAGGGAAAGCTGCATGGCGCGACCGTTTGGAACATAATGAGAACATTATGCGCCAATCAACCGGTTGTCCACAGCCCTTCGGCAGGCTCTAGCGCTGTCGGCGCGCGCGTCCCCACAGGGCGGTGACCCGCCGGCGCAGACGGCCGAACGCCACCTGGACAGGCGTCGGGGCCTGGTCGGGCTCGGGGCGCTCCTCGGCGGGCAGTTCGACGCCGGCGAAGCGGGCGATCAGGTCGCGCAGCTCCGGCTCCTGCACGGCCAGGGCGGCCTCGACCGGGCCCATCCACTTGAGCGTCCGCTGGCCCTTTTCCGGCCAGGTCGCGTGCTCGCCGGTGACCTGCATCGGATAGACGTCGACCTTGACCAGCCGCGCCGCGCCGCTCTTCAGCCGCTTGAGATATTCGTAGTCGCCGAAGGCCGCCGACGCGATCCGGCCGTCCAGCCCGGCTTCCTCGTAGGCTTCCTGGGCCGCGGCCTGGGGATCGGCCTTGTCCTTCATCGGCCAGCCCTTGGGGATCACCCAGCGGCGGGTCTCGCGCGACGAGACGAGCAGGATCTCCAGCCCGGCGCCGTCGCCGCGCCAGGGCAGGGCGGCGACCTGACGCCGCTTGCCGCCGCCCTTGCCGTTCCCTTGGCTTCCGCCGGTCTGCTTGACCGTCCCGTCCGTCACTTCATCCAGAACCCGAGATAATAGAACAGCGCCGCCGTCAGGGCCGCCGCCGGAAGCGTGATGACCCAGGCCACGACGATGTTCTTGGCCACACCCCAGCGCACCGCCGAGACCCGGCGCGAGGCGCCGACGCCCACAATAGCGCCCGTGATGGTGTGAGTCGTCGATACAGGAACGCCGATATGCGTGGCGAGGAACAAAGTGATCGCGCCGCCGGTCTCCGCGCAGAAACCCTGCATCGGCGTCAGGCGGGTGATCTTGCTGCCCATGGTGTGCACGATCCGCCAGCCGCCGAACAGCGTGCCCAGCCCCATCGCCGTCTGGCAGGCCAGCACCACCCAGAACGGGATGTGCCCCGGCTGGTGCGTGGCGCCATGGGCGAACAGCAGGGCGGCGATGATGCCCATGGTCTTCTGCGCGTCGTTGCCGCCGTGGCCCAGGCTGTAGAGCGCGGCCGACACGAACTGCAGCTTGCGGAACACCCGGTCGGCGAAGAACGGCGAGGTCTTCACGAAGGTCCAGGAGACGATCAGCACCAGGATCAGGGCCAGAACGAAGCCGAAGGTCGGCGACACCACGATGCCGGCGGCGGTCTTGCCTAGGCCCGCCCATTGGATGGCGCCCAGGCCGCCGACCTTGGCGACCGATGCGCCGACCAGGCCGCCGATCAGGGCGTGCGAGCTGGAGGAGGGGATGCCCGCCCACCAGGTCAGCAGGTTCCAACTGATCGCGCCGCCCAGGGCGCCGAAGATCAGGCGGTCGCTGATGATGTGCGGATCGACGATGCCCGAGCCGACCATCTTGGCCACGCTGGTGCCGAAGAACATGAAGGCGATGAAGTTGAAGAACGCCGCCCAGATCACCGCCCACTTGGCCGACAGCACGCGGGTGGAGACGATGGTGGCGATCGAGTTCGCCGCGTCGTGCAGGCCGTTCAGGAAGTCGAACGCCAGGGCGACGACGACCAGGAACACCAGGATGAGAAGGGTGGGGTCCACGGGGCGGGCCTCTTAGACCTGCTCGACCACGATGCCGCTGATGCGGTTGGCCACGTCCTCGAAGCGGTCGACCACCTTTTCCAGGTGGCTGTAGATGTCGATGCCGACGATGAAGGCCATCGGATCGGCCTCGCGGTGGGCCAGGAACAGCTCCTTGCGGCCCAGGTCGTACATCTGGTCGGCCTGTTCCTCGATCTGGGTGATTTTCACGGCCAGGTCGCTCAGGCGCTGGGCGTTGTTGCGCATCTTGGGCAGCAGCGACACGGCCTCGGCCGTCAGGTCGGCGGCCTGGACGATGATCTGCGCCATCGCCTTCATCTGCGGCTCGAAGGTCTTGACCTCGAACAGGCTGACCACCTTGGCGGTCTTGCGCATCTGGTCGATGGCGTCGTCCAGCGACGTCGTCAGGTCCTGGATGTCGCTACGATCGAAGGGGGTGATGAAGCTGCGGCGGACGGCCTGCATCACCTGGCGGGTGATCTCGTCGGCCTCTTCCTCGTGCAGGTTCACCCGCTGGGTGGCCGCCTCGATGCTGTCGGCGCCGCTCATCAGGTCGCTCAGCGCCTTTGAGCCCGCCACCAGCGTCTGGGCGTGCTGCGAGAAAAGGTCGAAGAACCGGTCTTCCTTCGGCATGATCGCCCGGAACAAACCCAGCATGGTCGCTTCATCCTCTTGTTCGAAGCGCGGCAACGAAAAACGCGGACGTCCGTATCGGGAGCATCCGCGTCATTGGCCGGAGCGGAACCACGGAAGAGCCGGCCGTTCAAGCCCCTCTGTGAAACTTTTGTGACAGTTTAGGCGGTGCGGCCGACGGCGTAAGGCGGGAAGTCGGCGCCGCGACATAGCGTCCCAAGCGGCCGCAAAACCCTTCGCCGGCCCAAATCTAAACAACGTTCTTAACCTTGCCGTCCGATCCTCGAAGCCTGAATTCGGGGAGGCCAAGATGGGCGAACACGTCGAGACGCTGGTGATCGGGGCCGGGCCCGCCGGGCTTTCGGCCGCTCACGCCCTGGCCTGCGCCGGCCGCACGGTGACCGTGATCGAGGCCGACGCGATCGGCGGCGCCGCCCGCACCCTTTCCTTCGACGGCTTCTCCCTCGACGTCTCCGGCCGCCGGCTGAGCTCGGCCGATCCGGCCATCCGCGCCTTCTGGACGGCCCTGCTGCCGAACGACCTGGTCGAGGCCCCCAGCGCCATGCGCCTCGAAGGCGAGCGGGCGGCCCGCGGCCGTCCCGGCGCGGCCATCGGCGCGCTGCTGACCGCCAGGCTGCGCCCGATCGCCAATTCCAAGACCCTCGGCGAATGGCTGACCCGCCGCTTCGGCCGTCGCGTCGCCCGCCGTCTCGGCGACTACGCCCACAAGCTCTGGGCCCTGCGTCCGGAAGAGACCCCGGCCCAGCCGGCCTGCCCCAGCTTCCAGTCCGAATCCGGTTCGCTGCCGCGCCTGGGCACGGGCCAGCTGTGGGACTCCTGCGCCCAGGTCATCCGCGCCGCCGGCGGCGAGATCCTGCTGGGCCGGAAGGCGACCGGCCTGCGCCGCGACCGCGCCACCGGCGTCTGGACCGTCACTGCCGAAACCGGGCAGGGGACCACCCAGACCCTCACCGCCGACCAGGTGATCTCGACCATGCCGCTGCGCGAGCTGATGGGCGCGCTGTCGCCCACGCCGATCAGCCTCTTCCACGCCTGCGAGCTGATGTATCGCGACCAGGTCACCGTCGCCTTCGCCGCCAAGCCCGGCCGTCGCCGCGCACCCGCTCTGGCCGAGATCCACGATCCGCAGATCAAGGCGGCCCGCGCCCGCGCCCTCGACGGCGGCGCTCTCGACGGCGGCGCTCTGGCGCTCGACTACTATTGCTTCGAAGGCGACGCCACCTGGGTGTCCGACGACGGCGTCCTGATCGCCCAGGCCGTCGCCGAGGCCGGCCGTCTCGGCTTGATCGCCCCGGGCTCGGCCCGCGACGTTCAGGTCGTGCGCCAGCGCAAGGTCCACCCGATCCACGACGAGTGCTGCGACGAGCACCTGAAGATGATCGGCCTGGACCTGCGCCTGCACTTCACCGGCCTGCATCTGGCCGGTCGCGCCGGAACCCACGGCGACAGCGCCGACGACCAGTCCATCCGCACCGGCCTCTCCGCCGCCGCCAACGTCCTGGCCCGCGTTCTGGCTCCGGTGAGGGTGGCTGCGTAGCCCCAAGGTTTCTTCTGCCTGGTGCGAGCCTGAACTCGCCCCATTCCCCCTCCCGTAAAATCCCCGCGAAAGCAGATTCCGCGCCTGATCCCTCTCCCCTTGCGGAGAGGGTGGCCCTGCGGAGCAGGGTCGGGTGAGGGGTCTCTCAAAACTGAAAGCCGTCCAAAGCCCTTCCCCCTCGATGGGG
>NZ_QHJY01000332.1 GCF_003185805.1 Caulobacter sp. D5
TGGCGGGCTTGGCCGAGGCGGAGGCCGAACTGCTGCAAGGCCGGGGCGAGCCCTCGGGCCTGCTGCGCGTGGCCCTGCCGCCGCTGCTGGGCCGGGCCTTCGTCATGCCGGTTCTGCTGGAGCTGGCCGCCCGCTGGCCCGCCCTGCGGTTGGAGGTGGTGTTCGGCGCGCGGGCGGTGGACCTGGCGGCCGAGGGCGTGGACCTGGCGGTGCGCATCGGCGACCTCGACGACCGCGCCGGCCTGATCGCTCGCCCGTTGGGCGTGCAGCGGCGGGTGGTCTGCGCGACGCCGGCCTATCTAGATGCTCGGGGGCGGCCCAAGACGGTCGACGATCTCGCCGCCCACGACTGCCTGGTCGAGGCCCGCGACGGCCGCCCGACGCCCTGGCCCTATGTCGATGCTGACGGTGTCGCCCGCAGCCTGCCGGTGGACGGCCGCCTACGGATCGGCGACGCCCTGGTCCTGGCCGAGGCGGCGCGGGCCGGAACCGGGATCGCCATGGTCCCGCGCTGGGTGGTGGCCGAGGACCTGGCGGCTGGGCGGCTGGAGACGGTGCTCGACGGGGTGTTCGACAGCCCCCTGCCGGTGAACCTGGTGTGGCCGCGTACGCCGTATCCGAGCGCCAAGCTGCGGGCGGCTGTGGATGCGCTGGTCGAGCGATATGGGACGGAGCGGCCTTGGGACTCGTCCCCTCTTCCATAGGGAGAGGGAGGGGCCCGCCGCGAAGCGGTGGGAGGGTGAGGGGTTTCACCGTCGGCAGGCAAATCCGAGAGGGCGACCAACCGTCCGACGTCGAAGCTCTAAGCGCCGCGCTTCATTCGGCGAGTTTGTCACCTCTCACCCTCCCATGGCTTCGCCATGGGCCCCTCCCTCTCTCAAAGAGAGAGGGTCTCATTGCCGCCGATCCCTACTTCTCCCGGGCGATTGGGTAGAGCAGGTGGCGCTGATCGTAGAAGGGCGTGCGCTTGTAGAACCAGGCCAGGCGCGCGTCGGGATCGGCGGCGAACTTGGGGTCGGCGGCCAGCTTGGCCTCGAACTCGGCCTTCAGCGCCGGGTCGGCGGCCATCATCTTCTCGGCCAGCGGGGCGATGGCGTAGGGCTCGATATATTCGACGCGGCTCAGCACCTCGGGGACCATGCCCCAGGCGAAGACGCTTTCGCTGGACTGCGGCTCGAGCAGCAGCACGACGAGGTCGCCCAGCGGCTGGTCGGTGGGCACGCGCACCGAGCCCTTGGGGAAGGTCCAGTCGCGCGCTTCCGTCGTCACCTGCTCGACGCTCATCTGGACGTGGCCCTCGTTGGCGCGGGGCGCGACCTTGGGTTCGACCAGGCGCAGCATCTCAACCGGCACGGTCTTGGCCGCGTCGAGGGTTTCGACCTTCACCCCGTGCAGCTTCAGCCGCTCGATGATGTCGGCGCGGTAGCTGGGGACCCAGTAGGCCTTGGGACGAGCCAGTTGCAGTGTCGGGTGCGAGCCGTAGAACGGCAGCTGCCAGAGGTCGGGGTCGGCCTGTCCCAGCCAGCGGATCTCGGTCTTGCCCGAGGCGGGACTGTCATAGGTCTCGTACTTGATGCCCTTGAAGGCGCGGGTCGTGGTCGGCTTGTCGTCGGCGACGAAATTGGCCGGGATGGTCGCCGGGCGCAGGGCGCTGTCGGCGGCGACGGCCGTGCGCAGGGACGAGCCCTTTTCCGCCAGCAGCTTCAGCGAGGTTTCGATGAAGACGTAGGTCCCCAGCACCCGCTGGGCGTGGGGCTTGAGGCTGTGGTTCTCGATCAGGATGGTTGGCACGTGGGCGGCCGAGCCCCAGCCGTTGGAGAACCGCTCGCCGAGGCCGCCGTCCGACAGCCCGGCCTTGGGATCGCGCTCGTCGACGCCGAACACCAGCTCGCCCGGGATGTGGCCCTCGGCCTCCAGGCTCTGGTTCATCGCCGGCTTGAAGGCCTCGTCCAGCCACTTGGCCGTGGCCGGCGAGCGCGACCAGACGCCGTCCTCGCCGTTGTAGCCGTAGGTGACGTCGTACTGGTAATCCATGCCGTCGGTGACGTGGACGTCGACGTAAAGGTCGGCGTGATACTTGGCCTGAAGCCGCTTCAGCGCCTGCATCTCGGGCTGGTCGAGCTTCATGAAGTCGCGGTTGAGGTTCTGGTTGGTCGCCGTGTTGCGCCAGCCCTGGATGCGCGGCCCGCGCTGGTTGGGCCGCGAATAGGGGCCAGAGCGCTCGTGGCCGTCGACCGACAGGATCGGGATCAGCACCAGATTGACCTTGTCGAGCAGGCCGTCCTTGCCGTGAAACGCCATGTCGCGCAGCAGCATCATGCCCGCGTCCTTGCCGTCGATCTCGCCCGGATGGATGCCGCATTGCACCAGCAGCAGCGGCTTCTTGGGATCGAGCTTGTCGCCGTCCTTGCTGGCGATGACGGCGAAGATCGGCCGGCCCTCGGGCGAGACCCCGAAGTCCTCGACGCGGACCAGCTTGGTCGCCTTGTCGAGCCGGTCGAACCAGGCGCGGGTGTCGGCGTAGGTCGGCGAGAAGTCGTGGCCCGGATCGGCCTCGAACGGCGTCACCCACGGATCGGCCGCATCACGGATCAGCGCCTGGCTGGCGCCCTGCCACTGCGGCGCCGGCGGCAGGAAGGCTTCGTCCCAGGGCTTCTTGGGGGTGGGGATCTCTGCCATCGCCGTGCTCGCCATCAGTGCGGCGGCCAGGGCCGCCAGGGTTAGAGTTCGCATTCGATCCCCCTTCGTGGAAGGACCCCTCCGGCCCTCCGGGCCACTTCCCCCAGAGGGGAGAATCCGGTCAGCGCGGCGCTCTTCAAGATGCTCCACCGCTGGGGGAGCTGTCGCGGAGCGACTGAGGGGGTCTTACTTCGTCTTCCAGATCGGCTTGCCCTCGCCGGGCAGGCCCAGCCGCGACCACTTCTCGCTGACCGCGTCGACCACGGCCTGATCCATGCGGATCTCCTCGCCCCACTCGCGGGTCGTCTCGGGCTCCCACTTGTCGGTGGCGTCCAGGCCGATCTTGGAGCCGAGGCCGCTGACGGGGCTGGCGAAGTCGAGATAGTCGATCGGGGTGTGCTCGATCACCGTGATGTCCCGGGCGGGGTCCATCTTGGTGCTGATCGCCCACATCACGTCCTTCCAGTCGCGGGCGTTGATGTCGTGGTCCACGACGATCACCCACTTGGTGTACATGAACTGGCGCAGGTAGCTCCACACGCCCAGCATCACCCGCTTGGCGTGGCCCGGATAGGCCTTCTTCATCGACACCACGGCGATGCGGTAGGAGCAGCCCTCGGGCGGCAGCCAGAAGTCGACGATCTCGGGGAACTGCTGGCGGATCAGCGGGATGAACACCTCGTTCAGCGCCTCGCCCAGCACGCTGGGTTCGTCCGGCGGCCGGCCGGTGAAGGTGGTCAGGTAGATCGGGTCCTTACGCATGGTGATCGCGGTCACCTGGAAGACCGGGAAGGTCTCGACGCTGTTGTAGTAGCCGGTGTGGTCGCCGTAGGGGCCTTCCTCGGCGTGCTCGTCGAGCAGGACGTGGCCCTCGATGACGATCTCGGCCTGGGCCGGCACCATCAGCGGCACGGTCTTGGCCGGCACGAGGTCGAGCTTGGCGCCGCGCAGCAGGCCAGCGAACTGGTATTCGGAAAGGGTGTCGGGCACCGGCGTCACGGCGGCCAGGATCGTGCCGGGATCGGCCCCCAGCACGACGGCGCAGGGCAGGGGCTCCTTCTTGCCGGCCTTCTTGTGGCGGGCGTAGTGCTGCGCCCCGCCGCGGTGCGCCAGCCAGCGCATGATCGCCTTGTCCTTGCCCAGCACCTGCATGCGGTAGATGCCGAGGTTGAAGTCGTCCTCGCGGTCGTCGCTGGGACCCTTGGTGACCACCAGGCCCCAGGTGATCAGCGGCGCCGGCTCGCCCGGCCAGCAGGTCTGCACCGGCAGCTTGGACAGGTCGATCTGGTCGCCCTTCAGCACCACCTCCTGCACGGGCGCCTTCTTCACCGTGCCCGGGCGCATCGACAGCACCGTCTTGGCCAGCGGCAGCATGTCGATGGCGTCCTTCAGTCCCTTGGGCGGCTGGGGCTGGCGCAGGAAGGCCAGCAGCTCGCCCACTTCGCGCAGTTCGCCGGCGGTGGTGCGCGGCTCGCCGCCCAGGGTGACGCCCATGGCCACCCGTTTGACCGTGCCGAACAGGTTGGCCAGGGCCGGCATCGACGAGCGCGACCCGTCGGGCAGCAGCACGTGCTCGAACAGCACCGCCGGGCCGCCGGTGGCCAGGAGGCGCGTCTGGATCTCGGTCATCTCCAGGACCGAGGAGACCGGCTCCTTGACCCGCACCAGCTCGCCCTGGGCCTCCAGCACGTCGATGAATTCGCGAAGCGAGCGATAGGCCATGGGCGGGGAGACTCCTGGAACGGGGCGGAACCTAGAAGCGGGGGCGCGCCAGGGCAAGGCGAGAGGGGGCCGCGCTTAAAGGGGGTGTCGAGGCGGCGTCGAGAGCGTGTGGAGAAAAGATGGAGGCCAAGCTTCGTCCTAGGCGCCGCACGCGGGGCGTGATCTCTGCTGCTCGAAGGTTGCAGGAGCCCGTCGATGACCGATCAAGCCGTCGAAGCCGATCCGCGCGCCGTCCGCCGGGCGGCGATCCTGCGGCTGGTCACGGGCCTGGCCCAGGGCCTGCTGCTGTACTGGCTGTACCAGGCCGACGAGTTCAAGCGCTGGCCCGACGGCCAGCCGATGGTCTATGCGGCCTTCCTGCTGGCTGTCCTGTTCGCGCCGTTCGTGGTGCTGGCCGGGCTTTCGACCATGCGCTGGCCCGCGCTGGCTTCCTGGAAGGGCGTGGTCGTCCTGCTCGCCGCCGGGGTCGGGGCCTATGGCGTGTGGAGCGGCGATCCGTCGGCCTCGGGCGTCAACGGCCTGGGCCCCTTGAGCTTCCTGGGCGTGGCGGCCCTGATCTTCATCGGCCATCACCTGGTCGAGCCGGCCGACATCGAGCGGCGGCCCATCGCCCGCTTCGCCAGCTATTTCGACATCACCTGGAAGCACGGGGTGCAGCTGGCGCTGGCGGTCGGCTTCACCGGCGCCTTCTGGCTGCTGCTGTGGCTGGCGGCCGTGCTGTTCAAGCTGATCGGCGTGGGGATCATCGAGACAGTCATCCAGACCAAGCTGTTCGCCATTCCCGCCACCACCACGATCTTCGCCGCCGCCGTCCAGCTGACCGACGTGCGGGCCGGCCTGGTGCGCGGGGTGCGGACCGTGGCCCTGACCCTGCTGGCCTGGCTGCTGCCGCTGATGGTGCTGATCGCCGGGGCCTTCCTGCTGACCCTGCCGTTCACGGGGCTGGAACCGCTGTGGAAGACCCGCAGCGCCACCGCCAGCCTGCTGACCGCGGCCGCCTTCCTCGTTTTGCTGACCAACGCCGCCTACCAGGACGGAACCGAGACGACCGCCCTGATCCTGAAATGGGCGGCGCGGCTGGCCGGCCTGCTGCTGGTTCCGATCACGGTTCTCGCCGCCTACGGCCTTTCCCTGCGCATCGGCCAGTACGGCCTCAGCACCGACCGGATCATCGCCGCCGCCTGCGTGCTGGTCGCGGCCGGCTACGCCCTGGGCTACGCGGTCGCCGCCGTGCGGCCGGGCCCGTGGCTGAAGACCCTGGAGACGACCAATATCGGCATGGCCTTCGTGGTCATCGTCGTGCTGCTGGCCCTGGTGACGCCGATCGCCGATCCGCGCCGGTTGTCGGTCGGTGACCAGGTCGCGCGGCTGCAGGCCGGCAAGGTCAAGGCCGAGGCGTTCGACTTCGACTTCCTGCGGTTCCGCAGCGGCCGGTTCGGCCTGGATGCGCTGAAGCGCCTGGCGGCCGGGCCGGACGCCGTCGTCGCCAAGGCGGCCAAGGCCAGTCTCGCCCGCCTGGCGGCCGGGCCCGCGCCGGGGAAGGCCGAGCCGATGGCCGACGTGATCGTCTATCCCAAGGGGCGGACCCTGCCGAACGGCTTCGAACGCCTGGCCGACCTGAGCGACTCGCCGTGCCGCTTCGCCGCCAAGCCGTGCTCGGCCCTGCTGCTCGACATCGACGCGGACGGGTCCGAGGAGGTGCTGCTGTCGAGCGGCTCGATGCTCGACGTCTTCGGCATGCGCGAAGGTCGCTGGAAGAAGATCGGCTATGCGTCCAGCCCCTGCGGCCGGGTGGCCGACATCGCCGGGGTGCTGGCGCGCTCGGGCGAGGCCGCGACGATCGCGCCGTCGCCCCTGCGCGACGTGGTGCTCGGGGACATCCGCATGGAGATCCGGCCGCAGGGCGACGCCTGCAACGTGACGGCGGCGGAGGCCCTGGCCTCGCGGCCTAAACCGCCCCCTCGCTGACCGCGTTCAGCCGCGCATAGACCCCGCCCTTCGCCTTGAGTTCGGCGTGGCGGCCTTCCTCGACGACGCGGCCGTTCTGGAACACCAGGATCCGGTCGGCGCCGCGCACGGTCGACAGGCGGTGGGCGATGACGATCGTCGTGCGGCCCTGCATCAGGGCCTCGGCGGCCTCCTGCACCAGGGCCTCGGTCTCCACGTCGAGCGACGAGGTGGCCTCGTCGAGCACCAGGATCGGGGCGTTGGTCAGGAAGGCGCGGGCGATGGCCACGCGCTGGCGCTCGCCGCCCGAAAGCTTGATGCCGCGCTCGCCGACCAGGGTGTCGTAGCCGTGCGGCAGTTTCAGGATGAAGTCGTGGGCGCGGGCCTTCTTGGCCGCCTCCACCACCTGGTCGAAGGTCGCGTCGGGGCGGCCATAGGCGATGTTGTCGAGCAGGGAGCGGTGGAACAGGGCCGGGTCCTGCGGCACCACGGCGATGGCGCGGCGCAGCGAGCCCTGGGTCACCTTGGCCACGTCCTGGCCGTCGATCAGGATCCGCCCGCCCTGCAGGTCGTGCAGCCGCTGGATCAGCTTGACGAAGGTCGACTTGCCCGAGCCGGTGGGGCCGACCAGGGCCACCTTCTCGCCGGGCGTGATGTCCAGCGAGAAGCGGTCGTAGAGCGGCGCGCCGGCGTTGCGATAGGCGAAGGTCACGCCCTGGAAGGCGACGGCGCCGGGGCCGGTGACGAAGTCGGGCGCGCCGGGGGCGTCGGCGATCTGCGGCGGCAGCTTCGACCAGGCCGCGACGTCCTCGCTGTCGTCGATGCCCTTCTGCAGCATGCGGATGTTCTCGCCCATGTTGCGCAGATAGCCGCTCATCAGCAGGAACGAGGTCATGGCCGCGACGATGTCGCCGGCATTGGCCTGGCCACGCATCCACGCCCAGACCATGGCCCCGGTCAGGCCCGCCTGCAGCACGACCAGCAGCAGGTTCTGGCCCAGCCACACGTCGGTGAAGCGGTTCCAGGTGACCATCACCGCATCGCGCCAGGCCGCGGTGACCTGGGCCAGGCGAGCGGTCTCGCGATCCTCGGCGCCGAAGGCCTTCACGGTGGGGTTGGAGGTCACCGCGTCGGCCAGGGCCCCGCCGATGGCGGAGTCCAGGGCGTTGGACTTCAGGTTGGCGGGCCGCACATAGCGCTCGGTGATCCACAGGTTCACCGACAGGTAAAGCAGCACCACGACCAGCGAGATCGCCCCGGCCAGGGGCTGCTTGACCAGCATGACGCCCGACAGGCCCAGGAGCACGATCATGCTGGGCACGAGCCAGATGGTGAAGGCGTCGGTGACGCTGTCATAGCCCCACATGGCGCGGGTCAGCTTGCGCACCGTGGCGCCGGCGAAGCTGTCGGCGTGCCAGTCGGACGAGAAGGCCTGGACGCGGGCGAAGCCCTCGTTGGTCATCTCCTCCATGTTGCGGGCGGCCAGCGGGATCCAGAACCGGTGGGCGATGTTGCGGATCAGCGAGAAGGCCAGGTAGACGCCGACGAAGATCGCCCAGGCGCCCCAGGCGCGCGACTTCTCGCCGGCCACCACGACATTGACCAGGTGCTCGGCCGCGGTCGGCAGGGCCACGTCGAAGCCCACCGCGATCAGGGTCAGCACCACCCCGGCGGTGAAGATCAGCTTCCGGCGCAGCCAGAAGCGCGCCAGGAAGCCCAGCACCTGGGTGTTGGACAGCGCCCGGCGCCGGCCCTGGGTTTCATCCTCGTCGTCGAAGTCGCTCATGGGCGGCTAGATAGGCTTGTTGTGGCCGGCAGGGAACGTCCCGCCGACAGGCTGCTGCCAGGTTTCGGCCCTAGCGTCGGGCTTCTGTGGCCATGCGCACGGCGAGGCCGCCCAGCACGCTGGCCATCAGCCAGCGCTGGACCAGGGCGAAGCTGGGGCGCGTGGCCAGGAAGGTCGCGATCGAACCGGCGGCCAGGCAGATCAGGCCGTTGATCGTCAGGCTGACGGCGATCTGGGTCCCGCCCAGCAGCAGCGACTGGCTGAGCACCGCCCCATGCTTGGGGTCGATGAACTGCGGCAGCAGCGACAGATAGAGCATCGCCGCCTTGGGATTGAGCAGGTTGGTCAGGAAGCCCATGGCCATCAGCTTGGCCGGCGGGTCCTTGGGCAGTTCGCGCACCTGGAAGGGCGACTGTCCGCCCGGCTTGATCGCCTGCCAGGCCAGCCAGCCGAGGTACAGCGCCCCGCCGAACCGCAGGACGTCGTAGGCGATCGGGGCGGCCATCAGCAGGGCGGTGATGCCCAGCGCCGCGCAGACCAGATAGACGATGAAACCCGCCGCCGTACCGACCAGCGACACGATCCCGGCCCAGCGTCCCTGGCAGATCGAGCGGCTGACCAGATAGAGCATGTTCGGCCCCGGGGTCAGGGCCATGCCCAGGCACACCAGGGCGAAGGCGATCCAGGTCTTGGCGTCGGGCATCGGTGGCTCCGGAAAACGGGCAAGAAAAAGGGGCCGGAGGCTTTCGCCGCCGGCCCCTTGATACTTTCGACTGTCGCCGAAGACGTCCTGCTTAGTGGATGTCTTCGTTGATCAGGCCGACCTTGTACCAGCCAGCGGTCTGCAGCTGGTTCAGCACGCCCATGAAGTCGGCGTACATGACGTCGGCGTCGGCGCGGATCATCACGCGCTGGTCGTCCTTCGGGCCAGCCTGGCCGTTCGAGGTGAACTTGGCGTCCAGGTCGAACTGCAGGTTGTCGAGGCTGGTTTGCTTGTCCGCGATGAACAGAGCGCCCGACTTCTGGATCGAGATGAAGACCGGTTCCTTCGGCTTCACGCCGGGAGGCGGCGGCGAAGCCGGCGGCAGGTCGATCTTGATCGAGGTCACGGCCATCGGCACGGCGACCATGAAGATGATGAGCAGAACGAGCAGAATGTCGACGAAGGGCGTGACGTTGATTTCTGAATTCTGGTTCAGCGAGTAGCGACCGCCGCCGCCGCCAGCAAGTTTAGCCGCCATAGCCTGACTGTCTCCCGGGGACCGCCCCCAGGCGGTCCAGAAATTGTTAGATGCCACGTCTGGCGCAGACGAGCGCGGAAGTAAAGCCCGACGACGCGCCGCAATGGCAACCCCTTTTGTGAGTCTTTTTGGCCTAACGCCGTTCAGGAGAGCGTTTTGGGCGCCAGGCTTCGCGCCCCGCGCGACTAGCGCTGGCCATCAGGCCGCGCTAAGCCCCCGCGCATGATCTTTTCCTTCGACGCCTACGTCACCGCCGCCCTGTTCGATCGCGCTGGACGCGCCGGATTCGCCCTGGGCGACGGCACCGTCCGATTCGAGGCCGAGGGCGGTTTCGTCACCGTGGAAGCCCATGGCGGACCGCTCGGCGGGGCCGTGCTGGCCGCCTGCGTGCACCCCTCGGGCCGGGGCCTGGTGACCGGCGGCGACGATGGCCGGGTGGTCTGGAGCCGGGTCGAGGGCGACGAGGTCGTGGCCACCCTGCTGGCCGAGGTGAAGGGCAAGTGGATCGAGCACGTGACGGCCAGCGCCGCATCGCGCCTGATCGCCTTCACGGCCGGCAAGGAAGTGCACGTGCTGGACTCGGCCGACGCCGAGTTCCGTCGCACCTACGTCCATGAGAAGACCGTCTCGGGCGTGGCCTTCGATCCGAAGGGCAAGCGCCTGGCCGCGGCCGGCTACGGCGGGGTGTCGCTGTGGTGGAGCCGCATCGCCGACCAGAAGCCGACGGTGATGAAGTGGGCCGGCAGCCACGTTGCTTTGGCCTACAGCCCCGACGGCAAGTTCCTGGTCTCGGCCATGCAGGAGAACCAGCTGCACGGCTGGCGCCTGTCGGACGGCAAGGACATGCGGATGGGCGGCTATCCGGCCAAGATCAAGAGCCTGGACTTCTTCGACAAGGGCAACCTGCTGGCCACCGCCGGCGCCAACGGCGCGGTGATCTGGCCGTTCGCCGGGGCCAGCGGCCCGATGGGCAAGGAAGCCGCCGAGATCGGCTTCTCGCGCGACTCGCTGGTGGTGCAGGTGGCCGGCATCGACGCCCTGCCGGTGATGATCGCCGGCCAGGACAACGGCCGCGTCTGGGCCGCGCACATGCGCTCGGGCCGCATCGAGACCCTGAAGGCCGAGAAGGGCGCCCCGATCAGCAGCCTGTCGGTCAACGCCGACGGCTCGCGCCTGGCCTGGGGCGACGAAAGCGGCGAGGCCGGCGTGCTGGCCGTGCCGGACATCTCGGTGCGGAACTTCTGATCTCGTCCTTCTCCCCTTGCGGGAGAAGGTGTCGGCGATAGCCGACGGATGAGGGGTCTCTC
>NZ_QHJY01000333.1 GCF_003185805.1 Caulobacter sp. D5
ACGTCGTCGGTCACCTTGTAGAGCGCCGACAGGTCCCAGCTGGGCTGGGTGTCGGACATCTTCACATAGCGGCGGCCGGTATAGGTGACCGCGCCGGCGGCCGTGTCGGCGGTCTTCAGCAGGGTGGTCTTCTTGGTGTCCTCGGTCTCGCGCAGGCCGGCGGTGAGGGTCAGCTTGTCGGAAAGATCATAGCTGACCTGGCCGAACACCGCCCACGAGGTGTTGGCGTTCTTCAGCGACACCCAGTTGTTGGGGTTGGTGCGGACGAAATAGGCGCGCTGGTAGAAGTTGGTGATGTCGCGGCTGTCGAAGAAGAAGCCGCCGACCTGCGACTTGAAGGCGCCGTCCGTGTCGCTGGCCAGGCGGATTTCCTGGGTGATCTGGTCGAGGTCCTTCACCGCGCCCTGCGACTGGCCATAGCCGTTGGCCACGCCGCCGACCGGGAAGTTGGCCGCCGCGCCGCCGTCGGTGTCGCCGCGGCTGTAGCCGTCGGTGCCCTCATAGGCGCTGATCGAGGTCAGCTTCACGCCGCCGAAGTCGTAGTCGATCTTCAGCGAGGTCCCGACCGTGTCGTAGGCCTGCGGGTTGTTGACCGCCTCGTCGAGGGCGACCTTGTCGCGCTCGGCGTACTGGGTGCTGTTGGAGCCCTTCTTCAGGCCGGCGCGGTGGAAGAGGGTCGAGGTGCCCTCGTAGCTGCGGGCGTGGGCCGAGGCCAGGACCGACAGGTTCTCGGTCGGGGTGGCCAGGATCTGCAGGCGGATGTCGCGCTCGTCGAAGCCGCCCATGGCGTCGCTCTGCGGCGTCTTGGTGCCGTCGGCACTGGTCCCGGTGAAGGTGTTGTCCACCCAGTCGTCGCGGTGCTGGTAGAGGGCCGAGACGCGGAAGGCCAGCTTGTCGGCCACGATCGGGCCGCCGATGCCGCCGTCGAAGGTGGTGGTGCCGTAGCTGCCGTACGAGGCCTGGGCCTGGCCCTGCAGGGTCTGGGTCGGCTTGGCGGTGTCGAACTTGATGATGCCGGCGGTGGTGTTGCGGCCGAACAGCGAGCCCTGCGGGCCGCGCAGCACTTCAACCTGCTGGACGTCGAACACCGGGTTCGACTTCAGCACCACGTGCTCGAGCACGACCTCGTCCTGGATGATCGACACCGGTTGCGAGGCGCCGAGGTAGAAGTCGATATTGCCCAGGCCCCGGATGTAGAAGCGCGGGAAGATGCGGCCCGTGGTGGTCTCGGCGTAGAGGCCGGGCACGCGGCCGGCCAGGGCCAGGATGTCGTCGCCGCCGGCCTGCAGGGCGCGCAGGTCCTGGCCGCCGACCACGGCGACCGACAGCGGCGTGTCCTGCAGGTTCACCGAGCGGCGCTCGGCGGTGACGATGATCTCTTCCAGGCTGGTCGAGTCGGCGGCTTCTTGGGCGTTGGCGACGGCGGCGCTGGCGAGCGCGCCCATCGCACAGGTCAGCATCAGCGCCGACCGGGCGATCATGGACTTGGACACGAAGTAATCCCCTTTTTACGTAGAAGTGCCTGCGGTTGTTGATTATTTCCGCAGAACACCGTCCGCGTAACAGGCGCATGCGAAACTGTCATGACAGCCGCCGGCGCCGGTTGGGGATAATGTCAGCTTACGAACAATAAAGCGGCGCCGGCCGTCAGATCTGCGACAGCCCGAGCCACAGCAGGCCCAGCAGAAGCAGCAGGAAGGCCGTCTGGGTGGTGAACCAGACGAACCCCGTCTTGACCACCGCGCCGAAAACGCTCGACCCGTAGACGCCCCGAAGCGTGGCGAACAGGTTCACCGGCGCCCAGATCAGCGCCGCCAGGATCGCGATGTCCTTCACCGGCTTGGGCAGGACGAACACCAGCGCCCACAGCAGGAAGACGAACGACAGGTAGTTCATCGAGACGATCAGGTGGTCGTACATGAAGAACTTGCGGCGATAGAAATAGCAGGCGCCCAGGGCCAGGGCGAGGATCGGCAGCATCAGCACCGCCAGCCGGTGGCCCCAGCCGAACACCACCACCATGAAGTAGCCGGGCGTGGCGATCGCCTTGCCCAGCTGGGTGTTGAGCCATTCGTTGCGGGCCTTCTCGGCGGCGGTGGAGTCGGAATCGGACTCCACGAACTGCTGCTTGCCGTCGGCGCCCGGCTTGTCGGTCAGCACGCCGTCCTTCTTCAGCGAGTCGCGCAGCTCCGAGGCGACCTGGCCGGGCACGGCCTGGGCCGTCGCGTCGGCCTTGGCGGACTTGTCGTGGCCAGCCTGCGCCGCGGGCTTGCCGTGCTCGCCGTGACCGGCTTCCGCCTGGGCCTGGGCCTGGGGTTGGGCTTGGACGCCATGGCCCGCCCCATGCTGGGCGTCGTGCATCGACTTGTGGATCACCGTCTCGGCCGAGAGGATGAACAGCAGCAGGGCGACCAGGAACAGCCGGAACGGCGGCACGTGGCGGGCGCGCTTGCCGTCGAGATATTCCCGCGTCAGCCGGCCGGGCCGCACGAACAACCACGGCACGGTGCGCCACAGCCGGCCGTCGAGGTGGAACATGCCCTCGATGGCTTCCCAGGTGACGTGCAGGATCGACTTGTGATGGTTCGACGCCTCCTGGCCGCAGGCATGGCAGAAGTGGCCGACCAGCTCGGTCTCGCAGTTCTCGCACCTGGTTCCGGGCGGCGGCGGCGCGTGCGACGAGCGCCCGTCCGACTTGAACCGCGCCAGCCAGCCGCCCAGCGCCCCGCCGGTGATCGCCTCGAGTTCCTTCACGCAAGCCCCCACGCGCGCTCCGGGCGCGATTCCGTCAGCCACTCGCATAACGGTGTATGACAACTCGGGCGAACGTGCATCAGGGAACGCCGGAGCGGGAAAATCGCGGCCGTTCCGCCCAGGCGGAAGGCGCCGGCCGCCGTCCTTAGTCCAGCCAGTCCCAGTACGCCTTGCCCTCGAGCGTGCGCAGCTTCATGCCCACGGCCCACTGCTCGACGTTGAAGAAGGTCTGATGCTCGTTGTCCAAGGCGTCGTGCCGATAGGACAGGGCGGGCGCGCCGGCGGCCTCCCCCAGGAGCTCGGCGACCTCCGGCGAACAGGGCTGGGGACGCGTGTCGGTGAAGGCGAACTTGGTGTTGCGGGCGGCGACCGCCTCCATGGCGTTCCAGGCCAGCAGCGGGTTGGCGAAGGTCCGCTCGGACGAGCCCAGGGCCGCGAAGATCAGGCTGTCGTGAATGACCCGCTTCTCGACCAGGACCAGCCTTCCCTCCAGCACGTGCAGGGCGCGCAGGTGCAGCACGCGCCGTTCCTGGTTGTTGGTGCGGTCCTGATTGAAGTCGTACATCCGATGGATGACGTCGAGGATCCGCACCTCGCGAGGCGGCGGATCGTTCATCTCATCCCAGAGGTCGAGGCCCGGCAGGCGGGTCTGGGCGGGCGGTGCGAAGGACGGCTCGGTCACGGTATTCCCCCAAGCCGGGGACGGCCGGCCCCGACTCGCCCGAAGGTATAGGCCGATACGCGCAAGCGCCATGCGCGAGACGACGACGCCCCGTCAGCGCGCCGGACCGAACCTCGCGACCAGATCGTAGGCCTCGCCGGGGAACAGCTGGCGCACGTGGGTCACCGGCTCGCCGGCCCGCCAGGTGCGGCGTTCGACGGCCAGCAGGGCCGTGCCCACGTCCAGGGCCAGCAGCTCGGCGACGGCGGCTTCCGCGCCCACGGCGCTGATCCGGCTTTCCGCTTCCGTCCACGGCACGTGGTGCAGCAGCCAGGCGCCGGGCGGCTCGGCGGCGAAGTCAGCGGCGGCGGCCTCGGGCACGGCGGCCAGGCTGATCAGGCGGTCTTCCAGAGCGAAGGGCCGGCCGCCGGCCACGTGCAGGCCGCGCAGGGCGATCAGGTCGCCCTCCCCCGCCAGTTCGGCCTCGTCGCCATCGTCGGGATCGGCGGGCCGGCGCTCGGCGGCCAGCAGCACGAAGGCGTAGGTCTCGCCCCGGGCGGTGATCTCGGCCTGGATGTCGGGGATGTCGAGGACCGTGGAGTGCACCTTGGGCCGGGCCACGAACGAGCCGGCGCGGCGGCGGCGCACAACGAGGCCCGCATCGGCCAGCGCCGACATCGCCTTGTTCACGGTCATCCGCGAGCAGCCGTACTGGGCCATCAGCTCGCTCTCGAACGGCACGCGATGGCCGGGCGCCCAGGCGCCCGAGCGGATCAGCCCCTCGATCTCGTCGCGGATGCGCTGGTGGAGAGGAACGGCCGTCAAGACAGCAGGTCCTTCAGCACCCGGCGATAGCGCTCGGCGATCGCCTCGCGATGCCGGTGGCGGCCGCCCGAGACGACGGGACGGCCGGCGCGCCAGACGCTGTCTATCGCCCCAAAGCGGCCGGCGAAGACCAGGCTGTCGACCAGGGCGTCGCCACTCCTGC
>NZ_QHJY01000334.1 GCF_003185805.1 Caulobacter sp. D5
CGGAGGTGTTCCGGCCGGCGGGCGCGGGAACGGTGGAGCCGCTGGGCGGCGGCATGAGCGTGACGGTGCAGGTCAGCGGCGGCGACGTCGGCGGCCTGGCGCGCTCGGACGCGCAGTTGGCCCAGGCGCTGGCGCGGGCGGTGAGTTTGGGGGCGCGGCGGCTGTGAACTCTACGTGACCCCTCTCTCTATGAGAGAGGGGTCATGGAAAAGGCCCGCCGATCGCTCGGCGGGCCTTGGGATCCTTACACCGCCAAAGCATGCAAAGGCGGGTCGCCCCAGCGGTTGTCGCGGGTCTGGCCTTCGGCGCAGCCGACCCAGAGGGTGAAGCCGACCGTGACCAGGAAGCCGAGGACCGCCGCGACGACCATGCCGCCGACGCTGGCCAGGGCGAAGATCTCCGGGTCGCCGCCGCCCAGGGCGATGGCGGCCGAGCCGAACACCAGCCACATCACCGAGCCCATCAGCAGCACGGGGCCGAGCAGGATCGGCAGCAGCTGCCACCAGGCGCTCTTGCCCATGTCGTGCAGGCGCTTGGCGTAGATGCAGACGAAACAGAACAGCGTGACCAGCGAGGCGGCCCACCCGATGAGCGGGATCCAGCCGGCGACCACGTTGACGCCCAGCAGCATCAGCCAGGCGATCCAGAACGCCTGACGACCGATGCGGCCGTCGGCGGTGAACATCAGGGTTTTCCAGTCCATGTCTTTTCAGTCTCCCAACCTTGAAAAGGAGACTAGGCCCGGCGGGCTCGCGCTTTAAGTGAAATGGGCGTCATGACAAGGGTTTAACCCGCTTGAGGTGTGCGCCGCCCCGGCGTGAAGCCGAGCCAGGCCAGGAAGCCCAGCCAGATCAGGGCCATGGTCGGCAGGGCGATCAGGAAGGGCGTGATGACGGCAATGCCGTCGAGCCCGGCCATCCAGGCGCGGCCGCCGCCCTGCAGGGCGAGATTGGCCAGCCAGACGAGGATCAGGGCCCCGGGGCCGCGCCCCATGTCGCGCAGCCGCTTGAGGCACAAGACGCCGCTGATCCAGGCCTGGAACAGCATCATCACCGCGCCCGTCCCCCAGACCTCGACCAGGCCCGGCAGGGCGGCTTCGGCGTCCATGTCGCCGAACCAGGGGCCGAGCACCGGGGCGGCGAAGAAGGCCCGCGCGCCGTAGGGCATGGCGGCCAGCCCCATGGCCGCGTCGATCGCCGCCAGCAGGAACAGCCCCAGCCAGAAGTCTCGGCGGCCGACGGCGCCGCGCGGCGACAGGAGCAGGGCGAGTAGGGGCACGGGTCGGTCTCCGATCAAATGTAAGTAAGCAATCACTCACATTCCATATCCTTGTCAAGGAGGGCTCGGATGAGCGCCTTTCACGAGACGCGCCTGCCGCTGCGCTTGGCCTTCGGCGGGACCAGCGGGATCGAGCGGCGGACCGAGGTGGTCGGCCTTGCGTCCGGCTTCGAGCGGCGGTCGAGTCCCTGGGCGCAGGGCCGGCGGCGCTACCTGATCGGCACGGCCAGCCGCAGCCTGGACGAGGCGGCCGAGCTGGTCGCGTTCTTCGAGGCGCGGCGGGGGCGGCTGCACGGGTTCCGGTTCCGGGATCCGGCCGACTTCAAGTCGTGCGCGCCGTCGGCGGCGCCGGCTCCAGCCGACCAGGCGCTGGGAACGGGCGATGGGACGCGGACCTTGTTCCAGCTGGTGAAGCGGTATGGGGCCGGCGAGGAGGCGGTGGTCCGCACGATCGCCAAGCCGCAGGCCGGAACCGTGCGGGTGGCCGTGGCGGGCGTCGAGCAGGCGGCCGGGGCCTTCGCGGTCGATGTGGCGAGCGGCCTGGTGAGCCTGGCGGC
>NZ_QHJY01000335.1 GCF_003185805.1 Caulobacter sp. D5
GAAGGTGGTCGAGGCCCTGGCCGCCGAGGGCGAGATCATCGACCACTGCATCGTCGGCGAGCCGACCAGCGCCAGCCTGCTGGGCGACATGGTCAAGATCGGCCGGCGCGGCAGCATCAACGCCTGGATCGCCGTCGACGGCCGCCAGGGCCACGTGGCCTATCCGCATCGCGCGGCCAATCCGATCCCGGTGCTGGTCGACATCCTTTCCCGCCTGCAGAGCCGGATGCTGGACGAGGGCTATACCGGCTTCCAGCCGTCGAACCTGGAGATCACCACGGTCGATGTCGGCAATCCGGCGACGAACGTCATTCCGGCCTCGGCCAAGGCCCGGATCAACATCCGCTTCAACCCGGCCCACAAGGGCAAGGACCTGGCGGCCTGGATCGAGCACGAGTGCCGCGAGGCGGCCGAGGGCTTCTCGGGACGGGTCGAGGCGCTGTGCAAGATCAGCGGCGAGGCCTTCCTGACGCAGCCGGGCGCCTTCACCGACGTGATCGTCGGGGCCGTGGGCGACGCCACCGGCCGCGTGCCGGAACTGTCGACCACCGGCGGCACCAGCGACGCGCGCTTCATCCGCGCCCTGTGCCCGGTGGTGGAGTTCGGCCTCGTGGGCTCGACCATGCACCAGGTGGACGAGCGCGTGCCGGTGGAAGAAGTCCGCCAGCTGGCGGTGGCCTACACGGCGCTGATCCGGCGGTATTTCGAGGCGTTCGCCTGACCCTTTCCTGTACCCCAAAGGATCGTCATCCCGGAAAGCCCGCAGGGCTTATCCAGGACCCAGGGGGACTGGGCGCAGCGCCTGGGTCTGCTATCGAAGGCGGCCGCCGCATCGTCGCTAGCCCCTGGGTCCCGGCTCTACGCTACGCTTCGGCCGGGATGACGAACTGAGGGGAGGAGGCACGCCCGCATGAACGAGCTCTCCATCGACGAAGTCCTCGCCGAGGTCGCCGTGCTGGTGAAGCCGCACTTCGGCAAGGGGCGCGTGCCCGACTACATCCCGCAGCTGGCCACCGTGCCGGGGACGAAGTTCGGCATGGCCGTGCGCACGGTCGATGGCGGCGAGCACGTGATCGGCGACGCCGACGAGGGCTTTTCCGTCCAGAGCATCACCAAGGTGCTGAGCCTGGGTCTGGCGCTCAACCGCATCGGCGACGAGGTGTGGACGCGGGTCGGCAAGGAGCCGTCGGGCACGCCGTTCAACCACCTGTCGCAGCTGGAGTCCGAGGGCGGCTTCCCGCGCAATCCGTTCATCAACGCCGGCGCCCTGGCGGTGACCGACATCCTGCTCGACAAGGTGAAAGACCCCGCCGCCCTGGTGCGCGGCTTCGCCGGTTTCCTGGCCGACGGACCGGTAGAGATCGACGAGGCGGTGGCGGCCTCGGAGCTGGCCAACGCCTGGCAGAACCGGGCGATCGCCAATCTGATGCGCGGCAAGGAGACGATCACCCACGACCCCGAGGCCGTGGTCGCCGCCTATTGCCGCCAGTGCGCCCTGACCATGAGTTGCCGCCAGCTGGCCCGGGCCTTCCTGCCGCTGGCGGCGGGCGGCTTCTCGCCGGTGGTCGAGGAGACGATCTTTCCCGAGCGCCTGACCCGGCGGCTCAATTCCCTGCTGCTGACCTGCGGCATCTACGACAGCGTCGGCAGCTTCGCCTACCGCGTCGGCCTGCCGGCCAAGAGCGGCGTCGGCGGCGGGATCGTGGCGGTCGTGCCCGGCAAGGCGACGGTGGCCGTGTGGTCGCCGGAGCTGGACCGGTTCGGCACCTCGGTGGTGGGGGCCAGCGCGCTGGAGGCGTTCGCCCAGCTGACGAACTGTTCGGTGCTGTAGGGCGGCGCAGGCCCCCTCCGGCCCTCCGGGCCACCTCCCCCAGAGGGGGAGGATCTGGTCGGCGCGG
>NZ_QHJY01000336.1 GCF_003185805.1 Caulobacter sp. D5
GGGAGAGGTGAGCTTGGTTCAGGGAGAGGTTTTCCTTGAGTCGCTCCACCAGCGCGGCCTCGTCCTTCATCTGGCATTCCCAGATCGTCTCGACCCGCCAGCCGGCCTCGACCAGCGCGGCCTCGTTCCTGACGTCGCGGGCCTTGTTCCTCGCCACCTTGGCCAGCCAGTAGTCGCGATTGGCCTTGGGCACCCGCGCGCCCCGCGCGCAGTCGTGGCCGTGCCAGAAGCAGCCGTGCACGAAGAACACCAGCTTCCTCCCCGGCATGACGAGGTCGGGCGAGCCGGGTAGATCCTTGCGGTGCAGGCGGTAGCGCGCGCCGAGAGCGGTGAGCAGCCGGCGCAGGGCGAGCTCGGGCGTGGTGCCCTTGCTCTTCACCCGGGCCATGACGGCCGAGCGCTTGGCCGGATCGAAGACGTCGGTGGTCATCGTAAGGGAACGCGGGGGAGGGGCTGCATGCCCTCCGTCGCGCCAAAATCAGTCGTCATCCCGGCCGCAGCGAAGCGGAGAGCCGGGACCCAGGGGCAGCCGCAATGCGCCGGCCCCTGGGTCCCGGATAAGCCCTGCGGGCTTTCCGGGATGACGAGCATGAGGGGCCCTACAGCCCTTCGAACAGGGCCGTCGACAGGTAGCGTTCGGCGAAGCTGGGGATGATCGCCACGATCAGCTTGCCGGCGTATTCGTCGCGCAGGGCCAGGTCGAAGGCGGCGGTCAGGGCCGCGCCCGAGCTGATGCCGACGGTCAGGCCTTCGGTCGAGGCGGCCTTGCGGGCCATGGCGAAGGCGTCGTCGTTGCTGACCTGGACGATGTCGTCGATGACGCCGCGGTCCAGGATACCCGGCACGAAGCCGGCGCCGATGCCCTGGATCTTGTGCGGGCCGGGCTGGCCGCCCGACAGCACGGCCGAGGCTTCCGGCTCGACGGCCACCATCTTCAGGCCCGGCTTGCGGGCCTTCAGCACCTGGCCGACGCCGCTGATCGTGCCGCCGGTGCCGACGCCCGAGACCACGGCGTCCACGGCGCCGGCCGTGTCGTTCCAGATCTCTTCGGCGGTCGAGACCCGGTGGATCAGCGGGTTGGCGGTATTCTCGAACTGCTGGGGCATCACCGCGCCGGGGGTGGCCTCGACGATCTCCTGGGCGCGGGCGACGGCGCCGCGCATGCCCTTTTCGGCCGGGGTCAGCTCCAGCTTGGCGCCGAGCAGCAGCAGCATCTTGCGGCGCTCGATCGACATGCTCTCGGGCATCACCAGGGTCAGCTTGTAGCCCTTGGCCGCGGCCACGAAGGCCAGGGCGATGCCGGTGTTGCCGCTGGTCGGCTCGACGATCGAACCGCCGGGCTTCAGCACGCCCTTGGCTTCCAGATACTCGACCATGGCCACGCCGATGCGGTCCTTGACCGAGGCCAGCGGGTTGAAGAACTCGAGCTTGGCCACGACCTCGCCCTTGGGCTTCAGCTCGGCCGTCAGGCGCGGCAGGCGGATGATCGGGGTGTCGCCGACGGTGTCGAGGATGGAGTCGTAGATCTTGCCCCGGCCGGCGCGCTTGAAGCGCGCGGCGTCGTACAGGCTGGAAGCGTCGTCCATGATGGTCTCTCGGAGCGTTGAAATTCGGCCCTTGGGTGATCTCCACCTTAAGCCGTGGGGTTTTGCGTGTCAGCGACCTATTCGGCCGCCAGGGCCGCAGATTTCCTGGTCGCGAGCGGAGTCAGCAGGTGCTCGGCCAGCCAGCGCACGGCCGGGGCCGCCACGCCGTCGCCGATCACGTGCAGGCCGGCCGTGGCGCTCTTGGGCAGGGCGTAGCTGTCGGGCAGGCCCATCAGCCTGGCCCCTTCGCGCGGCGTGACCAGGCGCGAGCGCACCACGCCCTTGTCGATCACCAGCAGGGTCTGCCGCGAAGAGCCGCCGCGCGGGGTGCGCAGGCATCCGGCCAGACCGTCGAAGCGCACTTCCGCCCTTTGTTCGCCGCCGCGCATCCGCCGGAACACGCCGCCGACGGCCCGCTCTCCCGAGGCGATCCGGGCGTCGACCGAGGCGCGGTGGGCCGGGGCCATCAGGTCCAGCAGGGCGGCGGTGGCTTCCTCGCCGCGCCACTCGACGGCGTCGTCGGGCTCCAGCACGGTGGACAGGTCGGTGTTGCGGGCCGGCGGGGCGGGCAGGGCCCACCACAGCCAGCGGTCCTTCAGGGCCTGGGGCAGGCGGGCGGCGGCCTCGCGCACGGCGCGGCTGTGGAACGGCCCCTGGCCGGTCAGGCCCTCGGTCGGCGCCCGGGTGGCCACCACGAACACGCGGGGCCGCGACTGCGGGGTGAAGCTGGCCGCGTCGATCTCCAGCGCCCCGAAGTGGTAGCCCTGATCGGCCAGAGCCTGGCACAGGGCGGTGAAGTCCTCGCCGCGGTGCGAGGTCAGGAGGCCGACCACGTTCTCGATGACGATGGTGGTCGGGGCGCGGCCCTCGGCGTCCAACGCCTCGATCAACCGCCAGAAGCCGAAGAACGCCGACGAGCGCCCGCCGTGCAGGCCCGCCCGCGCGCCGGCCAGGCTGAAGTCCTGGCAGGGGCTCGAGGCCCAGGCGAGGTCCGCCTGCCCGGGCAGGTCGGCCGCCTCCAGCTTGAAGACGTCGCCGGTGTGGAAGTGATCCTCCGCGTCGGCGAAGTTGGCGCGGTAGGTCTGGGCCTTCACCGGGTCGAAATCGTTGGCGAAGGCGCAGGTCCAGCCTTCGCCGAGGCCGATGCGGGCCATGCCGCCGCCGGCGAAGAATTCGTAGAAGACGGGGGCGGCGTTGTGATTCATCGTACCCCGTAGACTAGCTTGAGCCGCCGCTTCGAGGATAGCGCCCGCATGATGCGTTTAACCGTCATCGCTGCTCTTTGCCTGGCTCTGGGCTTGGCCCTGGCCGGGTGCGGCGACGGGCCGATGGGCCAGTCCGAGGGCGCCAGCGCCGCGCCGGCCGACGCCCCGACGAGCGTGGGTCCCGACTATGGCGGCGATTTCGACCTCGTCGGGACCGAGCCGTTCTGGAGCGGCCGCATCCGCGAGGGCGGGCTTCTGCTGGATCGCATGGAGGGCGGCGCGGTCACCCTGCCCAATCCCGGGGTGCGCATCGACGGCGAGCAGGGCGTCTGGGACGCCGAGCAGCCGGCCGCCGAGCCCGGCGCCGCCAGCCACCGCCTGGTCTTCCGCCTGACGCCCCAGCCCTGCTCCGACGGCATGTCCGACCGCGCCTTCAGCCACGCCGCCGAGGTCTGGATCGACGGCGCGACCCTGAAGGGCTGCGCGGGCAGGGTCGAGGAGCTGGAGAAGCAGGGGCGGCCGTGAGGCCCCCTCCGTCGTCATCCCGGGCGAAGGACCGCGCAGCGGTCCGCAGACCCGGGACCCAGGGGACCGGGCTCCGCGGTCAGGCTTGACGCCCTTTCGGTCGCCGACGCCTTGCGCCGGCCCCTGGGTCCCGGCTCTCCGCGCTGCGCGCTACGGCCGGGATGACGAAAGAGGGGAGGGGCGTCGCCCGGGCAGCCTCAGCTGCCCTTGATGTCAATCGTCTCGATCTGCGACTGGCTGGCCTGCGCCTTGTGCTGGCGGCCGGGGGTGGGCAGCAGCAGGCCGACGGCGATGGCCGCGACGATGGCGAGAGCGATGAGGGCCTTGGCGGCCATGGTGTTTCGGGTCCGTTGCGGGTCTGAAAATCCAGCGCCCGTGACCGTCATATGGTTCCGCCGGGGCCGCTTGCAAGGGCGGCGGAGAACGCGGTTTTGCGACCCTCTCCCTGAAGGGAGAGGTGGCCGCGAAGCGGACGGAGAGGGAAGTTGCTGCAAGCTGGCCGGCGCCGCGGCGGCTGAAAACGGCCCCCCTCCGGCCCTTCGGGCCACCTCCCCCAGAGGGGGAGGATCTCACAGCCGCCCGC
>NZ_QHJY01000337.1 GCF_003185805.1 Caulobacter sp. D5
GCCGCGCCGACGGGCTTCCACCGTCTGCCGGTAAGGCTGTGAGCCAGGCCCATCTGCAGCAGTGCCTCATCGTGATGGCCAAGGCCAAGCACGGCGGAGATCTTCCATGGACAATGGTGGCAACGACTGCAGGGACTTCGCGATGCCTGGTGTCGCCGTGAGGACGCCTGGGCGCGCGGGCGTTGGCGCCTTTGTCGTGGACGCACCGCGAGAAGGGGAGAACCTTGCCGCCTAGAGGGTCCGAACCGCCCCCGTCGCTGCTCCGCAGGCAGGCTGTCTGGAACCATGACCGTGGTGGCGAACAGGTGTTGGCGCAGGCGATCACTCGGTAGGGAAAAGTCTAGCAGTGGCCAGGATGAGATCGCCGCGCCGGATGAGGGTTTATCAGGCCCAGTTCGGCTTCCACGACAGCGTGGTCGCCGCGCCCAATCAGGCCGCCGCCTTGGCCGCCTGGGGCACGCGCCAGAACCTCTTTGCCGAAGGCCGCGCCAAGATCAGCGACGAGCCCGACGCCGTCGCCGCGGCCCTGGCCCATCCGGAGATCCCGCTGCGCCGCGCCATCGGATCCAAGGAGCCTTTCAGTCTCCAGCCTAGCTTGCCGGATGTCCCTGAACGGCCGCGAAGGGCCAAGCCGAAGCTGAAGGTGGCGGCCGCGTCGCCGCGGCCGGCCAAGGCCAGGCCGCGCGCCAAGGTGCAGGCGCCCGACCGGGCGAGGCTGGAGGCGGCGCAGGCTGCGCTGAGCGCGATCGATCGCGATCGCCTGCAGCGAGAGGCCGAGCTTCAGCGGCGGCGCGAGGCGCTGGAGACCGAGGCGCTTGCCGCGCAGAGGGATTGGGCCAAGGCGCGCAAGGCCGCGGAGAAGGCGCTGGAGGCCGCGGTGCGCGCCTATCGCGCCGCCGGCGGAGACGCCTAGCTTGCCTTGCGGGACTTGTGAGCGGGAGCCGCCTTGGCCGCGCCCTTGGTCTTGGCGCTTGTGGCGGATTTGGCCCTTGGCTTGGTCTTCGCTTCGGGTTTGGCCGACGCGGGCGCCTTGCCGCCGAGGCTGGCGCGCAGGGCCGCCATCAGGTCGACGACGTTGGTGTCTTCGGGTTCGGCCACCTTCTCGACCTTGTGGCCCTTCTGCTTGGCCTCGATCAGATCCTTCAGCGCCTCCTCGTAGCGATCGACGAACTGGCTGGGGTCGAACGGTCCCTCCTGCTGCTCGATGATCTTTTCGGCGATGGCGATCATCGCCTTGTCGGGCGCCTTATCGCTGATGGCGTCGAAGATCTCGCTCTCCTTGCGCACCTCCGCGTCCGTGCGCAGCGTGTAGGCCAGGATCCCCTTGCCACGCGGCTCCAGCGCCAGGAGGCGCTCGCGCGTCGACATCACCACGCGGCCAAGGGCGATCTGCCCGGACTTGGCCATCGCCTCGCGGATCACCGCGAAGGCCTCCTGGGCAAGCTTGCCGTCAGGGGCGAGATAGTAGGGATTGTCCCAGTACACCCGATCGATCTCCTCGGCGGGCACGAACCGTTCGATGTCGATGGTCTTGGTGCTCTCCAGCTTGACGGCGTTGATTTCGTCCTGGGAGAGCAGGATGTACTCGCCTTTGTAGACTTCGTAGCCCTTGACCAGCTCCGACCGCTCGATCGGCCCGGTATCCGGATCGGTGGTGATCATCTTGATCCGGTTGTTGGTCTTCGGATTGATCAGGTTGAAGTGCACCTCGCCGCCGCTGTCGGTGGCGGTGTAGAGGGCGACCGGGCAGGTCACGAGCGAGAGCCGCAGATGTCCCTGCCAGGTCGGGCGATACGCCATGTCGAGCATCCTTACCGCCCACCGGGGCTCACGAATTTAAACGGCGGGCGCCCTGATTTGTTCTCAGGCCGAGCAGGGCGCGGTCTCGCCGGTCTCCAGGTCGATCCGAAAGCAATGCTCGCCGCCGCTATCGAGATCGCGCACCACGACGCTGATTTCGCCGTCGTCGTCCGGCGCGATCGCCAGATCCTCGACATAGGCGACCGCCGCCGCTTCGTAAGACGGCTCCTGGACAATGCGCGCGCGGTGGGCCCCAGCGTGGCGGGCATGCACGCTAAAACGCCGGTCGTCGTTGGCGGCCTTGCTCATCTTGGGTCTCCTTGAGCCATCAACGCGCAAGGTCGCCGAAGGATTCGAGACTTGGCGCAGGAAGGCGCGCTCCGCGCGCGAACTGCTCTCGCCGCTAAGCGCCAGACGGCCGCCAGGTCGCCGTCGGCGTGCGCCGCGCCGCATCGCGGCCTTATCGCGCGAGGCGTGGGGCTCGTTCTCGCTCTTTCCGTGACTGGCGCGGATTTCGAGCCGACCTGGGCTTGGCCGATGGCTGAGGGCCAAGGGCAAAGCCGTCGGCGGCCGGGCGCGTCCAATGACTACCTGACGGTGGGCGCCTCGACGCCGTTGCCCAGGCGCAAGCGCCCGTGCGGCCCGGCGACCGGCGGGGCGAAGGGCCGTCTAAGACAGCTGCGTCTTGAGCTGCAGCGCCGACGCTTTGCCGCCCAAGAGAGAGGCGCGGACCTTAAGATCAAGCCTCCCGCCTGACTTGGCCTTCAGCGGCGATGCCGGGTCTCTAGTAGACCTTGCGCACCAGGGGCTCACGCGCCCAGATCCTGCCGGCCTGCGCCGCGACGATGAAGTCGCCCACGGCCTTAGTCGGCAGGTTGATCAAGCCGCCGTCCGCGTCGGGATTGGCGTCGGAGAGGCCGCCCTTGACGAAGAGCGGCGCGGCCGCAGGTAGATAGGCGATGACCTTAAGGTGGCCAAAAGCGTCGCGCACGAAATTGACCGCCGCCGCTTCCAGCGCCAGAGCCGCGCCGCTTTCGTCCGAAGGCAGGACGGCCACGGCGTCGAACAGCACCGAGGGCCCGCCATCGACGCGGAAGTCCGCGGGGATCAACTGGCCGCCGGCGCTTGTGACCCCAGTAATCGTCGGAGCGATGATGGCCAGCTTCGCGCCGGCGTCTTCGACCGCCGCTTTCAGCGCGTCCAGCACAGCGTCGTCGACACCGTCGGTGACCAGGGCGCCGACCTTGCGGCCCATCAGGCCCGGAGCGGCCTTGGCCAGGATGCTGAGCGCCGGCGAGGGCTCCAGGTCCTGGGCCGGAACCGGGGCGGGGGCCGGAACGATCGGCTCCTTGACTCCAAGTCCCGCGGCGACCCGCGCCGCCAGGCTCTCGTCGATATTGACCAGGCGCGACAGCATCGCCGCACGCACCCGCGCGACATTGCACTTGGAGAGCTCGAAGATCAGCGCAGCGACGATGTGATCGCGCTCGGGCTGGGTTTGGCTCAGAAAGAACAGGCGCGCCTGGCTGTAGTGGTCGGCGAAGGTCTCGGGGCGGACGCGCAGTTGCTCACCGGTCTCCAGATTTGGGAAGGTGCGATAGCCGCTGGCCTGGCTCTCGCGCTTGATATCCTCGCCCAGGCTGGAAGGCTCATAGTTCACCTGGCCCTTGGGCACGCCCATCTGCATGTGGCCGTCGCGTTGCAGATTGTGGAAAGGACAGCGCGGCTGATTGATCGGGATCTGGTGGAAGTTGGCCGAGCCCAGGCGCTTGAGCTGGGTGTCCTGGTAGGAGAACAATCGCCCCTGCAGCAGCGGATCGTTGGTGAAATCGATGCCCGGGACCACATGCGAGGCGCAGTAGGCGACCTGCTCGGTCTCTGCGAAGAAGTTGTCGGGGTTGCGATCCAGAACCATGCGGCCGACGACCCGTAGCGGGATCACCTCCTCGGGGATGAGCTTGGTGGCGTCCAGCACGTCGAAGGGCAGGGCGTCGGCCTCTTCCTGGCTGAAGGTCTGCAGGCAGAATTCCCACTCGGGAAAATCACCGCTGTCGATGGCTTCCCACAGGTCTCGGCGGTGGAAGTCCGGATCAGCGCCATTGATCTTCAGGGCCTCATCCCAAACGACCGACTGGGCATTTAGCTTGGGCCGCCAGTGGAACTTGACGAAGGTGCTTTGGCCCGCGGCGTTGACCAGCCGGAAGGTGTGGACGCCAAACCCCTCCATCATCCGATAGGAACGCGGGATGGTGCGGTCCGACATGATCCACATCACCATGTGCAGGCTCTCGGGCGTCAGCGAGATGTAGTCCCAGAAGGTGTCGTGAGCGGTCTGGGCCTGGGGGAACTCGCGATCGGGATCCTGCTTGGCCGCATGGATCAGGTCGGGAAACTTGATGGCGTCCTGGATGAAGAACACCGGGATGTTGTTGCCGACGAGATCGAAGTTG
>NZ_QHJY01000338.1 GCF_003185805.1 Caulobacter sp. D5
TCGAGCTTGCGCAGGTCGATCGAGGTCCCGCCGGCCAGCACGTATTCGACCGTGTTGAAGTTCTCGTAGAGGACGGTGTTGGAGTAGCCGTCCATGATCACGTACTTGACCCCGCCGCCGACGATCTGCATCCGGTCGGCGACCTGGCTGGCCGTCAGCGCCGTGTTGGAGAGGTCGCGCGCGCCGACGTAAAGGTCGTTGCCGACCACCTCGTAGATCAAGTCCTTGGCCTCAATGGTAGCGCCGAACACGATGGTGTCGTCGCCGCCGGTGTCGTAGATGGTATCGACATTGGCGACTACGGCGCCGTTGGCGTCGCGAGCTCGATCGTAGGCGAACTGGTCGTCGCCGCCAGACGTGTAGATTACGTCGTTGCCCCAGCCGGCGACGATGACATTGCCCTTAGTCTCCATCTGGCCGGAGGCGGCGCCGTAGATCGTATCGTTGCCGCTGTAGCCGAAGATCAGGTCGGCGCGGTTGCTGCCGCCATAGAGGCTGGGATTGGCGTTGTCATCGCCGGCCATCGCGTATTCGATCGCGGCGACGTCCAGTTGCCCCGCGCCATTCATGTCCACGGACTTGAGCTTGTTGTTGCCCTGGATCGGATAGGCGCCCGTGAAAGCCACCATCCGGATGACGTCGCCCGTCCCACGTATGCCGATATCAAGCCATCCGCTGGCGCCACCGGCGGCGCCGATCCACAGGTCGTCGACGGTGATGTCCCCGCCGAAGCTGAAGGTGTTCCAGCCAAGGTTATCCTCGTAGACGGTGTCGGAGCCGTCGCCGCGGTTTAGGATGTAGGTGTCGGCGCCGGCGCCGCCCTGCAAGACATCGTTGCCCTTGCCGCCGATGAACGTCTGATCGCCGTCGCCGGCCGTCATCGAATCCGCGAAATTCGATCCGACCACCCCCTCGACGCCGATATAGGCTTGGCTGGAAGCCAAGCCCCCGGACCCATAACCGGTGACCACGCCGCTGGCCGTATAACCGCCGAGGTTCAGCGTGATCCCCCCGGTGGCGGCGGAGTAATCAACGAAGTCCTTGCCCTCGCCGCCGACGAAGACGTCGGCGCCCGTGGTCGCGATAAGCCAGTCGTCGCCGGCCCCGCCCTCCAGCCAATTGTCGCCGCCATCGTAGCCCTTGAGCTGGTCGGCGGCCTTGGAACCCCTTACCGCTTCGAAGCCGGAGAAGACGTCACCCTCGGCGTCGCCACCGAACGCTTCGCCGGTCGAGAGATCGACATAGACCCCCGCCGAAGACCCGACGTAGCTCAGCCAGTCATAGCCGCCGCCGCCGTCCATGACATCCGCGCCAAGGCCGCCTTCAATTGTATCGTTGCCGTCGCGCCCCCAAAGCTGGTCGGTGCCGACCAAGCCCTTGAGCACATTGTCGCCCGTCGTGCCGTAAAGGCGATCGCCATAGTCCGAGCCGGTGGCGTTCTCGATGCTCAGCAGGCCCTCGTTGGTCACCCAGGCGCCGGTGACGGCGTTGGTGATCACGGCCATGCGGCTGATTGGGTTGCCGGCCGTGGCGTCGGGATGACCGTTCCATTCAGGTGGACGGTAGTCGAGATCGAAGGCCACGCCGAAACCTAGGCGCTCAGCACTGATCGTATCCTTGCCGTTCGGATCGCTGTTGGGATCAGCATAGCCGCCCCAGAACCAATTAAAGGTGGCGTCCTCGGCGATTAGGAAGGTGTCATCGCCGTCGCCGCCCTGCAGTACCTCCGAGCCCACGAAATCGGCCAGGATATCGTCGCCGGCCCCGCCATCGAGGCTGTCAGTCCCCTGCCCGCCCGAGAGGTAGTCGTCGCCAGCCCCGCCGATCAGCGCGTCGTCGCCATCACGCCCGATCAAGGTGTCGTTGCCGTCACCGCCGTCGAGGTAGTCGTTGCCGCTACGGCCATCCAGCCAGTCCCAGCCGCTGCGGCCGTAAAGCTGGTCGCCGCCCGCGCCGCCGACAAAGATGTCGTCGCCGCCGTCACCCGTCGTCCAGTACGAGGTGTCGATCCATTCGTAGGCATCCCAGTCGTTCCAGCGGTAGTAGCCGTCCTCGACATAGACCGAGTGGGTGTCGTCGATGGTCACTCCGCCCGTCGCCAGGCGCTGGTCGACGAAGTCATTTCCCGACGTCGTCGCGCCCGGGTCGGTCAGCGTGTAGCCGACCTTGGTCATGACATCGATGCTGACGATTTCGCCTTTGGCGTTCCAGTCGGAGATCGCCGCGTTGGCCACCCGCGAGGTCGGCTGGGTGAAGAAGCCGAAGGGCGCCTCGGCGCCGGTCGCCACCAAGCGCAGCACCATCCGTCGGTAGGCCGTGCCAGGCGGTGCGGTCACTGTGCCACCGATGGTGTTGTAGTTGGCCAGATCCCCTTGCCACGAACCGCCTTCCAGGCCCTGACCGTTCATATAGGTCGAGCTCAGGTGGTTCATATTGGCGTCGTAGAACTCGACGTACATCTGGGCCAGGCCTCGATGGTTGGCGGCCTTGACCGACGCCTCGTAGGTGATGCCCGCGATCGAGACCATCAGCGCCGAGCGCACATCAATTACCGAGCCCGCCGCTGGCGTGCCGGGCATATGCGTCCAGAACACGTCGTTGCCGCTGCCCGACCAGTCAGCGTTCAGATTCACGCCGCGCTGCGGATTGGCCACCTGCCAAGTCGCCATGTCCCAGCCCTGCAGGCCGTTGTCGAAGCGAGCGTTGAGGATGTCGTTGTCGCCTGGGCCGTCCTTGGCCTGCGGCAAGAGCGAGAATAGGCCGTCGCTGTTGGCGCTACGGGCCTGGATCTCGGCCCCGACGCCAGTCGCATGAATGCGAACGTTCTCGTAGGTTGTGCCGTGGCCCTTCAGGTCGAAGCTGTTGAGGAACCCGCGCAGACCGCCGTAGAAGTCGGAGTTGGACCATTTATCGAGGCCGAGCTCGCCCACGCGCTGGAGGGTCGCCTGCCAAGAGGCCACGAAAAAGGTAGGCGATGATTTAGCAATGATGGAATCAATAATATTCTTGTTTTCGTTGTACGCAGTGACATCCGCCGTTGTTAGCGGGGTATCAAGTTTAGAAAATACCTTTTCAATCAGCGAAGTGTTTTGATCGTAGTAGGTACGCTCGGCATCGGTAAGGCTGTTCCAGCCCTTCTTAAGCTCGGCGTCGATGAGGCCACGATACTGGAGGTAGGTTCGATAGTCGTTGCCGGTCTGGATCTCCCCCAGAAGAGAGGTGATGTCCGAGACAGTTGATCGAGCGATGGCCCGCTTTGCGAACAGGTCGCCACCAACGATCTTGGTGTTCTTGATGGCGACGAGAGTACCGTACTCGACCGCTTGATCGGCCGAGGCGAAGTTGGTCTGGACGCCGTTGATCTTAACGTAGATCTGACTGCCCGAATGGCCATAGCGCTGGTCGGTCGCTAACCCGTTCAGGTTCGAGACGTACGCGATCTGTTGGTTATTGGCGATGTTGCCGATGAGGCCGTTGAGCGTATCGCGAGCCGCCGTGGCCATCGATGTGGCGAGGTCGCGGTTGCCGTTGTTGGCGGTAGTGACCGCTCCGAGTTGATATTGGGCGTAAGGCACCTGCAGCACGGTTTCGGCGCTTGCAGATGGTGTTTTCGGTTTCTTCTTACCGAAAAGGTTGCCTATCAACGCCCCCAAGACAAAGCCGACCAACGCACCAACGCCAGGCGCGATGAAGTTCGCCGCCATCCAGCTACTGCCGAATATGGATGCGCCGAGCGACGTCCCGGCTGTGCCGATCGACAGGCCGACCGATGATAGCGCCCATCCCCCTACGGCGCTGCCTAGCGAGGACAAAATGCCTGCGGCCTGAGTGCGCGGCTGGACGATCATCGCGCCTAGCTTCGCCCCAAGGAAACTCGCGACGGCCGCGACCGCGAAGGCGCCGGCTCCGCCGCTCAACTCACCGCCGGTGACCTTTGGCGTGTTCCAGACAGATCCAGCCTTGAAGCCGTTAAAGGCGGCGTCAACGCCCCCGTAGTAGATGTTGCTAACAACCGTGTTGACGACAGAGCCGGTCATCGTGCTGAACACGTCGCCAAGCGTGCCATTGAGATTCAACGCTTGGCGCAACTCGCTGGTCAGCGTCGAGCTGACAAAACCAATGCCTGCACTCGACAGCGCCGTGGTCAGCCCTTTTGCGGTGAAGGTTTTCTGCACGCCAATGCTCACGGCCGACACCGCGCCAGCTCCGGCGTTCAGCGCCAACTGTCGACCGACCTGCAGGCCCACCTGGCCAAAAACGGCTCCGGATACTCCGGCGACGATCGCATTGCCGCCTCCCAGCATCGTACCAATTTGCGAGCCTATCGTCTGCCCCAGCACCCCCCAGCGAGCCGCGTCGTCCAGCAGCTTTCCTACTTTCTGCGCAACGACAGCGACATTGTCTTCCCGGTCGGCCGATATGGCTTTCGCTCCCGCGGCGACATGCGCTTTCGCGGCAGCCGCTCCGCCTATAGTGCCGCCTGAGGCACTTGCTGAAGTCCCCATGACAGATTTGATCGCTAGCGCGGTATCCGAAAGAGCCGCCTCAACATTATCGGCGGTCCAGCCGCCGAAAAATCTTTTCTTCTGGATGACACCCGCGCTTCTCAGCAAATCGATCTCGACCTGAGACAAAACAGGATTTTCTTGCAGATATCTATCAACCGCGATCGCGAATTTATCTTTTATCTGCCCCGGGAGGCCACTTAGATAAAGGTCCTTATGCACTACAGACGCAGTTCTCTCGCTGTATCCGAGCGCGCTTGAAACCAATTTTGAGAAACTAAGCCCATAAGCGTATGCAGTCTGCGACTCATACGTATTAAGAATATTGGTGAAATAATCGACTATTTGTGCCGCCGAGCCATGAGGAATACTGCTGTACGGCACATCAAACGAATGACCGGCATTATCCTTCGCGCCATGCCGCAATTCATGGCCGATCATTTCGGCAACAGCAGCCATAAACGCGGACTTGTCATTAGCGTAGCCCGACTGAATTTCCGTGAGCCATTTGTCTTCCGGAATCGCCGTCGCAATCATTCGATTGCCGGAGGCGGTATCCATCCAGCGTTGCGTCTTCCCACCCGTTCGAATCTTTGCGTTTTCGCTGTATGCGAAATACCAAATATCAGATACCGGACTCACAGATTCCGGATTGAAGCTCGTATCAAATATTATACCAACAGCGCTAGGATCTGCCCTTGCTGCATTTAGTATGCGAAGAACCATGCTAGGAATGTCATCGTTACTAAATCCTAGAAAATGGACATTTACCTGCCGCGTTACACCATTTTGCGTGAAATCCACAGCCGCAGTAATTGTTGTGTACGATGTAGCTGTAGAGCCAAACGTAATTCGAGACCACGCTCCGCCAGGCGCGTTTGCCTGCGTCAATGTAGATTTAGGATAAGGAAGGGAAGTGGCCGGAGCGCTGCTGCTCGAAACATTTGCCGCCATAATTACCCCTCACCCTTCATGCAGCTTTCAACCAGCCACCTGCCCTGCACCGAAATTCGCGGATCAGACGAGCGCTGAAGGCCCAGGACGTCATCGCGATCAAAGCCCAAACTGAGCATCGATGATTGGAATTCATTCGGCCTGACCAAGCAAACCGCAGTCAGGTTAGCGACGGCGTTTTCGGCAGACCGATCCGCCCCACCCCACCGAAGCTCCTGCGGCTCCTTGCCGCTTCCCCGCCAGAGGGTATTCGGCGCAACTTTAATGTAACTTGAAAACGGCCCCTTAATTCCAAAAAGTATTTCGAATGTCAAATATTGACGACCATAGTCGTAATTAAAATCACCCTCCGCCGACCTAGCCAAAACCCTATACAAACCGATCGCCAGCGCATTCCGGGCACAATCTTCAAAACTATGAGTACTTATACTTTTTTCGCGCACCGCCACGGCAAGGCGACTATTGATACTACCGAGCCCAATAATCACCCGACCGACCGTTGGATCGCCTTCCGATTCCAGCTTTTCAGGTGACGTCACGATCCGGTTCAAATCCGCGAGGATCGCCCCGATTTCAGCGTTTGCAGATGGACGTTCACAAGCATCCCCTGCAATCGCGCGCGCGCCGCCAAAACATATGCCAATGCAGAAAGCCAACGCAGCGCTCGTGACCTTTGCATGACGACGTACGCGCCCCATCACAGACAGAGGTGAAAGCATCAGAACACCATCGCAGTTATGCACATTCGCTGCTCCCCCTCCCTGCCTCGCTGATGGTCTTCGCCACTGGCGACCAGAGAAGTCGATCACTCGCTTTTTGCCCGTCACGATCTCGACCGATGCGGCTCATTTCAGCCGACAGCAAAGCTCGGCAACCGTCAATGCTTAGTTGTAATTTCCAAGCCCGCACACGCACAGGGAACACCAGGCAGCGCTTTTCATCGACGATTGCGTCGGGCGAGATGTACGGCCCGCCACAACACCGATCTGTGGCGGGCTACGCGCCGATCGATGGACTTTCCTCGGGGCCTTTGGCCGCGCGGCGGTGCCTGGCCTTGGGACTACAGCCGCGTTGCGGCCGTCCTGGCCAAGCTTTAGCCCCACAGATCCTCGATCACCCCATCCACGCCGGGGAGGAGCAGAACTCACAGTCCGGATCGCGGGAGCGGCGGCGCCTAACGCGGCTCAGAGGCGCTCGCCAGGGGTCAGCCTGAACGCGCGGGACCCTCGCGCGGTGTCGGGTCCTGCGCCCATCACGCGCGATCAGGCGCGCTCGGCCCTGCCTTCCCGCCAACCTGGCCTAGAGCCCGTGTGAGCCGTCGCAGCAAATGATGATCAGGGAACTTGGCCGCCCGTCTGGCGGCTTTGTCATCATGGCCCTGTTTCTCAAGCGCAACGGATTGACCCTGGTGCTGATGGCGATGTTCGCCGCCAGTCTGGTCGGTCAGTGGCTGACGGGATGGCGTGTGGCGCTCGAGGATCTGCGGCGCCATGGCGAGCCTGGGATCGGACTGATCAGCTATCTATCCGACCCGGCTTTCGTCTCGGCAGTCTTCGAGAACTGGGAGAGCGAGTTTCTGCAGATGGCCGTCTATGTCATTCTGACGGCCTATCTCGTCCAGCGTGGATCATCGGAATCCAAGGACCCCGACGCCCCAGAGCGCGACCTCCTGCCCAGCACCGATCCAGACGCCCCGTCGCTGGCCCGACGCGTAGGGCTCTTGCCTTGGCTCTACGCCCACTCGCTTGGTCTGGTCTTGACCGGCCTGTTCCTGGCCGCCTTCGTATTGCACTGGACGTTCAGCGCCCAGCACGCTGCGCAGGAGGCGGCCGAGCACGGTCAGGTCGCCAAAGGCGTCCTGGCCTATCTCGCCGACCCGCAGCTTTGGTTCGAATCCTTCCAGAACTGGCAAAGCGAGTTCCTGTCCACCGCCGTGCTCGTGGTGTTGTCGATTGTCCTGCGCCAAAAGAATTCGCCCGAGTCCAAGCCGGTCGCTACGCCGGACAGCAAAACGGGCGCCTGAGCGCGCTTAAATCCCGCCTGTCGCAACCGAAGCTTTGCTTTGACGTTGTCGTGCCGGATGGGCTGCTGCATGCAAGGACGGCCCGACTCTCGACCTCGCCTTGCCGGATCGCTGCCCGTTCATGAGCTTCAACGTCTCCAAAATCCTGGCGGGTGGCGAAGTGGCCAAGCTGCTTGAGACAGATGGGGACGTGGCGGGATTGGGCCGACCCTCGACATGGCTCCAAGCCTTGCGCCAGCAGGTCGATGTGGTGCTGGGCGCGGCGTTTCCGATGTTCCTCGTCTGGGGGCCCGAGCGGATCCTCATCTATAACGACGCCTATCGTCCCATTCTCGGCGACAAGCACCCGGCGGCGCTGGGCCAGCCCTTCTGGACGGTGTGGCCGGAGGTGCGCGCCGCCATCGAGCCGATCATCGAGGCGGCTTTCAGCGGCGCAGCCGCGTTCTACGAGGATCTGCCGGTCACACTTCACCGACGCGACCAGGCCGAACCGGCGTGTTTCACCTTTTCCTACAGCCCGATACCGATCGCGGACGAAGTTCCCGGCGTGCTGTGCGTATGCGTCGAGACGACGTCGGCCGCGCAGGAACGCGCCCGCCGCGAGGAGAGCGAGCGCACCTTGCTTTTCCTGGATCGCCTGACCCAGGCCACCTCGGCCTTGCCGACGGCCGAAGCGGTGATGATGCGCGCGGCCCAGATGATCGGCGAGCACATGGGCGTGGCGATCTGCGCCTATGCCGACATGGATGCCGACCAGGACGGTTTCACCATCCGCGGCGATTGGGCCGCGGCCGGCTCGACCTCGATCGTCGGTCGCTATCGGCTGGCCGACTTTGGCAAGATGGCGGTGGAGAACCTCTCGCGCGGCTTGCCGCTGGTCATCAACGACAATCTCGCGGAAATCGCCGCCCATGAGGCGGCCACCTTCCAGGCTATCGGCATCGGCGCGACCATATGCATGCCCCTGGTGCGCAATGGCGCCCTTCGAGCGCTGATGGCGGTTCATCACAAGGGTCCCCATTTCTGGACCGATCGGGAGCTGGCCCTGGTGCGCGAGGTGACCGAGCGTTCATGGGCCTTCGTGGAGCGGGTCGCGTCTCAGGCGGAGCTGGCCGACAGCGAGGCCGAGCTGCGCCGGATCACCGATGCTGCGCCGCTGTTGATCGCCTATGTCGATCGCGACGAGCGCTACCGTTTCATCAATCGTGGCTACGAGGCCTGGTTCGGACAGCCGCGCGAAGCATTGCAGGGCCAGCGTGTGGAGGCGGTGCTGGGCGCGGCCTATGACCGGGTCAAACCGTACCTGCACGCGGCGTTGGCCGGGGAACGGGTGAGGTTCGAAAGCCGCGTCGACTATCCCGCCAGCGGACCGCGCGACGTGCAGGTCGACTATATCCCGCGGCGCGGCGCCGACGAGGGCGTGGTCGGGCTTTATGCGGTGATTTCCGACGTCACCGAACGCTTCGAGGCCGAACGGGCGCTTTTGCAGAGTGAGACGCGCCTGCGACTGGCCACCGAGTTTGGCGAGGTGGGGTTGTGGGACGTCGATAACGGCGATGGGGCGCTCTATTGGGACGACCGTGTCCGGGCGCTATTTGGCTACTCGCCCGGCGTGCCGGTCACCTTGAACGACTTCTACCGCGGGCTCCACCCCGATGACCTGGAGCCGACAGCCAGGGCCTATGCGGCCGCCTGTGATCCGCTGGCCCGGCACCTCTACGATGTCGAATATCGCACCATCGGCGCGGAGGACGGAATCGAACGCTGGGTGGCCGCCAAGGGGCGCGGGGTGTTCGACGCCGGCGGTCGGTGCCTGCGCGTTGTCGGCACGGCCATCGACATCACCGCCCGCAAGCACGCCGAGGCCGCGCGCGATCTGCTGATGCGCGAGGTCGATCACCGGGCTCGAAACGCCTTGGCCATCATCCAGTCGATCGTGCGCCTGACCGATGCGGCCGACCCCGCCGAGTTCCGCCAGGCCATCCACGGGCGCATCGAGGCCATGGCGCGGGCTCAGTCGGCGCTCGCCAGGACCCAATGGCGTGGCGGAACAATTGGCCAGGTGGTTCGCGAGGAGCTGGCCGCCGCGATCAGCGCGGGCGCCCGGGTGCGCCTTTCCGGCGGCGAGATCGCCCTGCCCGCCGACCAGCTCCAGCCCCTGAGCATGATCCTCCACGAGCTGGCCACCAACGCCACCAAATATGGGGCGCTGTCGGTGCGCGGGGGCCGCCTGGAGGTCAGTTGGGCCAGCGAGCGACAGGGCTGGTCGCTGGCCTGGGAGGAGCGCGAGGGTCCGTCCGTGACTGCGCCGTCGCGCTCGGGCTTCGGCTCGCGGCTAATGGCCAGCCTGGCGCGCCAGCTCGAAGGCCAGATCGTTTTCGACTGGAATCACGACGGGTTGTCGGTGCGCTTGCGCGCGAGCGCTCCAGCCTGACGGATCGCGCCTAAAACTGCGTTTGGCGTCGGGTGCGAAACCCGGCGATCCGCGCGGACCCATCGTTTGATGGTTGCCGGAACAGCCGGATGGACGGGTGGTTAAGACCGCGTCCTTCCCCCATCCGGAACATCGACCATGGCCGTCACGGCGAAGACCAAAGCCAAGCAGAAATCCGCGCGCGCCGCGACCAAGGCGCAGGCCGCCCCCAAGGCGCGAGGCCAGGACGCCATCGCCTTGCTGGAGGCCGATCATCGCCAGGTCGAGGAGTATTTCGAGGCCTATGAAGGCCTCACCGACGCGGCCGACAAGAAAGCTCTGGCCGACAAGATCTGCCTGGCCCTGAAGGTCCACACCCAGATCGAGGAAGAGTTCTTCTATCCGCCGGCCCGCGAGGCGACGGGCGACGGCGACCTGATCGACGAAGCCATCGTCGAGCACATGGGCGCCAAGACCCTAATCGCCCAGATCGAGGCGGGAGCGCCCGGACAGCCGCTCTACGACGCCAAGGTCAAGGTGCTCGGCGAGCAGGTCCGTCACCATGTCGAGGAAGAGGAAAGCGAGCTCTTTCCCGAGGTGCGCGCTACCGAGCTGGATCTTGTCGCGCTCGGCGCCAAGCTGTCAGCCCGCAAGGCCGAACTGATGGCCCAGCTCGCCCCGCCCGCCGCCTAAGGCCTGCTGGCCAGTCCCAAACGCCAAGGCCGTTCGGCCCGCTCAGAACCGTCAGGATCTTCTCATGCCCAAGCCCAAGCCTTCGGCCGCCAAGCGCCCGATTGACACGCCCGACACCACGCTCGGCGTTGAGACCCTCGTGGTGCCAGGCGCAGAGCTGCACCAGCAGGCGGCCGACGAGGCGACGCAGCTGACTACCAATCAAGGCGTGCCGATCGGCGATAACCAGAACTCGCTGAAGGCCGGCGCGCGCGGTCCGGTGCTGCTGCAGGACTTCATCCTGCGCGAGAAGATCATGCATTTCGACCACGAGCGTATTCCCGAGCGCGTGGTCCATGCCCGCGGCTCGGCCGCCCACGGCTTTTTCGAATGCCTGGAGGACCTGTCGGAGATCACCACCGCCGACTTCCTCCAGCGGCCCGGCGAGCGCATCCCCGTCTTCACCCGCTTCTCGACCGTGGCCGGCAACAAGGGCTCGATGGACCTGGCCCGCGACGTCCGTGGCTTCGCCGTCAAGTTCTACACTCAGCAAGGCAACTTCGATCTCGTCGGCAACAACATCCCGGTGTTCTTCATCCAGGACGCCATC
>NZ_QHJY01000339.1 GCF_003185805.1 Caulobacter sp. D5
GGCGGGGCGGGGGGCCGGCCGCCGAGGCGGTGCTGGCCCAACCGGCCGGCACCGTCCAGGGCCGCATCCGCATGACCGAGCAGGGCGAGATGATCGCCCGCCGCTTCGGCGACCAGCCGACGGCCCGCCGCAACCTCGACGGCCTGGCCGCCGCGGTGGTGCAGTCCAGCCAGCGCCCGGCCCACCGTCCCGACCCCAAGGTCGAGGGCGCGATGACCGCCTTGGCCCAGGCCTCGTTCGAGGGTTACCGCGCGCTCGTTTACGACGACCCGGCCTTCGAGGACTTCTTCTGGTCGGCGACCCCGATCGGCGAGATCGTCGGCCTCAACATCGGCAGCCGTCCGGCCAGCCGCACCGCCAGCCGCAAGATCGAAGACCTGCGGGCCATCCCTTGGGTGTTCAGCTGGTCGCAGGCCCGCTTCATGCTGCCGGGCTGGTACGGCTTCGCCTCGGGCGTCGAGCGCGCGGGCCTGTCGACCGGCCAACTGCAGGATCTGGCCGGCGGCTTCGACTTCTTCGCCTCGCTGCTGTCGAACATGGAGCTGGCGCTCGCTCAAAGCCACATGGGCATCGCCGCCCGCTATGTCGCCCTGTCGCCCGACCAGGACAACGCCCAGCGGATCTTCGAGACCATCAAGCGCGAGCACGACGCGGCCCAGACCATCGCCCTGGCCATCCGCGGCGGTTCCAGCCTGCTCGACAACCAGCCGGAGCTGGCTGAGTCGGTGACCTTGGCCGGCCACTCGGTCGACCCGCTGAACCATCTCCAGCTTGAGCTGCTGGCCCGCCGTCGCGGCGGCGAGCAGGCCGAGGACGTGCGCCTGGCCATCCAGCTGACCGTGGCCGGCATCGCGGCCGGCCTGCGCAATACGGGCTGACCTGAAAAGGGGCGCGCTGATCACCAAATCGGCGCGCCCGTCAAAAATTCCACGAAGCGCGAACCTGCGTTTTCTACAGGCTTGCTCAAATGCCGAAACTGCGCTTATCTGTTCATGACACCGGTGACAACGCGAGCCGAGCTCGATTTGATACCGGTGTCATGACGTTTTGGTCCGCCTCGCGCGACCGGGCGTCCTGCGGCTCTTTGAGTTCGCTCCTGCGCAAACTTTCCCAGGGCGTCAGGCTTCGGCCTGACGCCCTTCATTTTGCCTCGCCTTACCCAACAGGGCAGGGCGGCTGAAATTGACGTGGCGGCAGCCTCGGCCTGTGGCGCAAGCCGCGCGCGCGGGCTAAGGGATCGCCGAACAGATCTTCCACGCGCGGGGCGCTCAGCGGCGCATCGCGCAAGACCATCCCTTCCGGGAGGAGTACGCGAATGCTGAAGAACCGTATGGCGGTGCTGCAGGCCCTTGAGACCCAGGGCGTGGTGCCGGTGTTCTACCACCCGGACGTCGAGATCTGTAAGAACGTCATCCAGGCCTGCGCCGACGGCGGCGCGCCCTGCATCGAGTTCACCAACCGCGGCGACTTCGCAGCCAACGTCTTCTACGAAGTCACCAAGCACTTCGCCTCGGCCGATCCGCGCGTGATCATGGGCGTCGGCTCGATCGTCGATGCGCCGACCGCCGGCCTCTACATCGCCAACGGCGCCAAGTTCATGGTCAGCCCGATCGTCAACGCCGACGTCGCCAAGCTCTGCAACCGCCGCATGATCCCCTACAGCCCCGGCTGCGGTTCGGCGACCGAGATCTCCTACGCCCAGGAACTGGGCTGCGAGATCGTCAAGGTGTTCCCCGGCTCGTCGGTCGGCGGCCCGGACTTCATCAAGGCCGTGATGGGCCCGATGCCCTGGACCAAGATCATGCCGACGGGCGGCGTCGATCCGGACGAGGCCTCGATCAAGAAGTGGTTCGGCGCGGGCATCGTCGCCGCCGGCATGGGCTCCAAGCTGATCACCCAGGAAGCCCTCGACGCCAAGGACTACGCCGGCATCTCCAAGAAGGTGCGCGAGACGGTCGACCTGATCGCCAAGGTGCGCGGCAAGGCCTGATGAGCGATCCGATCCTTGAGCTTCGCCCGGCGTCGGAGACCCGCTGGGACTGCGCGGCCCTCGGCGAGGTGATGCTGAGGCTCGATCCCGGCGACGGGCGGGTGCGCAACGCCCGCCAGTTCCAGGTCTGGGAAGGCGGCGGCGAGTACAACTTCGCCCGCGGCATGAGCAAGTGCTGGGGCAAGCGCTCGACCGTGGCCACGGCCCTGCCCGACAGCGACCTGGGCTGGCTGGTCCAGGACCTGATCGGCCAGGGCGGCGTGGACATGTCCCACGTGGTCTGGCGGCCGTTCGACGGCCTGGGCCGCAACACCCGGGTCGGGCTGAACTTCACCGAGCGCGGCTTCGGCGTGCGCCCGGCCCTGGGCGTTTCCGACCGCGCCAACTCGGCCGCCTCGCAGCTGCGTCCCGGCGAGATCGACTGGGAGCGGCTGTTCGGCGAGGAAGGCGTGCGCTGGTTCCACACCGGCGGCGTGTTCACGGCCCTGGCGTCCAACACAGGCGAGGTGGTGCTGGAGGCCCTGGAGGTCGCCAGGAAGCACGGCGTGATCGTCTCCTTCGACCAGAACTATCGCGCCTCTCTGTGGAAGGACCGAGGCGGCCTCGACGCCGCCCAGGCCCTGAACCGCAAGATCGCCGCCATGACCGACGTGATGATCGGCAACGATCATGACTTCGTGGTGTGCCTGGGCATGGAAATCGACGGTCTGGTGAAGGGCCTGGCCCCCACCGATCCGGCCAACTTCAAGACCCTGGCCCCGCAGGCGGTGAAGGCCTTCCCGAACCTGAAGGTGCTGGCCACCACCCTGCGGGCCGTGCGCTCGGCCAGCGTCAACGACTTCGGCGCGATCCTGTGGGCCGACGGCGGGTTCTACGAGGCCCCGATGCGCGACGGCCTGGCGATCTACGACCGCATCGGCGGCGGCGACGGCTTCGCCTCGGGCCTGGCCTACGCCCTGATGGAGAACCTGGGACCCCAGGCCGCCGTCGACTACGGCGCGGCCCACGCGGCCCTGGCCATGACCACCCCGGGCGACACCTCCATGGTGCGCCTGAAGGAGGTCGAGGCCCTGGTGCAGGGCGCCGGGGCGCGGGTTATTCGGTAACAAGACCCTCCCCCTGAAGGGGGAGGTGGCCCGGAGGGCCGGAGGGGGAAGGGGCTGCTGTCTCCGAACCCACTTCCCTCTCCGTCGGCTCCGCCGACACCTCTCCCTTCAGGGAGAGGGTTTAGAAAAAAGCCCCGGTCCTGCGACCGGGGCTTTTCCATATCATCACCCGTAAAATCCCCGCGAAAGCGGGGACCCAGGCTTTTTCTGAAACGCGGGGCGCTCGACGATAAAACACCTGGGCCCCCGCTTTCGCGGGGGTTTTACGGTGTTGGGATTACTTCCCCGCGCTGACCGCCGGCCCGTACAGCAGCCCGTTGAACAGGAACTTGAACGTCCCGTACGACTGCGCCCGCTGGGTGATTTCCGGGCCCATGACGAACAGCTTGCCCTTGCCCACGTCGACGTCGAGGATCGCCGTGGTGTCCTTCAGGCGGTCCTGGCCGACGGCCCAGCCGCTGCGCAGGGGCTTGGCGCTGTCGAACCACGAGACCTTCGACACCCCCTTGGCGTCCGACTTCAGGGTGAAGGTCGGCGAGCGGTCATAGAAGATGTCCACGTCCGCCGGGATGCCGTAGGCGAGCGGCTGGGTGACGTCGACCTTGGCCCGCAGCACCGAGCCGGGGATGTAGAGCTCCTTGGTCGACAGGCCCACCAGCTTGCCGCCCTCGCTCTTGGCCGTGGCCACGTCCACCGGCGCGCCGAAGGCGGTGGCCAGGCGCGTGGAGGCGCCGATGGCGATCACCGTGCCGCCTTGCTCGGCGAAGGCCTTCAGCTGCGGCAGGGTGGTCTCGTCGGTTACCGTGCCCAGCCACGGACGGTACTCGGCCGGGATCTCCTCGGGCTTGGGCTGCGGATAGCCGCGGCCGGCGCGGAACGGACCGCCGGCCGGGGCGGGCACCACCCCGTCGGCGAACACCAGCACGTCGAAGTCCTTGGCGAGATCCCCGGCGTCCAGGCGCTGCGGGTAGACCACCTGGAAGGGGGCCTCGAACTTCTCGAACATCCAGCGGTTCCAGCCCGACGGCATCGAGCCGCCATAGACGTCGACCAGGCCGATGCGCACCGGCTTCAGGGCGATGGCCTTGCCGCCGGGCTTGGACCCCGTCGCCCAGGCGTCGATACCCAGTTCCTTGACCCCGGCCGTGATCACGCTCGCCGCCGCGGGCGAGTAGGGGACCCAGATGGCCCCGGCCGCGAAGCTCTGCTTGCCGGCCTTGGCGCCGTCCTTCAGCCACGAGACCTGGGCGCCGGCCTTCAGCAGGCGGTTGGTCAGGGTGAAGGCGTTGTTGGGGGCGTGGTCGATCAGCCAGCCGGCCTTGCCCGAGCCCTTCACGGCGCCCGGCTTGACGGCGATCAGGTCGGGCACGCGCTGGAACGGCCCGTCGAAGCCGTCGAGCACGCGGTCGAACCTGATCCCCATCTGGTAGGCCAGGGTGTAGCCGGTGACGTCGTACGGCGCCTTGGGCGGGCCGCCCGGATATTCGGCGTCGTGCGGGTGGTCCTGCGGCTCGAACATGTCGAGGACGTGCGGGCGATAGGCCTGGGCGGTCTTCACCACGTAGGAGCCGGCCGGATAGGTCTTGCCGGCCACGGTGAACGGCTTGGTCGCCTCGTCGACATCGACGCCGGCCTTGATCAGGGCGTTGAGGAAGGCCACGACCGTCGGCTTGTCGGCCTGGTCGGCGGTCAGGATGTAGCCGCGCGGATCACGCTTTTCCGGGGCCTGCAGGATGGTCTTGTAGAGCGAGGGATCGACGGCGGCCGAGGTGGCCGAACCGGTGACCTTGCCCTCGAACTTCACCTTGGCGCCGGCTTCTTTCAGGTCGTCGATCTCGGTCGGGGTGATCGTCCAGCTGTCCTTGGATCCCTTGGCGATCGAGTTGCTGGCCATCTTCCAGATGTTGAACAGCATGCGCTCGCGGTTGCGCGAGGCGTAGTCCATCACCGCGCGGTCCAGGCTCCACTGGTACTCGACCGTCTGGGCCAGATGCCAGGTCTGGGGCGGGGCGGGCATGGGGCGGTCGCCGTTGGGCAGCTGCACCTCGGGCACCAGGTTCAGCGGCATCGGCGTCGGGCCGCCGGTGATCTCGGTCAGCAGGCCCACGGCGTTGTGGAAATAGGCGATGGAGCGTTCCATGCCGTTGTGCCAGGTCGAGTAGGGGGCGGCGCTGCGGGCGCCCGAGCCCGGCTTGTCCTCGGCCACGAGGCGGCTGTGCATGGCCATGCCCACCTCCTGCAGCGAGGTCATGACCAGCGGGTCGTAGTTGTAGTTGAACGGGTCGCGGAACGGCGGGACGAACACCACCATGCCGTTCGGGGCCGGCTGGTGCTGGTTGTAGATGATCTGCGGATACCAGTCGCGGAACAGCACCTTGTTGACGTTGGTGGTCTCGGACATCTGCGACATGAAGCTGTCGCGGTTGTTATCGTGGCCGACGTACTTCTGGTACAGGCGCGGGATCGAGTTGTACTCGCGCTTCTGCGGGTCGGCGTTGCGCATGTACCAGTCGGACACCAGCTCCATGCCGTCCGGATTGTCGTGGCCGAACAGCACGATGACGTCGTCGAGGATGCGCATCGTCTCCGGATCGGTCTTGGTCAGCATCCGGTAGAGCACCTGGATCTGGCCCTGCGAGGTCACCGTCTCGGTGGCGTGCATGCCCGCGTCGATCCAGACCACGGCCTTGCCCGTGGCGGCCAGCTTCTCGGCTTCCTCGCGGGTGACCTCGCCGCGCGCCAGCTTGCGGGCGACTTCCTTGTATTCGTCCAGCTTGGCCAGGTTGGCCGGCGAGGAGACGATCGCCACCCACTGGGTGCGGCCTTCTTCCGACTTGCCGATGTCGACCAGCTTCATGCGGTCCGACTGGCCGGCCAGGGTCTTCAGATAGGCCTCGTAGGCGGTGTAGTCGGCCAGGAAGTAGTCGCTGCCGGGATCCTGGGCGAAGGCCTGGGCGGGCGGGGTGATCTCTGCCGAGAAGGCGGCGTGTCCGCCGAATGTCATCACCAGCGCCAGGGCGGCCCCGGCCATCGCTACGTGTCGCGTCATCGCACTCCCCATCCACCAAAGCGGGGCGCTTGTTTCGCTGGCCCCCTTAGCTTGACGCAGGCGGAGCATGAAACCGCACGTGGAGCCAGGGCGGTCGGTGAATTATTCCGGCGCGCTCACGGCTGCAGGATGACGATCAGCACGGCGGCGATCAGCACCACGCCTTCCACGCCATGGATCACCATGGTCAGCCAGTTGGAGCGGAACGCCTGGGCGGGCAGGCTGTAGCAGAGGCAGCTGATCACCAGGCCGGGCATGATCCAGATCTTGTGCACGTGATAGCCGGCGAACAGCAGGCCGTTGCCCAGCCACGCCCAGCGCCCCCAGGCCCGCTCCATGCGCGGCAGCAGCACGCCGTGAAACAGCAGGGCCTCGCCCAGGGCGTAGTTGAAGAGGCTCGAGACCAAAGCCAGGGCGAGAATGTCCCAGCGCCCCCTGGCCTCGGGCGTGATCAGGTGCTCGATCTGGGCGAAGGCCGGCGTCGCCTCGGCCAGGCGCTGTCCGAAGGGCGTGGCCTGGAACAGCGCCCCGACCGCCTCGTCGCCCAGGAAGCCCAGGCCCACGAACAGAGGAACCAGCAGGAAGGCCGAGGCGAACGGCCGGCCGGTGGAGCGCCAGGTCGGCGCCTTCAGCCACAGCCGCCGACGCAACGCCGGCAGGGTGAAGGCCACGCCCTCCAGCCTCAGCACGATCAGGGCCAGCACGCTCTGCCAGGCCATGCCGACCACCACCATGCGCCAGAACACCAGGCCCGGCAGCGGATCGCCGGGCGTCATCAGCCGGGGCGCGACGACCCAGGCCAGCACGCCCATCGGCGCGACGGCGGCCAGCCAGATCAGCAGGATCAGCAAGGTCTCCCAGGCCAGGGTCAGCCCGCCGGGCACGACCGAAATGCGCGAGGCGTGCACCGGCCGCACGCCTAGAACCGGCGAACGAGGCTGACGAAGCCGGCGGCCGTCTGGCCCTTGGCCATCAGCGGGCTGTCCTTGATGTCGTCGTCGAACACCTCGATTTCGGCGGCGGCGATCACATAGAGCCGCTCGGTCAGCCGGTAGCGGGCCTGGACCCCCAGCGAGGGCACGACCACCCCGCCCGACGGCGCCCGGGCCGTGCGCCCGAACTCATAGGCCAGGGCCGGAGCGACCTCGCTTTCGCGCAGGCCGTAGAGCCAGGTGGCCAGTTTCTCGTCCTTCCACGACAGGCCGGCCACGGCCTCCAGCGACAGCCGTTCGGTGGGCTGGGCGGCCAGGGTCAGGTCGAGATTGATCTCCTGGCCCTCGGTCTCGCCGGTGGCGTCGGCCAGGAGCTCCAGGCTCAGCGTCGCCGGGCCGGCCATGCCGCTGAACCGCGCCCCGACATCGACGCCGGTGTCGCGCTCCAGGAAGGCGAAGTCGCGGGTGTCCTTCGGATCGACCAACTGGAAGCGCGGGCTGATGCGGCCCTCGAGCTTGAAGTGTTTGCTCTCGTAGGCCTTCACCGCCAGGCCCGACAGGTCGGCGGTCAGGTAGCGGTTCTGGTAGAAGAACAGCGGCAGGACGCCGGTCTCGGTTTTCTCGCGGGCGCTCTCATAGGGATTGCTGGTCGCATAGACGCCGGCGCCGAGCAGCAGCAGGTGGTCGGGCTCCTCGCTCTGCGCACGGGCGGCGAACGGGTGGAGCGCCAGGGCGCAGGCGGCCAGGGCGGCGCCCTTCAGGCGGAGGATCATGACTGTTTCTCTCGAACGGGGAGGTGACAGTCACGAGGCTGGAGCAGGCGCCGCCGGGCGTCGTCCGGACGGGTAGGCTAGAAGCGGGCGGGCTTCCGATCCTGCCGGACCGGACATTGCTGGGGAGGGGCGTCAGGCGGCGGGGCGGAAGGCGCTGGGCGGCCGGCCGGCGTGCTTCTTGACCGCGGCGTTGAAGGTCGAGCGCGAGTTGAACCCCACCTCGTAGGCGATTGAGAGAATGGCCTCGTCGGTGGTGCGGATCCGCTCGACGGCCTCGTCGACCCGCCAGCGGTTCACATAGTCGAAGAAGCTCTGGCCCAGGTGCTCGTTCAGCACCTGCGACAGGTGGTTGGGCGAGACGCCGATGCGGGTGGCCAGGGCGCTCAGCGACAGCAGCGGATCACGATGCAGGGCCTCGGCCGCCATCGCCCGGTCCAGCCGCGCGGCGATCTCGACCTGACGCGCCTGCGGCAGGGCCGAGCGGGCGTATTTCTCGGCCGGGGGCAGGGCCTTGGGCGTCTCGGTCTGGGGCGTGAAGATCGGCTGCTGCGACAGGCCAAAGAGGCCGATGGCCGCCGTCCAGGCCAGCTCCACCGCCGCGCCGGCGACATCCAGCCAGTCGGCATGGGAGACGTTCAGCGCCAGCCCCGACTTCACAGCGCCCCAGATCCAGGCCGCCAGCATCACCAGCAGCAGCCCCCGCAGCCAGCTCAGGGTGCGGTTCTCGATGTTGGAAAAGAGGTCGCGCACCCGCCGCACGTGCCGTCCCATCACCCGGAAGGCGGCGGCCAGATAGCCCAGGGTCGTGACCAGGAACAGCGCCACGAAGGCCAGCTGCAGCGGGCCGGCCCAGGCGTCGGTCTCGGCCCCGACGCCGGTGTAGATGGCGATGCGCGTCGGGATCGGCAGGGCGAAGAACGGCAGGGCCAGCAGCAGGGCGATCCCCGCCGGCCAGCAGAGGCGTGCGATCCGCACCGGGCTCCATCCCGCCTCCGGATCCCCGGTCATGGCCACCACATAGGCCAGGATCGCCGGTCCCAGGAACAGCGAGGTCGACCACAGGATCCCTGTCGCCCAAGGGGCGGCGGCATAGACGCCGCCGCGATCCAGGATCAGGTCGACGCCCGACAGCGCGCTCAGCAGCAGGAACACCGCCAGCGCCGTCGCCGGAGCCTTCCGCCAGCCGGGCCGCAGCACCAGCTGCGTCGCCGCGAACAGCCCGATGGCGGCGGCGGCCGACGACAGGATCAGCACCAGGGCGCCGCTCATTCAGTCATTTCCCCGAAACCGCGCCAGAAGCCTTCCGCGCGAAACGGCGCGGAGAGTGTCGCGGAACGTGCGTCGCCTCAAGCCTGCGACAGGCTCAGCACGTTGCCGTCGGGATCGGCGAACCAGGCGACCTTCGCCTTGCCGTCGGGAGCGGTCCATATGCCCAGGGCGTCCTGGCCGAAGCCCTCGTAGATCGTGAACACCACGCCCCGGCCGGCCAGGGTCCGCACGGCGGCCTCGATGTCCGCCACGTTCCAGCCGAACACCGGGTGCGCGCCAGCCTTGAAGTCGGGCAGGGCGGTCAGGCGGATCAGCGCCTCTCCGGCCTCCAGGAAGTCGCCGAACGGATCGGAGCTGCGGACCGCAAGGCCCAGGGCCTGGCCGTAGAAGTCCAGCGCCCGCTGGCGGTCGCTGACGTGGATGAAGGCGACGGGTGTTCCTAAGATCGCGGCCACGTCCTGCCCCCTCATGCTGCTGGGAGCGACCTTGGCGCCGAACCGCGGCGTCGGCAAATGCCCAGCCTTAAGCCGCGGCGAAGTCCCGGATGCTCATCGGGCTGCTCTGGCTGACCGGCAGGATGAAGCTGACCGTGGTGCCTTCGCCCGGGTTGGAGACCATCTCCAGGGCGCCGTCGTGCATCTCGACCAGCGACTTGGTCAGGGCCAGGCCCAGGCCCGTGCCTTGCGTGGTCTTGGAGTGCTGGCTTTCCACCTGCTCGAACGGACGCGCCAGGCGGGCCAGGTCCTCGGCGGCGATGCCGATGCCGGTGTCGGTGACCGACACCTTCACCCGCTCGCCCAGCGGATCGCGGCGGATTTCGGCGCGCACGGTGACGCGGCCCTGGCGGGGGGTGAACTTGATGGCGTTGCTCAGCAGGTTCAGCAGCACCTGCTTGACCGCGCGGTAGTCGGCCTCGATCTCGGGCAGGGGCGGGAAGTCGACCTCCAGCTTCAGCCCGGCGGCCTCGGCGCGGTTGCGCACCAGGCGCACGGCGTCCTCGGTGACGTCTTCCAGGTGCAGCGGCTCGAACTTCAGGTTCATCTTGCCGGCCTCGATCTTCGACATGTCGAGGATGTCGTTGATCAGGGCCAGCAGGTGCTGGCCGCTGTTGTGGATGTCGAGGCTGTAGCCCTTGTAGCGCTGGTCGCCGAGCGGGCCGAACATCTCGTTCATCATGATCTCGGAGAAGCCGTTGATGGCGTTCAGCGGCGTGCGCAGCTCGTGGGACATGTTGGCCAGGAACTCGCTCTTGGCCTTGTTGGCGCCCTCGGCCTTGACCTTCTCCATCTCGTACTTGCGGGCCAGCTCGGCCAGCTGCTCCTGGCTGCGCTCCAGGCCGGCGACGGCGTTCTGGAGCTGCTCCTCGTTGCGGCGGCGGGCCTCTTCCTGGGTCTTGATGGCGGTGATGTCGGCGGCGGTCATCACCAGGCCGCCCTCAGCCGTGCGCCGCTCGCTGATCTGGATCCAGCGGCCGTCGTTCATCTCGGCCTCGCGCACGCCCTTGGCGCCGGTCGGATCGGGGATCTCCTGCTTGATGGCCAGGGCCGCGAAGCGGTTGACCTCGGCGCGGGCGGCGCCGGGCTTCAGGATCCGCGGCTCCAGCGAGAAGACGCTGCGGTAGTTCCTGTTGCACATCAGCAGGCGCCCCTGGCGGTCCCAGAGCACGAAGGCCTCCGACACGCTCTCGATGGCGTCGCGCAGGCGGTTCTCGGCGGCCTGGGCGCGGGCCTGGGCCAGGCGCTCCTCGGTGACGTCCAGCGCCACGCCGATGATCCGCGAATAGCCGTCCTCGCCCGGCTTGCCGAAGCCCTGGCCGCGGGCGTCCACCCAGATCGAACGGCCGCCGTGCTCGCGGGCGGGGATGCGGAACGACACGTCGAAGGCGCCGAACTGGGCGGCGTTGGCCAGGGCCTGGCGCACGCGGTCGCGGTGGTCCGACGAGATCCGCTCGACCAGGTCCTCGCCGGGCGCGACGCCGCCGCCGCCCCAGCCGAACATCGCGCCGGTGACGTCGGACATGTAGACCTCGTCCGAGCGCAGGTCCCATTCCCAGATGCCGCAGCGGGCGGCCTCGACGGCCAGGCGGAAGCGCTGCTCGCTGTCGATGAACTCGCGCTGGGCGGCCTCGGCGCGGCGGCTCTGCAGCATCAGGATCAGGGCCAGGGCGATGCCGGCGGCCAGCGGGATCAGCAGGGTCAGCGCGCCTTCCATCAGGCGGCGGTCGACATTGGCGACGGTGTGGCTGGGGGCGCTGACGGCGGCGATCAGGGCGCCCTGGGCCAGGGGCTCGAAGGCCACGTCCAGGCCCGAGCCGTCGACGCCGCGGCCGGTCAGGGCGGCGGCCCCGCCTTGCAGGTCCTCCACCGACAGGGCGTAGGCCTGGTCGAGGCTGGCGGCGCCCTGCACCGCGCGGCCGACGCCGACCAGCAGGCCGCCGTCCGGCAGGAAGAGGGCGTTGGACTGGGTCTTGTCCGGCTCGCCCAGCAGGCGCGAGGGATCGCCGGCGGCGATGACGTAGCCGCGGCCGGCCGAGGTCTGGGCGGCTATGGCCACGTAGAGGCGGCCGCTGCGGCCGACGCCGCCGATCCAGGCGCTGCGGCCCGAGGCGGCGGCGGCGCGGGCTGCTTCACGCC
>NZ_QHJY01000038.1 GCF_003185805.1 Caulobacter sp. D5
CCATGCCCCAAGACCCTCCCCCCGAAGGGGGAGGTGGCCCGAAGGGCCGGAGGGGGAAGTGTCTGCTGACGTCGACGCAGCCGCCGACCAGAGCAGTCACTCCCCCCCTCCGTCGGCTTCGCCGACACCTCCCCCTTCAGGGGGAGGGTAAGAAAAAGGCCGCCCCTTTCGGAGCGGCCTTCGTCAGTCCAGCAAAGCCCGGAAGGGGATCAATGCACCGGCGTATCGGCCAGCACGCTGGCGCCCTGCGCCCGCAGGCGGGTCTTGGCCATCTCGTCCAGGATCGCCTGGGAGCGCGGGTCGCCCAGGATCCAGGCCGCGGCGGCCACCGTGCGCATCGAGGCCGAGCTGACGCCCAGGGCGCGTTCCAGGGCGTCGAACGGCGACTTGGGACCGCCCACCTTCTTGAGGCGAACCTCGCCCTTCAGGCCGGCCAGGGCCTTGGCCTTCTCGACGGCGTCGTAGAAGCCGCCCAGCTCGTCCACCAGGCCCAGTTCCTTGGCCTGGGCGCCGGTCCAGACGCGGCCCTTGGCGATCTCGCGAACGCGCTCCCGGGGCAGCTTGCGGCCCTCGGCGACGCGGGCGATGAAGCCGTCATAGATATGGTCCATCCAGGCCGAGAAGCGGGCCTTCTGGTCGGCCGTGAAGCCCTCGCTGGTGCCGAAGGCGCCGGCGTAGTCGCCGCCCACGGTCACCTGGCGGGTGTCGACGCCAAAGCGCGACAGGGCCTCGCCCAGGGCGAACTTGCCGCCGAACACCCCGATCGAGCCCGTCAGGGTCGAGGGCTGGGCCACGATCGACGAGGCCTGGCTGCTGATCCAGTAGCCGCCCGAGGCCGCGTAGGTGCCCATGCTGACCACCACGGGCTTTCCGGCCGCCTTGGCGGCCCTGACGGCCGCCAGGATCTGCTCCGAAGCCGTGTCCGAACCGCCGGGCGAGGAGACGCGGAAGACGATCGCCTTGACGTCCTTGTCGTCGATGGCGTCGTAGATCGCCTTGGAGGCCTCGTCCGAATAGATCGTGCTGTCGCCGCCGAACGGCGAGGACTGGGCGGTCGAGCCGGTGACGATCGGGCCCTCGGCGCCGATCACGGCGATGGCCGGACCGGTCTTGGCCGCGTCCTTCTTGGAGCGCGAGGCGTAGTCGTCGAACTCGATCAGCTTGCCGCCCTTGCCGGCGCGGGTCAGCATCGCGTCCTGGGCTTCCTTGACCTGGCCGACCTTGTCGATCAGGCCGAGCCCTTGCGCCTGCTGGGCGCTGTAGGGGCCGGCCTGGATCGCCTTGATCAGGCGCGCCGGATCCAGCTTGCGATCCTGGGCGGCGGCGGTGAGGGCGCTGGAATAGACCGAGCCCATCCACGACAGGGTGGCTTCCCGGTGCGCCGGCGTGAAGTCGTCGTGCAGGTAGGGATTGACCGCGTTCTTGTATTCATAGCGCTGCTGGAAGTCGGCCTTGACGCCGTATTTGTCGAACAGGCGCTTGTAGAACATCGTCTCGCTGGACAGGCCGACGGCCTGCAGCGAGCTGTCGGGCTGCATCCAGAACTCGCTGGCGGCCGCGCCCAGGCGATAGGTCGAGGTCGACATGCCCGAGGGATAGAGGCCCTGGCTGTGGGCGAAGATCGGCTTCTTGCCGACGCTGCGGAAGTGCTTGAAGGCCTGGGCCAGTTCGTCGGCCGAGGCCGGGGCGATGCCGCCCTCGGGCAGGCGCACCAGCACGCCCTTGACCTTGTCGTCGGTCTCGGCGCGGCGCAGCACCTCGATGACGTTCATCACCGAGCGGCCGCCGCCGCCGAAGGCCGCGAACGGGTTCTGCGAGTCCTGGTCGGAAAGGCCGCCGCGCAGGTCAAGCTGCACCACCGACTGGGACGGGACGGGAGCGGGGCGGGCGGCGCCGGCCGCCAGGACGATCAGGATAAAGGGGACGCCGACGAGAAAGAGCACCAGTCCGACGAAGACGCCGGCCACGGTCATGAGAAATTGCTTCATCGGGGTCCCGTCGAGAAAACCAGGGGCGAAATCCAGAGCGCGACGGCGACCATCGCGCGCGAGCACAAGCTAACGACTGTCGCGACGCGGTCAAATGAACAGCGTGCAACCTGCGTCGTCTTGCGGCGACTTCATGCAAATGGGGGGATTTTCTCGGGAGAGAAGATGGTCGGAGTGGCAGGATTTGAACCTGCGACCCCTGCGTCCCGAACGCAGTGCTCTACCAGACTGAGCCACACTCCGACTTTCCCTGCCGGGCTGGCCGCGTGGCCGCGCTCGACTTGGGAGGCGGCTTATAGGAGGCGGTGCGGAGAGTCGCAAGCGCGAAAATGGACCCAAAAAAAGAATTTGGAGGGCGTTGCCACCGTCCGCATCCTGAGCTATCTCCACCGCCTCGCCGCGGCCCCCTGGGTCGGCAGCCGTTCCTGCTGGGGAATGGTGTAATGGTAACACTGCGGTTTTTGGTACCGTCATTCTAGGTTCGAGTCCTAGTTCCCCAGCCACTTCTCCCTTTTTCTTCCCTATCTTGGTAGAAAACGCCTCCCGGTGAAGCGCCAAGCCGTTTGACGTGATCTGTGCGTCTGTCGGTCAGTGCACGGACGCCTCGCGCGCCGGCCGCGCCGAATCTCCGAACATCCATTCCACGCCGGTTTATGTGCAGTGCGACGTGATTCTGGCCGGTTTTCGCGTCCGCGAGATGGTTGCCTTGCGTAAACTGCACTTGAACGTGTGCGCATGCGAAGCCGGATATGGTTCCGCAGAACGGTGCTCCTCATTGTTTCCACGAAATAAAGCCTGTTTTTGTGGAGCGTTGGCAGCGCTGCCGCGTATTTGTGTACTTGTAATTCCGTAGGGCGGGTGTATTTCCAAATTTAAAGTCATTGTGGAGTGACGCCGTGGAAGACAAAGCGACCCTGATCGAGCTGACCGCCGAAATCGTGGCCAACTATGTGGCCAACAACACGACTTCGGTCTCTGACCTGCCTGCGTTGATCCGGGCGACGCACGACGCGCTGGCCGGAATTGGCTCGCCGGAAGCCCCGGTGGCCGAAACCGTTACCAAGGCTACTCCGGCCCAGATCCGTAAGAGCATCACGCCGGACGCCCTGATCAGCTTCGAAGACGGCAAGCCGTACAAGACTCTGAAGCGTCACCTGACCACCCACGGCATGACCGTGGCCGAATACAAGTCGAAGTGGGGCCTGCCGGCCGACTACCCGACGACCGCCCCGGCCTACAGCGAAGCCCGCTCGGCCATGGCCAAGGCCCTCGGCCTGGGTCAAGGCGGCCGCAAGGCCAAGGCCCCCGGCAAGGCTCGCGCCCGCAAGGCCTGATCCTTCGGTCTTCTTGGAGACCCGAGAACACGAAAGCCCCGCCGTCACCGGCGGGGCTTTCTTCTTTCTACCTACCCGATCCGCAACCGGACGAAGGCCATGCCGCCCATCGGGTCGTCATAGCCCAGCGCTTGCGGCGCATCGTAGGCGCTGACCAGCCCGCCGATCCCGAACTTCACGCTCTCTGCGATCTGGAAGTCGCGGATCGCCCCCAGCGACACGCGGCGCACCGTATAGGCCTCGCCCGAGTGCGAGCCGTGATGGTCGGCCAGCTCGTCCTGCTCCACCTGCTCGGCGCGGGCGAAGATCGTCCAGCGGTCGTTCGGCTTGACGGAGCCTTCGGCCAGCCAGGCCTGCAGGGCGTCGCCCGGGATCCGGTCCTTGCGCGACCAGGCCAGGGTGGCGCTGATCGAGCCGTCCTTGCCCAGGGGCCGGGCGTAGAGCGCGCTGGCCGAGGCGCGGGCCTCGTCCTTGTCGGGATCCAGCGCCTCGGGGCTGTTGATCTTCGCCCAGCTGGTCTGCAGCGCCCAGTTCGGCGTCGGAATGTACGACAGGCGCGCCGAGACGCTGTCCAGCTGACCGGTCTCGATGTCGTAGCGCTTCTGGTCGGGCTCGCGGCCGCGGAAGGCGCTGGTCTCGATCTTCCAGTCGTCGTGCGAGAACCCGGCCGTGACCACGCCGAACGTGATGTGCGTCGAGTCGAACCAGTGGTGGCTGATCGGGGCTTCCGGGCTGTCCATCGACGAGGCCCGATGCATGAAGGCCGGCGGACCGTAGGCGGGCGAGCCGGGCAGGCCGGCGTAGAGATAGACGTCCGACTTGTCGCCGACGCTGAGGCTGTAGCTGGCCGACAGCTCCATGAAGAGATCATGTGGATGCTGGCGATCGACCAGCGCATGCTCGCCGTCGGCCGTCTCGCCCACGGCCATCAGCAGCGGATAGCCGCTCTTGCCCATGAAAGGGTCGGGGCTGACCATGGCCTTGAAGCCCAGCATGCCCGGGCCGACCTGCCGCTGGGCCATGCCCATGAACATGCCGGCCGCGAAGGCCTTGGAGCCGCCGCGCGGGCCGCCCTGATCGACATAGACGCCGTTCAGCAGGGCGTGGCCCATCAGCATCCACTCGCCGCTGTGCTTCATGATCCCGAAGTTCGGCGTGGCGTCGGGCTGCCAGGCGGTGCCGCCGGCGTCGCGGGTCATGGAATAGGCGCCCAGCGGGCTGACCATGGGCATGACCATGCCGTCGTGCGGAGGCAGGCTCATATAGCCGTCGTCGATGGTGTCGGACTGCGGCATGGCCATGTGGTGGCCCGCATGCGGATCGGCCGGCGGTTCGGCTTCGGCCGTAGTCGCCTGGGCGGGCATGGCGTGGCCGGTATGATCCTGGGCGAAGGCGGCGGTGGCGAGCGTCAGGCTCGCAATCGTGCACGCGCCGGCCAGCAGCCGCGCGCGGAAGGAGAGGGCGGTCATGGGACTGCCTTTCTTGGGAACGGTGATCGTAAGACGTTTTGAGAAAAGGCGCGCCTGCGTCGGCGCGCGGTCTAGCGATCAGGCGCGCGGAGGGCGGGGTTCCGGCGCGGCGTTCAGGCCGTCGAGCGACGGGGTGTGGGCCGAGAACTCTACGGCGCTGGCGGTTCGTGCGGCCAGGTCGCCGGCGGCGACGCGCTGGCCGGCCGGCAGGCAGCCGACGCAGCAGCTGGTCGCCATGGCGCCAGGCTTGGACTTGTGGTCGGCGTCCTTGTCGGCGGGGGCGTGATCGGCGGCGTCCCCGTCCATGGGGCCCATGTCCATGCCGTCCATCGCCATCTCGTGGCAGGCGGGCATGGACGAGGCCTGGGCCGGCGCGGCGCGCATGATCCCGCCAGCGGCGAAAGCCACCGCGATCAGGGCCAGAAGAAGGAGGCGAAGCCCGCGCATGGGCGGGAAACTAGGGATGGTCGCGACGCTGCGCAACCATCCCGCAATGTCACACCCCGCTCAGCGACAGTCCCGGCGCGTCCGGAGGCGTGTCGCCGCCGCCGTTCAGGGGCAATTGCATCCAAACGAGGTCCACCCAGCGGCCGAACTTGTAGCCCATGGCGGGGAAGACGCCCTTGTGCTCGAAGCCCAGCGAGGCGTGCACGCCGATCGAGGCGGCGTTGCCGCTGTCGCCGATCACCGCGCAGATCTGGCGCAGGCCCAGGCCCTCGCAGATCTCGATCAGGGCCTTGAGCAGCGCCTTGCCGACGCCTTTGCCGGCCGCGTCGGGGGCGACATAGATGCTGTCCTCGACGGTGTAGCGATAGGCCGCCCGTAGCCGGAACGGACCGGCATAGGCGTAGCCCAGCACCTTTCCGTCCTGCTCGGCGACCAGATAGGGCAGGCCGCGATCGAGGAAGGCCGCGCGCCGGCGGGCCATCTCGGCCTCGTCGGGCGGAACCTCTTCGAAGGTGCCCAGGCCATTGAGCACGTTCCAGCCGTAGATGGCCGTGATCGCGGCGACGTCGGCGTCGGTGGAGGGGCGGATAATGAGTTCGGACATGTGGGAAGACCCCCTCAGTCGGCTTCGCCGACAGCTCCCCCAGAGGGGGAGCATCTACGCAATCGGATCCTCCCCCTCTGGGGGAGGTGGCCCGGAGGGCCGGAGGGGGAAGGCCTAAGCCTTCCAGCCCTTGTCGATCGCCCACACCGCGAAGGCGTAGTCGAGCGCGATCTCCTTGAGGAAGTCGAAGCGGCCCGAGGCGCCGCCGTGGCCGGCCTCCATGTTGATCTTCAGCAGGATCGGATCGCCGCTGGTCGTGTGCTCGCGCAGCTTGGCCGCCCACTTCTCGGGCTCCCAATAGGTGACGCGCGGGTCCGACAGGCCGCCGGTGGCCAGCACGGCCGGATAGGGCTTGGCGGTGACGTTGTCGTACGGCGAATAGCTGGCGATGTAGTCGTAGGCCTCCTTGTCCTCCAGCGGATTGCCCCATTCGGGCCATTCCGGCGGGGTCAGCGGCAGGGAGGTGTCGCTCATGGTGTTGAGCACGTCGACGAACGGCACCGCCCCGATGATCCCGGCCCACAGGTCGGGCCGCAGGTTGGTGATCGCGCCCATCAGCATGCCGCCGGCCGAGCCGCCATAGGCGACCGTGCGCCCCTTGGCGCCGTAGCCGGCCGCATGCAGGTGCTCGGCGCTGGCGATGAAGTCGGTGAAGGTGTTCTTCTTCTTGAACTTCTTTCCGTCCAGGAACCAGCCGTAACCCTTTTCCGAGCCGCCGCGCACGTGGGCGATGGCCCAGATCCAGCCGCGGTCGACCAGGCTGAAGTTGCGGATCGAAAACGATGGATCCATCGACATGCCGTAGCTGCCGTAGCCGTAGAGCAGCAGCGGCGCCTTGCCGTCGAGCTTGACGTCCTTCTTCATCAGCACGGTCACCGGCACCTCGGCGCCGTCGGGCGCCTTCGCATAGAGGCGCTTGGTCACGTACTTGGACGGATCGTGGCCCGAGGGGATCTCCTGGGTCTTGCGCAGCACCTTGTCGCCGGTGCGCATGTCGTAGTCGAACCACTGCCGGGGCGTGGTCGGCGACTGGTAGACGTAGCGCAGGGTCGGGGTGTCGAACTCATAGCCGCCCTCGACGCTCAGCACATAGGCCTGCTCGTCGACGACGATCGGCTTCTCTGCCTTGGTCGCGCGGTCGGTGATGACGATGCGGGTGTTGGCGTTGACCCGCTCGACGCGGACCAGGTGCTCCTTGTAGGCGGCGTGGCCGGTGATGAAGGTCCCCGGCTTGTGGGCGACGAAGTCCTTCCAGTTCGCCCGGCCCGGATTGTCGACCGGGGCCTCGACCAGCTTGAAGTCGATGGCGTCGTCGGCGTTGGTCAGGATGACGAACTTGCCGTCCCAGTGCTCGACCGAATAGCGCAGGCCCGGCGTGCGCGGCTCGACGGCTTTCGGCTTGGCGGCGACGTCGTTCGCCGGGATCAGTAGGGTCTCGGAGGTCTCGTGGTCGCCGGCGCTGATGACGATGAAGGCGTCCGAGCCGGTGACGCTGACGCTGACGAAGAAGCCGTCGTCGGGCTCGTCATAGACCAGCACGTCGTCCTTCAGCCCGCCGCGGGCGGGGCGGCGATAGATCTTGTCGGAACGGCCGTTGTCGTCGCGGTGGGTCCAGAACAGCCATTGCGAGTCTGGCGACCAGGTGAAGTCGCCGGTGCTGCTTTCGACCGGCTCGGCCAGGACCTGCCCCGTGGCCAGGTCCTTGACGTAGATCTTGAAGACTTCCGAGCCCTGCGCGTCCTCGGCATAGGCGAACAGCTTGTGGTCGGGGCTGTGCTCGGCGGCCGCCACCTGGCTGTAGGCCTTGCCCTTGGCCAGGGCGTCGCTGTCGAGCAGCACCTCCTCGCCGTCGGTCTTGCCGCGAGCGCGGCGTGCATAGATCGGATGCTGGCCGCCGATGGCGAAGCGCGAATAGTAGTCAAACGCGCCGTCGGGGGCGGGGACCGAGGAGTCGTCCTCCTTGATGCGGCCCTTCATCTCCTCGAACATCGCCTTCTGCAGGTCCTCGGTGGGGGCCAGCATCGCCTTGACGTAGGCGTTCTCGGCGGTGAGGTGCTCCTTGACCTCGGCCTTGATCAGGCTCGGGTCGCGCAGCACCTTCTGCCAGTTGTCGTCCTTCATCCAGGCGTAGTCGTCGACCCGCACGCGCCCCAGCTGCTCGATGCGCTTGGGGATCTTCTTGGCGACGGGCGGAACGGGCTTGGCGGTGGCGGACATGGAACTCCCGGGGATCAGGACAGCGGAGGAGGCGGCGGCGACGGCGGCAGCGCTCGTCATCATTTCGCGCCGGTTCATGGACAGATTCCCCCTCGGATGCGTCAGAACGCCAACTTGTTGCGGCGGGCGCCTCTGGTCAAACTCTTACGGCGTCAAAGGTTGAATCGGAGACGAGGCGTTCATGGCGTGGGACCTGTCGGTCGATCTGATCCAGGCGACGGTGCAGCTCGAGCAGCCGCTCGCCGACGGCTCGCGCACGGTCGGCACCGGTTTCCTCATCGAGGACCCGACGCCGGAGGGGCGTCCGCGCACCATCCTGGTCACCGCCGCCCACGTGTTCGACAAGATGCCTTCGGTCTCGGCCAAGATCGGCTATCGCATACAGGGGACGGACGGCGTCTGGCGCTATGACCCCCGCACCCTGAAGATCCGCGACGGCGACCATCCGCTGTGGATCAAACATCCCAGCCGCGACGTCGCCGCCATCGAGGTCGAGGCCCCGCCTGAATTCGCCAAGGCCGCCATCCCGCTGGCCTGGCTGGCCCAGGACGACACCTTCAACAAGTACAGCCTGGGTCCCGGCGACGAGATGATGGCGCTGGGCTTCCCGCGCGGCCTGTCGGCCAACACCGCGGGCTTTCCAATCCTGCGCTCGGGCCGGGTGGCGTCGTACCCCTTGGCCCCCGCCAGCGTGTTCCCGACCTTCCTGATGGATTTCTCGGTGTTCCCCGGCAATTCGGGCGGGCCGGTGTTCATGGCCGAGGGCGCGCGCCGCCGGCCGGGCTCGACCGAAAGCCAGGAAGTGCAGTTCGTGGCCGGCATGCTGACCCAGCAGGTCGAGCTGTCGGGCGAGCGCCTGGAGATCGGCATCGTCACCCACGCCAAATATATCCGCGAGACTGTGGCCCTGCTCGACAAGGCCGCCGGCCCGCCGGTCATCCAGGCCGCGCCGGCCAAGCCCGCCACCCAGGCCGTCGTCCAGGCTCCGTCGGCGACGCCGCCTCCTGGGGCGGTCCAAGGCGTCGTCGCAGTCCAGGCCGTATCGGTGACCGGCTACAATCGCTGACGCGGTTCTGGCGCTGATCAGGCTCTGGTCACGCTAGGAACCTTTGCTCCGGGGCTCCCGTTCGGATGGGGAGTTCAATTCCAACCAGGAGCAAGCCATGAGCACCAATCGTGTCGAAGGCGCAGTCGACAAGGGCGTGGGCGCGGTGAAGGAAGCCGTCGGCAAGGCCACCGACAACGAACGCCTGGAAGCCGAAGGCGCGGCCCAGAAGCTCAAGGGCGACGTCCAGAACAAGGTCGGCCAGGCCCAGGACAAGATCGGCGACGCGATCAAGCGCTAGGCTTGGTTTTAGCCAGATAGACGAAGGCCCCAGGAGCGATCCCGGGGCCTTTCTTCTTATGCGCCGTAGATGATCGAGATGGTTTCGGCCACGCAGGCCGGGCGCTCTTCGCCCTCGATCTCGATGGTGCATTCGTTCTTCATCTGCAGGCCGCCGGCCTTGGGCTCGACGGCCACCAGCTTCTGGCGCATGCGCACCCGCTTGCCGACGCGCACCATGCCCGTGAACCGCACCTTGTCGCAGCCGTAGTTGATGCCGCGCGTTACGCCGGTGACGTGCAGTATGCCCGCGCCCAGCATCGGGATCAGCGACAGGGTGAGATAGCCGTGGGCGATCGGCCCGCCGATCTCGCGAGTGGCCCGCTCGACGTCGATGTGGATCCACTGGTGGTCGCCGGTGGCTTCGGCGAACTGGTTGACCCGCTCCTGGCTGATCTCGACCCAGTCGGACACCCCGACCTCCTGGCCGACCAGGCTGGCGATGTCGGCGAAGGCGATCTCTTTCATGCGGCGTTCTCCCAAACGTTTGTTTGGAAGAGATCACGAGCGGGCGTTGATCACAACCCTTCCTCCTTTTTAAGGAGGAAGGGGCCATGAGCGCTAGCTTCAGAGCACGACTTTTTCGTATGCGTTGAGGATAGCTGTTCGCAAAGCGGCTATTCTTGAGTCGCCTCCATTCAGGCCTTCGGCGTGCAGGCCCCAGTCGTCTGCACTCATTGTTTTGAGAGCCTCGACAAGACGATCAGGGTCAAGATTCTCAGGTGGCTTGGACATGATTGCGATTAGGCCGCCAAAGATTGCGCCGCCATCCACCTGTGTTGTCCATCGATGATGACGAGAGCGTCGTCGGTACGGCGGGCTACGACCAGGGGCGCGCATAGGCGCCAATCGAACTTGGCTGCGATGCTGCTTATCAGTCTCCGCGAGGCCGCATTGTCCGTAGTGCGCTGATAGGTTTCGTCGACGGATAGCCTGTCGAGATGAACCCATTCGATAGACGGTAGGGAGCCGATCGGCGGAGCGAACCTTGGAGGATGCGGTGTCGCCTTTCTGTTCCGATTTTCCTTGGGGCGAACGATTTCTCCGAACTGGCTCGCTTTTCCTGGGCCAATCGCTGTGATCGAGGGAGTGGCGCGGATCTTGAGTTCCGCGATCAAATCCGAAAGATCTTCGGAAGAGCGAACCCAGAACGCGCCGCGCTGTTCGACGACGATGTTCCCTGGGTGCACACGTGCCAGACCGAGCTCGGTGTTCAAGGAGAAAGTACCGTTCGCCTCAATGTAGCTTGCTGTATCTTGCGGCATCCATTCGGGTAGAGGTAACCCGTCGTATCGCCAAAGTCGTATGGCGTGGCTTTGTAGGCTAACGCTCTGGACGGCGTTCATCGCTAATTCCTCGCTTTCAGCAACGGGATAGCTGCTGATCGGGAGACGATGAGCTTGGGCGGGCATAGCCCTGTGACAGTCGGCGGTCGGTTTGATGTCTTGTCGTCTTTTTCTAGACGATCCGCCCCTCGCCCTTGCCCCAGTAGGCGTCCCTCACCAGCCGCTTGTAGAGCTTCCCCGTCGGATGCCTGGGCAGCTCGCGCACGAAGTCGACCTGGCGCGGGGCCTTCACGTGGCTGAGGTTGTCGCGGGCGAAGGCCAGGAGTTCGGCGGCCAGGTCCGGGCCGGCGTCGGACCAGTCCAGCGGCTGGATCACGGCGACGACCTTCTCGCCCATCTCCTCGTCGGGCGCGCCGACCACGGCCGCGTCGGCGACCCGGGGATGGGTGATCAGGAGGTTCTCGATCTCCTGCGGATAGATGTTCACCCCGCCGGAGATGATCATGAAGCTCTTGCGGTCGGTCAGGTAGAGATAGCCGTCCTCGTCGGCCCAGCCGACGTCGCCCAGAGTCGTCCAGCCGTGCTTGTTGTAGCTTTCGGCCGTCTTTTCCGGGGCGTTGTGGTAGGTTACGGCGGGGCCGTTGGCGAAGTAGACGACGCCCTCGGCGCGGGCGGGCAGGGGATCGCCGGCCTCGTCGCAGATGCGCAGTTCGCCCAGCGCCGCCTGGCCCACCGAACCGCGCCGCTCCAGCCAGTTGTCGCTGTCGATCCAGCAGAAGCCGTTGCCCTCGGTGCCGGCGTAGTACTCGTAGATCACCGGACCCCACCAGCCGATCATCTGCTCCTTGACCGGGATCGGGCAGGGCGCGGCGGCGTGGATCGCCGACTTCATGCTGGAAACGTCGTACTTCGTCCGCACGGCCTCCGGCAGTTTCAGCATCCGCACGAAGTGGGTCGGCACGAACTGGCCGCAGGTGGCGTGGTGCTTCTCGATCAGGGCCAGGGCATTTTCGGGATCGAACTTCTCCATCACCACGACCGTGCCGCCCAGCTTGTGCACGCTCATGCACCAGCGCAGCGGAGCGGCGTGGTAGAGCGGGGCGGGCGAGAGATAAATGCTGTCGCCGTCCAGCTTGAAGAGGTGCTGGGCCATCATCTGCAAGGCCGTCGGCGCGTCGATCGGCGCGCCGTTCAGGGCGGGCTTCACGCCCTTGGGCCGTCCCGTGGTGCCCGACGAATAGAGCATGTCCGAACCCGAGGTCTCGTCGGCGACCGGCGTCGTCGGCATGGCCGCGCGGGCGGCGTCGAAGTCGCCATAGGGGGCGAGCGCGCCGTCGACCCGCAGCAGGGCGACGCCCGGGATCAGCGGAGCAAGACTTTGCGCGACCGCGTCCAGCGCCGGGCCGGCGATCAGCGCCTTGGCCCCGCAATCCTTGACGATGTACTCGACCTCGGGCGCGGTCAGCTTGGTCGAGACGCAGGTGAAATAGAGCCCCGCCCGCTGGGCCGCCCAGGCGATCTCCAGATAGCGCGGATGGTTGTCGAGCAGGATGGCCACGACGTCGCCGACCCCCAGCCCCATCGAGCGGAAGAGCTGCGCCCCCTGGTTCGAGCGGTCGTCGAGTTCTCGATAGGTCACCGTCTCGCCCGAGCCGGCCATCACGAAGGCGGGCTTGTCGGGCTGGGCTAGGGCATGGACGCTCGGATGCATGGACCCTCCAGGGCCGTCCCGCCAAGGCGAGCACGGCCGTTTCTCTCCCTGGGCGCCGTCCGCGTGTCGCCCGCGTGATCGGCGTTCATCTGGAGCATGCTTCAAGCGCGAACTGTCGCGCAAGTTGCCGTAGGGGCGCCGTTGGCGGCGACGCCATACTGGGTGATCGTGCCGCAAAAGAACGATGTTCAACGGGAGGCGCGCATGGAACTGATCAGCCAGACGGCGGTGGACGGACGGCCGGGACCGGCCGCCGCGCCGACCTATCCGACCCTCGAGGGCGTCGATCTCGCCGACATCTTCCGCTTCACCCAGGGCCAGCCCTTCGCCGACTTCGTGCGGATGCGAAAGGAAGCGCCGGTGATGTGGCACGCCGAGCCGTTCGGCGGGCCGGGCTTCTGGGCTGTCACCCGCCACGAGGACGTCATGCGGGTGAACGGCGATCCGGAGACCTTCTCGTCGCAGAAGGGCGGGATCCTGATGTCGATGGGGCCGCCCGACAAGCGCCACGCCCTGCTGTTCCGGGCGACCATGGACACCATGATCAATCTCGACGCGCCGCATCACCTGCAGCTGCGCCGCGAGCACATGCCCTATTTCACCGCCGGCTATCTGCGCGGCCTGACCGAGAAGGTGCGGGGAGAGGTCACGCGCCTGCTCGACGAGATGGAGCCGCTGCTGGCCGGCGGCGCCGAGATCGACATGGTCGAGCGGTTCTCGTCGATCCTGCCGTTGTTCACCCTGTGCGAGATCCTGGGCGTGCCGCCTGAGGACCGGGACAGGTTCCTGCGTTGGATGCACTATCTGGAGCGCGCCCAGGACTTGGCCGTGCAGCAGGCCATGGCCCCGATCACCCCGACGCTGGAGCTGATGCAGTTCGTGGCCGACTTCAACGAGAACATCGAGGAGATGTTCGACTACGGCCGCACCATGCTGCTGAAGCGCCGGGAGGATCCGAAGCAGGATTTGATGACCGCCATCGCCCGCGCCCAGGTCGACGGCGACCTGCTGGCCGACGAATATCTGGACGGCTCGTGGCTGCTGATCGTCTTCGCGGGCAACGATACGACGCGCAACACGCTGTCGGGCGCGATGAAGCTGCTGACCGAGTTTCCCGAGCAGAAGCAGCGGCTGATCGACGATCCGGCCCTGTTGCCGGGCGCGGTCGACGAGTTTATCCGCATGGTCAGCCCGGTGATCTACATGCGCCGCACGGCGACGCGCGACGTCGAGGTGGCCGGCCAGCAGATCCGCGAGGGCGAGAAGGTGGTGATGTACTACGGCGCGGCCAACCGTGATCCGGAGGTTTTCGCCGATCCCGACCGCCTGGACGTGACCCGCGCCAACGCCGGCAAGCACGTCGCCTTCGGCTATGGCCCCCATACCTGCCTGGGCAAGCGCGTGGCCCAGATCCAGCTGGAGGAGGCCTATCGCCAGATCCTGGCGCGGTTCCCCGACCTGGAGTGGACGGGGAGCATGGAAATCGCGGCCAACAATTTCGTGCATGCGATCAGCAAGCTGGGGGTGCGGCGGGCTTGAGAACTCCCTTCCCCCTTGAGGGGGGAAGGGCTGGGGATGGGGGTGACCTGCTGAGCTGGCGGCGGCGCACGGCGTCCACCGCCGTATTCACCCCCACCCCTGCCCCTCCCCCATCAAGGGGGAGGGGTTGTGCGTTCTTGCTGATGCGCCATACGATCGTTTGAAAAGAGATCATCCAGGGAGCCCCGCCCATGTCGCAGCCCGCCTTCGAGACCCTGCTCTACGCCGTCGAGGACGGGATCGCGACGATCACCCTGAACCGGCCGGAGAAGCTGAACGCCTTCACCGCCCGGATGATGAAGGAGCTGATCGAGGTCTTCGACATCACCGACGCCGACGACGCGGTGAAGGTGGTGATCGTCACCGGCGCGGGCCGGGCCTTCTGCGCCGGGGCCGACCTGTCGAGCGGCGGGGCCACCTTCGACCGCACCTCGCCCCAGGCGCTGGAGCGCGAGGAGGGCAAGGTCGGCGACGTCTATCGCGACGGCGGCGGCCGGGTGACCCTGCGGATCTATGACAGCCTCAAGCCGGTGATCGCGGCCGTGAACGGCGCGGCCGTCGGCGTGGGGGCGACCATGCAGCTGGCCATGGACATCCGCCTGGCCAGCGAGGACGCCAAGTTCGGCTTCGTGTTCGCGCGGCGGGGCATCACGCCGGAGGCCTGTTCGTCGTGGTTCCTGCCGCGGCTGGTCGGGATGCAGACGGCGTTGGAGTGGTGCTACACCGGCCGGGTGTTCCCGGCCTCGGAGGCCAAGGAGCGCGGGTTCGTGCGCTCGCTGCACGCGCCCGAGGATCTGCTGCCGGCCGCCAAGGCCCTGGCCCGCGAGATCGCCGACAATACCGCCCCCGTCTCGGTGGCCCTGACCCGGCAACTGCTGTGGCGCATGGCCGGGGCCGACCATCCGATGGAGGCCCACAAGGCCGACAGCCGGGCCATCCAGTCGCGCGGCGCCTCGGGCGACGCCAAGGAGGGGGTGACCTCGTTCCTGGAAAAGCGCCCGCCGGCCTATCCCAACCGCGTCTCGACCGACCTGCCTGACATCTGGCCCGAATGGGAGCCGCGACAATTTCGCTGAAGCTCTGGCGGATAGGGCTGTAAGGCCGCAAATTCTCCTGGCGGGAGAATCCTTGGCGCTTATTCGAAGTTAAAGACGTTTCCCGTCTAGTTTCGAATCCGGCGATGGGGGCTTCGCCGCCAGGAAGATCATGACCGACCCGATTTCGCCCTTCGCCAAGCCGATCGCCGTTCCGCCCAAGTCGCGCGCCGCGCTGCTCAAGCGGCTGGCCGACGTGGTCTGCCTGCCGGCCAGCCGGATCAACAATTTCGAGCGCGCCATGTGCGCCGACCTGCTGGTCGAGATGCTGCGCGAGGCGGTGGTCGAGGAGCGCGAGAAGGTCGCCCGGCGCCTGGCGACGCTGAGCGACATGCCGGGCTCCCTGGTGCGCCTGCTGCTGCGCGACGAGGTGATGGTGGCCCGGGCGCTGCTGGAGAACTCGCCCAACCTGTCGGACGCCGATCTGATCGACTGCCTCTATCACGCCAGCCAGGAGCACCGCCGGCTGATCGCCATCCGCCGTGGCGTGGGCGAGGTGGTGGCCGACGCCCTGGTCGACATGGGCGAGATCCCGGTGGTCGAGGCCCTGCTGCGCAACGACCTGGCCCGCTTCAGCCACCAGGGCGTCGAGAACGTCGTGGCCATGACGCGCGACAATCCGGGCCTGATCGCCCTGCTGCTCAAGCGCGCCGAACTGCGGCCCAGCCACGCCTATGTGATGTTCTGGTGGGCCGACGCCGAGGCGCGGCGCACGATCCTCCAGCGCTTCGCCGTCTCGCGCGAGATTTTGCAGGACGCCGTCGGCGACGTCTTCGCCGTGGCCTCGGAGGAGGGCTGGCAGGACCCGCTGTCGAGAAAGGCGCTGCAGTTCATCGAGCGCCGGCAACGCAACCGCGCCGCCATCGCCAAGAGCCCGTTCGACAGCCTGGAGGACGCCGTCGCCGCGGCCCAGACCGGCCTGACCCGCGAGACGGCCGAGGAGATCTCGTACCTGGCCGGTCTCAAGCCGATGACCGGCGCCAAGATCTTCACCGATCCGGGCGGCGAGCCGATCGCCATCCTGTGCAAGGCCACCGGCCTGCCGCGCGCGGCGGTGCGGGCCCTGTGGCGCGGCCTGCGCCGGCCCGAGACCGACGCCAACGGCGGGCCTTCGCCGGGGCTGGAGCGGGTGCTGGGCGTGTTCGACGCCATCGCCGTCGACCGGGCCCAGACGGTGCTGCGCTACTGGAACTGGTCGCTCTCCTCGGCCCTGACCCCGGCCCTGCTGAAGGCCATCCGCGACGGCGACACCGACGCCATCGACGAATATTCGGTGCCGCAGCGCGCGGCGATGCTGGCCCTGTCGCGGGACTTCGGGCGGTAGGAGATTGCCTTCTCCCCTTGCGGGAGAAGGTGGCGGCCGAAGGCCGTCGGATGAGGGGTCTCTCAG
>NZ_QHJY01000003.1 GCF_003185805.1 Caulobacter sp. D5
CGCCAGGCCGACATCCAGCTGCTCTATGCGCCCGCTCTGGTGCGCGGCAAGCGCGGGGCGGCGGTGGCCGGCGCCCGCACCCCGGCCGAGGCCCTGGAACGCCTGCTGGCCGGCACCGGCCTGAAGGCCGTCGCCACCGGCGAGCGCACCTTCACCATCACCGCCGCCGCCGAAGAGCGCGCCGAGGTCAGCCAGCTGGAAGAGGTGGTGGTCACCGCCCAGAAGCGCTCGGCCGCCATCCAGGACGTGCCGATGGCCGTCGCCGTGGTCGAAGGCGCCGACGCTTCCCGTCGCGGGATCACCAGCGTCACCGACCTCGTCGACGAGGTGGCCGGCCTGTCGGTGAACTACGCCTTCGGCGGCACCAACTACGGCCTGATCAGCATCCGCGGCATCGGCGGGGCCGACGACTACAAGCCCAACGGCAATCCGTCCGTCGCCCTGCATGTCGATGGCGTCTATCAGACTTCCAACGCCTATCTCGGCATGCCGCTGTTTGATCTGGACCGCGTCGAGGTGCTGAAAGGCCCGCAAGGCACGCTTTATGGCCGCAACACCACGGCCGGCGTGATCAACGCCATCACCCGCGGTCCCGGCAAGGACTTCGAGGGCTCGGCCCGCGTCGAATACGGCAGCTACGACTACACCGAGTTCGAGGCCTCCGCCGGCGGTCCGGTCAGCGACAACCTCGGCGTCCGCATCGCGGTGCTGGCGCAGAACGGCGGCGGGTTCATGACCGGCGCGGGGGCCGGCACACTGGCCGGCTACCAGCCGTCGGTGCGCGGCGTAGTCCAGACCCAGGTCCCGGCCCTGACCGATCCCGGCCGCCGCGAAGGCTTCGGCGACAAGGATCTGTTCGCCGCCCGCGCCACCATCGACCTGGCCTTGGCTCCCGAGACCGACCTGACCATCAAGCTGTTCGGCAGCCGCGACCGCGGCGACACCCGCCAGTACGACCGCATCGCCCGCAGCCAGGACGCCACCATCGCCAACGCCGGCGAGAACGCCGATCCCTACGAGTTCTATTCGACCGGCTATCCGACCCAGAGCATCGACATCTACGGCGGCTCGGCCACCCTGGCCCATCGCGTGAAGGAGAACCTGAACTTCACCGCCGTCGGCGGCTGGCAGGGCTCGACGCGGTCGATCCAGGGCAACGGCGACGGCTCGCCCTACCCGGCCTCGTACTTCGACGCCGACGAGAAGCTGAGCCAGGCCTCGCTGGAGCTGCGCCTGGCCGACGACACCGGCGGCAAGGTCGACTGGATCGCCGGCGCCTTCTACGTCACCGACGAGGTCAAGTTCGACACCAACTGGATCAGCTACACGGCCCTGACCGTCTACGACAACCTGCACAAGCAGCAGCGGTCCAGCCTGGCCCTGTTCGGCCAGGTCGACTATCGGCCGATCGAGCGCCTGCAGATCTCGGCGGGCCTGCGCTACACGCGCGACGACGCCGACTACAAGGGCAGGAACGTCGACCGCAATCCGTGGGGCATCAGCACCTTCACGACCACCTTCGCCACCACGGCCAACTTCTCGTGGGACGAGACCTTCAACGACGACAACGTCTCGGGCCGCCTGACCGCCAAGTACGACGTCACCGACGACCTCAACGTCTTCGTCTCGGCCGGCACCGGCTATCGCGGCGGCGGCTTCGACGGCACCTCGATCTTCACCGTCGCCGAGACCAAGCCCTTCGCGTCCGAGACCGTGAAGGCCTACGAAGCCGGCCTGCGCTGGACCACCGGCCGCGTGCGCCTGTCGCTCGACGCCTTCCGCTATCGGTTCAGCGAGCTGCAGGCCACCACGCGCCTGGCCAACGACACCAACGGCCGGGCCAATGTCGGCAAGGCCAGCAGCGAGGGCTTCGAGGTCGGCCTCAACGTTCAGGTCCTGCGCAGCGAGCGCCAGAGCCTGCAACTGGACGCCAACGCCACCTGGCTGGACACCGAGGTGCTGTCGTTCAGCTCCAACCGCGTGGCCGACGTCCTGGCGACGGTGGGCGATCCCCTGCCCGGCGCGCCGGACGTCTCGGCGACCCTGGCCCTGAACCACGTCCTGTTCCTGGACGGCGGCTGGAACCTGCGCAGCCGCCTGGGCGTCACCCACCACGGCGAGGAGAGCAACCGCCTCAACGCCCTGCCGGGCAATACCGCCCAGCCCTACACCCTGGTCAATCTGCGGATGGAGCTGGCGACCCCGTCGAACTGGACGCTCTATGCCTACGGCAAGAACATCACCGACGAGGTCTATTTCCCCGAGCTGAACGGCGCGGCCCGTCTCGTGGGGGCGCCGGCCACCTGGGGCGTCGGCGCGCGGTTCGACTTCTGATGTCGTAAGCTGAAGGAGGCCCGCCATGTCCCATCTCACCCGCCGCGGCCTGGTCGCCGCCTCGGCCGCCCTGGCCCTGGCCCGCGCCGACGCCGTGCTGGGACTGGAGATAGACCGCAGGGCGGGCCTCGATCCCTTCGCGCTCGGCGTCGCCAGCGGCGACCCGAGCCTCGACGGCTTCGTACTGTGGACCCGGCTCAGCGCCGATGGCGCGCCGCTGGACGCGCCGTCCGTGCCGGTGAGCTACGAAGTCGCCGAGGACGCGGCCTTCGCCCGGATCGTGCGCAAGGGCCGGCGGGCGGCGTCGCCCTCCCTGGCCCACGCCGTGCACGTCGAGATCGCCGGCCTGCGCCCCGGCCGGCCCTATTGGTACAGGTTCCACGCCCTGGGCGCGGTCAGCCCGGTCGGCCGCACCGCCACCGCGCCGCGCCAGGCGAGCCGGGCCAGGATCGCGGCGACCTCGTGCCAGCACTTCGAGCTCGGCTGGTTCACCGCCTACCGCGACCTTGTCGCCGCCGCGCCGGACCTGGTCGTCCAGCTGGGCGACTACATCTACGAGAACAGCTACGCCCAGTTTCCCAAGGTTCGCGCCTTCGACGGCCCCGAGCCCACGGACCTGGAGGGCTATCGCCGCCGCCACGCGCTCTACAAGTCCGATCCCGACCTGCGCGAGGCCCACCGCCTGCTGCCCTGGGCGGTGACCTGGGACGACCACGAGGTCGAGAACGACTATGCGGATCTGGCCAATCTGAAGGCGCTGGAAGAACCGGTCTTCGCTCGCCGTCGGCAGGCCGCCTACCAGGCCTATTTCGAGCACATGCCGGTGCGCCCCAGCCTGTGGGCGCGGCCCGATGCGCCCAGGCTCTATCGCCGCCTGGCCTGGGGCGATCTGGTCGGCCTGCCGATCCTGGACGGCCGCCAGTACCGCTCGGCCCAGGCCTGCAACGCCCCGCGCCAGGCCGGCAACCGTCCGCGCCGTGATTGCGTCGAGCTCGACGCGCCCGACCGCACCATGCTCGGCGCCGCGCAGGAGACCTGGCTGGCCGACGGCCTGAAGCGCGAGACCGCCCGCTGGACCCTGCTGGCCCAGCAGACCCCGATCGCGCCGATCCAGACGCCGGAGGGCGTGATGTCCGACCAGTGGGACGGCTATCCCGCCGCCCGCCGCCGGCTGATCGGCGCCCTGACTCAGCCGGCCGTCCGCAACCCCGTGACCCTGGGCGGCGACATACACGCCTTCCTGGTCGCCGACCTGCATGCGACGCCTGAACGGCCGGAGACGCCCGTGGTCGCCACCGAACTGGTGACCACCTGCCTGGCCGCCAGCCACGCGCCGCGCGCCCGCTACGGCGAGGCCCGCGCCCGCAATCCGCACCTGCGCTTTGCGGATATCGAGCGGTCCGGCTACCTGCTGCTGGACGCACAGCCCGACCGGCTGGAGATCGACCTGCGCGCGGTCTCCGACCAGGCCGATCCCAACGGCAAGACCGCCAGCCTCGCCCGTTTCGTCGTCGAAGACCGGCGGCCCGGCGTACAATCGGCTTGAGACACCGCTGATGGGATGCAGTTTGAGACACCTGGTCGAAAGACCGAGGTTCAGACCGCGCTAGAAGGGTTGGCCGACAGCTTGGCCACGGGGATTCAACGCATGAACGGCGCCCAGGATGATCGTCTGCCGCATCTGGCGGCCCGCATCGGCGCCGACTACGCCGACAGTTTCGCCGCCTGCCGCGAACTGCTGGCGACGATGTTCGAGCTGGAGGCGCCCTCGCCCGCGGCGCGCGCCGGCTACGTCATGGACTTCGCCCTCTACGACTACGGTCCGATCAAGCTGGGCATGTCGCAGGCCCCGGCGTCGATCATGGTCCGTAGCCCGCAGACCATCGCGCGGACCGGCGTCGATCACTTCCACGTCCAGTTCTATCGGGCCCACGGCTTCATCCTGACGCTGGACGGGGCAGAGCGACAGGTGAAGCCGGGCGACGTCTGCATGCTCGACCTGTCCTGCCCGGCCGCCTTGCGCACGGACGGGATCGACAACCTGTCCGCCATCGTCGCTCGCGACCTGCTCCTGCCGCTTCTGGCGGACGCGGGCGATGTTCACGGGCTGGTGCTGCGCCGCGACAGCGAGGCCGGCGTCGCCGTCCGCGAACACCTGGAAGAGATGTGGCGGCAGGGCTCGAGCCTGACCCTCGCCCAGGGACTGGAATGGAGCCGCGCCACTGCGGCCCTGCTGGCCGGCGTCGTGCGGGCCAACAGCCAGAGCCGCGCGGCGACCCGCGCCGAGCTGCGCAAAAGCCAGTTCCGGGCCATCTGCCGGCGCATCGACAGGGAGATCGGCGACCCCGACCTTGGCCCAGCCGCCCTCGCCGCCCAGTTCTTCGTGACGCGTCCGACTCTCTACCGCATGTTCGAACCGCACGGCGGCATCGGAAAATACATCCTCGGGCGCCGGCTGACCGGCGTGTTCCGCGACCTGTCGGACCCGTCCCAGGCGCGCGAGCGGATCGCCATGGTCCTGCGTCGCTGGGGGTTCGAAAGCCACACCGCCGCCGGACGCGCCTTTCGCGCCGCCTACGGCGTCACGCCGTCAAGATGCCGGTCCCAGGCGCTGGACCTCCACAGAACCGGCAGTCTGGCCGGCGAGACGGCCTTCGACATCCCGCCCGAGATGCCGGCGAACATCAGGGCGTTCCAGAACGCCGCCGAGCCGAACGCGCGCGGGACATCGGCCTAGCGGTCAACCGCCGACGGCGACGACTTCGATGCTCAGCGGAGCGCCGCCGGCGGCGATGGCGAGCAGGCGATCGACATTGGGATGCGCGCCCGGACGCTCGCGCGCGTCCGCCGTGTGCTCGGCGAACACGGCCAGACCGTGCTCGGCCGCCTCCGCATCCAGGGCGCCGAAGCGCTGCTTCAGATGCTGGTAGACGGCCAGCGAGCCTTGCTTGCCCGGCTGATTTTCGATGCTGGCGACCACCGCTCCATGGGCGTCGACCAGATCGATGCGCTCGACGCCGTCGATGGCCGGCAACTGCTGGAGATTGTCCTTGAAGGTCGCGCCCGGTTGAATCATCGCTTGGTTTTCTTGAATTCCTGAAGTCGTCGCGCGGGCCTCTAGCACCCCGCGCGGACGTCCGCCATGCGGCGCGTCGTAGATCGCCACTTCATCGTCCAGCACCGACCGCACGGCGAAGGTCGCCCGTCGGCGCGCTTGAGGGGCGCGGCGGGAGGGAGTAGTGCGGGACCAGATGCCCAAGATCCTCGCCATCGAAGACGATCCGAGCACCGGCCAGGAGATCGTCGCCGAGCTGGAGCAGCACGGCTTCGAGGTGGAGCTGGTCGCCGACGGCCGCCAGGGCCTGATCCGGGCGGCCAGCGGCGACTTCGACGCCGTCACCCTGGACCGCATGCTGCCGGGCCTGGACGGGCTGGCCATCGTCACCGTCATGCGCGGCGCGGGGGTCGAGACGCCGGTGCTGATGATCAGCGCGCTGAGCGACGTCGACGAGCGGGTGAAGGGCCTGCGGGCCGGCGGCGACGACTACATGACCAAGCCCTTCGCCTCCGAGGAACTGGCCGCGCGGCTGGAGGTGCTGCTGCGCCGCCGGGCCAGCGCCCCCCGCCAGACCACGCTGACCGTGGCCGACCTTGTGATCGACCTGCTGGCCCGCACCGTCCATCGCGGCGGCGTCGAGATCCGGCTGATGCCGACCGAGTACAAGCTGCTGGAGTTCATGGCCCGCAACTCCGGCCAGGTGCTGACCCGGACGATGATCTTCGAGGCGGTGTGGGGCTATCACTTCGATCCGGGCACCAACCTCATCGACGTGCACCTGGGACGCCTGCGCAGGAAGGTCGACCGGCCGGGCGCGCCGCAGCTGCTGCATACGGTCCGCGGCTCGGGATACGCGCTGCATGCGCCCGCGTGAGCTCTGGCGGGCCAGCCCGTTCCGCCTGACCCTGCTGAACGGCGCGGTGTTCGCCGTGGCCCTGGTCGCCCTGCTGGGCATGATCTACTGGCGCACCGCCGGCTACATCACCCGCCAGCTCGACGCGATCATCGTCAGCGAGAGCACCATGCTGGCCAACGGCCCGGCCGACACCCTGCCCGAGCGGGTGCGGGCCGCCGTGGCCGCCGACGGCCGGGCGATCGCCTATTACGGCCTGTTCTCGGCCGACGGGGTCTGGATCACCGGCAATGTCCGCCGCCTGCCGGCCAACGCCGAGGCCGACAATCGGCCGCGCACGCTGAACGAGCCCGGCCTGCAACCCGGCGCGCGGGGCCTGGTGCGCCGCCTGCCGTGGGGCGAGCAGCTGTTCATCGTCCACGACGCCAAGGTGCTGACGGGACTGCGCGACATCATCGTCAACGCCCTGATGGTCAGCGGGGCGCTGATCCTGCTGCTGGGCCTCTCGGCCGCCGCCCTGCTCAGCCTTCCCGCGCTGCGCCGCGTCGAGCAGTTGCGGGTCGCCAGCCGCGCGGCGCTGGCCGGCCGGCTGGGCGTGCGCCTGCCGGTGTCGCACCGCCGCGACGAGATCGACATGCTGGCCAGCCTCGCCAATGGCATGATGGACGAGACCGAGCGCCTGCTGTGGGAGGTCAAGAGCGTCGGCGACAACGTGGCCCACGACCTGCGCACGCCGCTGAACCGGCTGCGCGCGGCGCTCTACCGCGCCACCCAAGACGCAAGCCCAGACGAAGCCGGCCGGCGCGAGATGATCGAGCGAGCTCTGGAGGAGACCGACGAGCTGCTGGTGCGCTTCCGCGCCCTGACCCGGATCGGCGAGATCGAACGCCGCGACCGCCAGGCCTGTTTCGAGGCGGTGCGGCTGCAGGACGTGCTGGAGCAGGTGTTCGAGCTGCACGACCCGGCGGCCGAGGAGCTGGGCGTCGCCATCGAGACGCGCTTCGCCCCCGAGGCCCCGGCGGTGTTCGCCGATCCGGCCCTGCTGTTCGAGGCAGTCAGCAACCTGGTCGACAACGCCTTGAAGTTCACCCCGCGCGGCGGGCGCGTGACGCTGCGGCTGCTGGCCCTCGACGAAGGCCCGCGCATCGAGGTGGTCGACAACGGCCCCGGCGTGCCGGAGGGCGAACGCGAGGCGGTGCTGAACCGCTTCTACCGCTCGCAGCGCACGCTGGAGCAGCCGGGCTCGGGCCTGGGCCTCAGCATCGTCGCCGCCGTCGCCCGCATGCACCACTTCACCCTGTCGCTGGAGGACGCGCAGCCCGGCCTGCGGATCGCCATCGACTGCTGGCCGCGCGGGCTCGAGGCCTAGATGCGGCTGCTGCACGCCAGCCATCGGCCGCGCGACCTCTACCTTGCCCGCGCCCTGATCCAGGCCGGCCATGTGGTCGAGAGCCTGGGCAGCCTGGACGACGCGGCCAGCGCCAGCGCCGGCGAGGACTATGACGCGGTGCTGCTGGAGGTGGCCGCCCCGGCCGACGCCCCGCTGGCCGCCCTGTCTCGCCGGGGCGAGCGGGCCCTGCTGGTGCTGATCGCCGACCAGGCCTCGCCCGCCGCCCGCACGGCCGCGTTGAGGGCCGGAGCCGACGCCTGCCTGACCCGGCCCGTGCACGTGGTCGAACTGGAGGCGCGCCTGACCGCCCTCGCCCGCCTGGCGCCGACGCCAAGTTCGGCGGTCGCGACGGGCCTGCGGTTCGACGCCGCCGGCCGCAAGGTCGTACTCGGCGAGTTGAGCCTCGTCCTGCCCAGCCGCGAATACGCCCTGCTGGCCTACATGGCCGACCATGCCGGCCAGGTGCTGAGCGCCGAGCAGATCCTCAAGCACGTCTGGGGCGAAGGCGACGATCCGCGCCCCGAGCGGGTGCGCACGGCGGTGGCGCGCCTGCGCCTGAAGCTGGAGGCGGCGTTCGGACGGCCGCTGCTGGCCACGTTGCGCGGCCACGGCTACCGGCTGGACATCGGATAGGCGCCCGCCCGGCTTTTCAGCCGCCGAGCTTCAACATGACAGGATTTTCATCTGCCCGAGACGGCAGGTTTAGGCGGGCGGGCGCATCACCCGGCGGCGCAGCTTGAGTACGCGCAGATTCCGCGCGCCCGGCCCCTCCCCCCGGACGCAGGGCGCGCGGGATCGTCCACTGCTGCAAGTCCGGAGCAGGCCGCTTGAACGCTATCGTCCGCATCGCCCTGCAACGCCCGCTCACGTTCATCGTGATGGCGATGCTGATCCTGATCTTCGGCGTCCTGGCGGCCCTCGGCACGCCCACCGACATCTTCCCCGAGATCCGCGTGCCGGTGATCGGCGTGGCCTGGCAATATGCCGGCCTGTCGCCGCAGGAGATGTCGGGCCGCATCGTCACGCCCTACGAGCGGGTGCTGTCGACCACGGTCAACGACATCGACCACATCGAGAGCCAGTCGCTGCCCGGCATCGGCGTGGTGAAGATCTACTTCCAGCCAGGCGTCGACATCCGCACGGCCACCGCCCAGGTGACCTCGATCTCGCAGACGGCCGTCAAGCAGATGCCGGCCGGCACGACCCCGCCGCTGATCATCAACTACAGCGCCGCCACCGTGCCGATCCTGCAGCTGGCCCAGTCGGGCAAGGGGCTGTCGGAACAGAAGCTGTTCGACCTGTCGCAGACGGTGGTGCGCCCCAACCTGATCAGCGTGCCCGGCGCGGCCATTCCCTATCCGTACGGCGGCAAGGTCCGCCAGATCATGATCGACCTGGATCCGGTCGCCCTGCAATCCAAGGGGCTGTCGGCGCAGGACGTCTCCAACGCCCTGGCCGCCCAGAACCAGATCCTGCCCGCCGGCACGATCAAGATCGGCGCCTTCCAGTACAACGTCCGCCTCAACGACGCGGCCGAGACGATCGAGGAACTGAACAGCCTGCCGATCAAGACGGTCGACGGCGCGACGATCTACATCCGCGACGTCGGCCAGGTGCGCGACGGCTCGGCGCCGCAGACCAACGTGGTGCACGTGGACGGCGCGCGGGCGGTGCTGTCGACGATCCTGAAGAACGGTTCGGCCTCGACCCTGGCCATCGTCCAGGGGATCAAGGACCGCCTGCCGGCGCTCAAGGAAAATCTGCCGGACGACTTCAAGATCACGCCGCTGAACGACCAGTCGCTGTTCGTGAAGGGCGCGATCGAGGGCGTGGTCAAGGAAGGCGTGATCGCCGCGGCCCTGACCAGCCTGATGATCCTGCTGTTCCTGGGCAGCTGGCGCTCGACCGTGATCATCGCCGTGTCGATCCCGCTGGCCATCCTGGCCGCCATCGCCGCCCTGTCGGCCATCGGCCAGACCCTGAACATCATGACCCTGGGGGGCCTGGCCCTGGCCGTCGGCATCCTGGTCGACGACGCCACGGTGACCATCGAGAACATCAACTGGCACCTGGAGCAGGGCAAGGACGTGCGCACGGCCATCCTCGACGGCGCGGCCCAGATCGTGGTGCCGGCCTTCGTCAGCTTGCTTTGCATCTGCATCGTCTTCGTGCCGATGTTCATGCTCAAGGGCGTGGCCGGCTTCCTGTTCGTGCCGATGGCCGAGGCCGTGGTCTTCGCGATGATCGCCTCGTTCATCCTGTCGCGCACCCTGGTGCCGACCCTGGCGATGTATCTGCTCAAGCCCCACGCCACCGAGCGCCTGGACTACGAGCACGCGGCCGAGCACGGCGGCGCCGGCAAGCCCTCGCGCAACCCGCTGGTGCGCTTCCAGCGGAGCTTCGAGACCGCCTTCGGCAAGCTTCGCGAAGGCTACAGGGCCCTGCTGGTCATGGCCCTGGGTTCGGGCCGGGTGTTCATCATCGGCTTCATGGTGGTGGTCGTGGCCTCGTTCGCCCTGACGCCGTTCCTGGGCCGCAACTTCTTCCCGACGGTGGACGCCGGCCAGATCACCCTGCACGTCCGCGCGCCCGTCGGCACACGCCTGGACGACGCCTCGCTGCTGTTCGGCCAGGTGGAAGAGGCGATCCGCAAGGTGGTGCCGGCCGACGAGGTGGGCTCGATCGTCGACAACATCGGCATCCCCAACAGCGCCATCAACATGGTCTACAGCAACTCCGGCCTGATCGGTCCGCAGGACGGCGACATCTTCGTGGCCCTGAAGACCGAGCACGGCCCGACCGCCGGCTACGTCAAGAAACTGCGCGAGGAGCTGCCCCGCCAGTTCCCCGGCGCGACCTTCTCGTTCCTGCCGGCCGATATCATCAGCCAGATCCTCAACTTCGGCGCCCCCTCGCCCATCGACCTGCAGATCTCCGGCCCCAACGCCGCGGCCAACCGCGCCTACGCCGCCAAGATCCTGGCGCGGCTGAAGACCATCCGCGGCCTGGCCGACGTGCGCCTGCATCAGCCCGAGGGCGCCCCGCAGCTGCGGGTCGACGTCGACCGCTCGCGCATGGCCCAGCTGGGCCTGACCGAGCGCGACGTGACCAACAGCGTCGTGGCCTCGCTGGCCGGCAGCTCGCAGGTCTCGCCGACCTTCTGGCTGAACCCCAAGAACGGCGTGTCCTACCCGATCGTCGCCCAGGTTCCGGAATACCGCGCCGGCTCGTTGTCGGACCTGAACGGCATTCCGATCACCAGCACCGCGGCCAATGCGCAGCACGCCCAGATGCTGGGCGGCCTGGGCGTGATCAAGCGCGACAGCGCTCCGGCCGTGGTCAGCCACTACGACATCCAGCCGGTGCTCGACATCTACGCCACCCCGCAGGGGCGCGACCTGGGCGCGGTGACCGCCGACATCAACAAGGTGCTCAAGGACCTGGCCAAGGAGCGCCCCAAGGGCGCGACGGTCGCCCTGCGCGGCCAGATGGTGACGATGAACGCCGCCTTCTCGGGCCTGGGCTTCGGCCTCGTCGCCGCGATCGTGCTGATCTACCTGCTGATCGTCGTGAACTTCCAGTCGTGGCTGGACCCGTTCGTGATCATCACCGCCCTGCCCGCGGCCCTGGCCGGCATCGTCTGGATGCTGTTCGCCACCGGCACCACCCTGTCGGTGCCGGCCCTGACCGGGGCGATCATGTGCATGGGCGTGGCCACGGCCAACTCGATCCTGGTGGTCAGCTTCGCCCGCGAGCGGCTGGAGGCCACCGGCGACGCCCTGACCGCCGCCATCGAGGCCGGCTTCACCCGCTTCCGCCCGGTGCTGATGACCGCCCTGGCCATGATCATCGGCATGGCGCCGATGGCCCTGGGCCTGGGCGAAGGCGGCGAGCAGAACGCGCCGCTGGGCCGGGCCGTCATCGGCGGCCTGATCTTCGCCACCACCGCCACCCTGCTGTTCGTGCCCGTGGTCTTCCGCCTCGTCCACGGCCGCAAGACCGCCGACCAAACCGTTCCCGCCGGACCGACCACCGGAGCATCGTCCCATGCCTGATCAACAAGCTGCTGCTCCCGCCAAAAGCGCGATCTCGACCCGCCGGCTGAAGCTGGCCGGCGCCGCCGGACTGGTCCTGGCCGCCGTGGTGGTGGCGGGGGGCCTCGCCGCCCGCGTCCACGCCGACCAGTCGCTGAAGACCTGGACCCACGACCAGGCCATCCCGACGGTGGCCCTGGCCCCGGTGGCCGGCGGCGGCCATGCAGACCTGGTGCTGCCCGGCGACGTGCAGGCCTTCTACACCGCCCCGATCCACGCCCGGACCAGCGGCTATCTCAAGCGCTGGTACGCCGACATCGGCCAGCGGGTGAAGGCCGGCCAGGTGCTGGCCGAGATCGACACGCCCGACCTCGACCAGCAGGTGCTGCAGGCCCGCGCCAACCTGGCCACCGCCCAGGCCAACCAGCGGCTGTCGGCCCTGACCGCCAAGCGCTGGGAGGGGCTGGTCGCCCAGGACGCCGTCTCCCGCCAGGAGGCCGACGAGAAGACCGGCGATCTGGCCGCCCGCAACTCGGCGGTCAACGCCGCCCAGGCGGACCTTGCCCGCCTGCTGGCCCAGCAGTCGTTCAAGCGCATCACCGCGCCGTTCGACGGGGTGGTCACCGCCCGCAACACCGACATCGGCCAGCTGATCTCGGTCGGCGGCTCGGCGGATGCGGCGCTGTTCACCGTCGCCGACCAGCACCGCATGCGGGTCTATGTCAGCGTGCCGCAGAACTATTCGGCCCTGGTGCATCGCGGCCTGAGCGCGCAGTTGAGCGTGCCGGAATATCCGGGCCAGACCTTCACCGCCTCGGTGGTCAACGACGCCCAGTCGGTGGGCCGCAACGGCGCCATGCTGGTCGAGCTTCAGATCGACAATCCCGACGGCCGCCTCAAGCCCGGCGCCTACGCCCAGGCGGCGTTCAAGCTGCCGGCCGCGACGACGACGACGCGGATCCCCGCCACGGCGATCCTCTTCAAGCACGGCGGCCCGACCGTGGCCGTGGTCGGCGGCGACGGCCGCGTGAAGGTGCGCACCATCGCCATCGTCCGCGACCTGGGAACCGAGGTCGAGATCGGCGCGGGCCTGCAACCGGGCGAGCGCGTCATCGACAATCCGCCCGAGGCCTTGTCCGACGGCGATCTCGTGCGGGTGGCCGGTGCCGCCCAGGGAGCGGCCCATGCGAAAGGCTGAGGCGCGCGCCCTGCTGCTGGTCTCGGCGGCGGCCTCGATCCTGGCCGCCTGCGCCAGCGCTCCGGCCTATGTCGCGCCGAGCGTCGCCGCGCCGGTCGCCTTCAAGGAGACCGGCCCCTGGACCCCGGCCGCGCCGGCCGACGACCAGCC
>NZ_QHJY01000340.1 GCF_003185805.1 Caulobacter sp. D5
CGCGCCCTGACGCACTTCTGGCCGCATGAACGGGGGAGCCTTGCGTGGGGAAGGGGTGAAGGGCGGAAGAGGCCCGCGCGCCCCGGCCTGAGGCACAACGATCGCGCGGGGCGTCTATGCTTCGTCGAAACGGTATTTAGAACACACACATCCGGGCGAGGCCCGGACGCCCCGCGCCCTCTCCATCAGCTCAGCGCATTGGCGCGTGAGACTGATAAGCCGTGCCCGAAACCCCCTCAGTCGCTCCGCGACAGCTCCCCCAGAGGGGGAGCATCTTTCTGGCGAGGCGTCGGACCAGATCCTCCCCCTCTGGGGGAGGTGGCCCGGAGGGCCGGAGGGGGTCCGCGTCAGCGGAACCTCCCCCGGAGGTTCCTCGCGAACGGCCGCCACCTTCTCCCGCAAGGGGAGAAGGGCGCGACCAATCATCCGACAAGCCCCGAACCTCCGCTGCCTGACTATGTCGTTGTATTGCTGGCCCCCACACGACGCCCCGCCTCGATTGACGCTCCGTACGCCCGAGTATACTCAGACAAATAACAACGTGCCGTGTCGACACCCGTACGACCGAGCCACGTGGCGACGAGAGGGAGAAATCAAGTGAACTCGAAGATGCTGAAGCACGCCCTATTGGGCGGGGTCGCCGTGATGCTGCTGAGCGTCGGCGCGGCCGGCGCCCAGACCAAGGTCGGCGGGACGCTGCGCGCCGACCAGCCCGGCGCGGTCATCCAGCCCGAGGTCTACGGCCAGTTCGCCGAGCATCTGGGTCGCGGCATCTACGAAGGCGTCTGGGTCGGCGAGGACAGCAAGATCCCCAACATCAAGGGCTACCGCAAGGACGTGGTCGACGCCCTGAAGGCCCTGAAGGTGCCGGTCGTGCGCTGGCCGGGCGGCTGCTTCGCCGACGACTACCACTGGCGCGACGGCATCGGCCCGCGCGACAAGCGCCCCGTCCGCGTCAACGTCCTGTGGGGCGGCGTCGAGGAGCCCAACAGCTTCGGCACCCACGAGTTCATGGACTTCGCCGAACTGATCGGCACCAAGACCTATGTCGCCGGCAATGTCGGCGCCGGCACGCCTCAGGAAATGGGCCAGTGGCTCGAGTACCTGACCTCGCCCACCCAGTCGACCATCGCCAACGAGCGCCGCGCCAACGGCCGCGACAAGCCCTGGAAGGTCGACTATTTCGGCGTCGGCAACGAGAACTGGGGCTGCGGCGGGCAGATGACGCCCGAGCACTACACCAACCTCTATCGCAACTTCGCCGAGTTCGTGCGCGCCCCGCGCGGCAACCGCCCGGTCAAGGTGGCCTCGGGCCCCAACGCCCAGGACTACAACTGGACCGAGGTCCTGATGAAGGGCGCGGCCAAGAACATGGGCGCGCTCAGCCTGCACTACTACGTCATTCCGACGGGCGACTGGGGCAAGAAGGGCTCGGCCACGGTGTTCGACGAGCAGGCCTGGGGCGATACCCTGGTCCAGGCCGAGAAGATGGAAGAGCTGGTCTCCAAGCACAGCGCCATCATGGACAAGTACGACCCCGAGAAGAAGGTCGGCCTCTATGTCGACGAATGGGGCGTCTGGTACGACGTCGAGCCGGGCACCGAGCCGGGTTTCCTCTACCAGCAGAACACCATGCGCGACGCCATGGTGGCCGCCACGACCCTGAACATCTTCCACAAGCACGCCGACCGGGTGCGCCTGGCCGCCATCGCCCAGATGGTCAATGTGCTGCAGGCGATGATCCTGACCGACAAGGAAAAGATGGTCCTGACGCCCACCTACTGGGTGTTCGATCTCTACAAGCCCTTCCAGGGGGCGACCTATCTGCCGCTCGAGATCGACGCGCCGCAGTACACCATCGGCAAGTCGTCGGTCCCGGCCGTGACGGCCACCGCCGGCAAGGGAACCGACGGCCTCGTCCACCTGGCCCTGACCAATGTCGACCCGAACAAGACCGCGACCATCTCGGTGAAGCTGACGGGCCTTTCCGCCAAGACCGCCAAGGGCCGCGTTCTGACCGGTCCGGAAATGTCCTCGCGCAACACCTTCGACAAGCCCGACGCCGTCAAGCCGGTCGAGTTCAAGGGCGCGACCATCAAGGGCGACGTCCTGACGGCGACCTTGCCGGCCAAGTCGGTGGTGGTGCTGGATCTGAATTGAGGCTTCTGACAGCCTGAAACGACGAAGAGCGCCGGTGAAAACCGGCGCTCTTTTTCGTTCCGCCCTCAAAGCTCGTCATCCCGGCCGAAGCGCGCAGCGCGTAGAGCCGGGACCCAGGGGCCGCCGCAATGCGTCGGCGACCGCCAGGGAGGTTGAACGGACCACGGAGCCCAGCCCCCTGGGTCCCGGATCGGCCTGCGGCCGTCCGGGATGACGATCAGGGTTACGGGAGGTTCGTCGGGCCGCGCGGCTCGGTCGGCGGCGCAGGGGCCGCGGGAACAGGAACCGGCGCTGGCGCGTCGGGCGCCGGGGCCGTCGGATCCGCTGGGGCCAGACCCTCGACCGGCGGGGCTTCCGGTGGCAGCGGCAGGCCGTCGGGGCCGAGCAGCGGTTCGGCCAGGCTCGGGTCCTCGGCCGCCGTGGTCGCGTCGTCTTCGGCGGGCTTGGGCGCGCCGCCGGTGGCCGAGAGGGCGAAGGCCTTCCAGATCTTGGCCGGCAGGCCACCGCCGACCACGCCGTTCATGGCGCTGTTGTCGTCGTTGCCGACCCAGACGCCGATGACCAGGTCGCCGACATAGCCGACGAAGATCGCGTCGCGATAACCCTGGGTGGTGCCGGTCTTGCCGAAGGCGCCGGGGATGGCGGCCTCCACGCCGGTGCCGCGGTGCACGGCCGAGCGCAGCAGGTCGCGCATGCCGGCCAGTTCGGCCTTCGACAGGGCGCGGGGCTTCTTCGACGGCTTCCAGTCGGCCAGGCCGTGGGCCACGACCGGGGTCTCGCCGGCGGCGATGGCGGCGTAGGCGCTGGTCAGCTGCACCAGGCTCATCGGGCCGGTGCCCAGCGCCAGGGTCAGGTCGTCGGGGATCGGTTCGGTGACGCCGAGGTCGCGGGCGGTGGCCACGATCGCCTTGCGGCCGACCTGCTGGGCCAGGCGCACGGCCGCCACGTTGGACGAGCCGGCGAAGGCGGTGATCAGCGGCACTTCGCGGCCGGCGTACTTGCCCTCGTGGTTCTTCGGGCTCCAGCCGCGCACATCGACCGGCGCGTCGAGGATCGGCGAGGTCGGGGTCATGCCCTGGCGGATGGCGGCGAGGTAGACGAACAGCTTGAAGGCGCTGCCCGGCTGGCGGCCGGCGTCGGCGCGGTTGAACTGGCTGGCCTTGTAGTCGCGGCCGCCGACCATGGCCACGACGCGGCCGTCGGTGCGCATGGCCACGATCGCGCCCTGGGTGACGTTCAGCACCTTGCCGTCGCGGGCGATGGCGTCGTTGAGGATCTTCTCGGCCTTGGCCTGCAGCTTGGCGTCCAGGGTCGTCTTGACGATGGTCTCGCCGTAGCGGGCGTCATAGGCGGCGCGGGCCTGCGGGAACACCCAGTCGGCGAAGTAGGAGCCGGTCGGCAGCTTGTCGCGCGGCGGGATCGGACGGATGTCGCGCTTGGCCTTGTCGGCCTGGGCCTGCGTGATCACCTCGGTTTCGACCATGGCGCCCAGCACCACGTCCATCCGCTCGCGGGCGCCTTCGAAGTTCTCGGTGGGGGCCAGGCGCGAGGGGGCCTTGACCATGCCGGCCAGCATGGCGGCCTGGCCGACGCTGAGCTTCTCGGGCGTGGTGTCAAAATAGTGCCGGGCCGCGGCCCGCAGCCCGAACGCGCCTTCGCCGAAATAGACCGCCGACAGGTAGCGCGACAGGATCTCTTCCTTCGAGAGTCGGGCCTCCAGCCACAGGGCGATCAGCGCTTCCTGCGCCTTGCGGCGCAGGTTGCGGTCGTTGCTGAGGAAGGCGTTCTTGGCCAGCTGCTGGGTGATCGTCGAGGCGCCCTCGGACACCCCGCCGGCCTTGGCGTTGGCGCCGACGGCGCGGGCGATGGCCTTGGGGTCGATGCCCATGTGCTTGTAGAAGCGCCGGTCCTCGATGGCGATGAAGGCGCCGGGCACATAGGCCGGCAGCTTCGAGGCCTCGATCGGGGCCTCTTTGTACGAGCCGCGCCGGGCGATCGGCGTGCCGTCCGAGGCCATCAGCACCATGGTCGGGTTGCTGGCCGGCTCCAGGGCCCGGCCCAGCGGCAGCGACCACAGGAGCCAGGTCACGACCGCGACGATGGCCAGCACGAAGACGCCGGCGCCGATCTGCCACGGCCGCTGCTTCCAGATCGGAACGCGCGGGGCGGGGGCGGGCGCTTCCGTCGCGGGCGCCGCCTCGATCTCTTCCGTTGCGGGAGCGACCGCTTCCACGGTCTCCTCGACCTTGGGGGCGTCGTCGTCGGAACCGGTGTTCGGAGCGGCGGGGTCGGACATGCGCGATGGAACTCGAAGGCGGGCCGAGAGGAGGCGAAAGCGCGTCAATAGCACAGGCGTGGCGGCCGCCCAGCGTCCGCGTGCCAAATAGGGAAACGTCGGTTCAGGCCGGAGCGCTCCGCCGCCGCTCGAGCAGCAGCAAGGTCAGCGCCGCCAGGAAGCCGAAGGCCAGCAGCAGCGCCGACAGCTGATGGGCCTTGTCCCATTCCAGGCTCTCGACCAGGCGGTAGATCTCGATCGACAGCACTTCCGTCTCGCCCGGGATGCCGCCGCCCAGCATCATCACCACCCCGAACTCGCCGATCGTATGGGCGAAGGCCAGGAGGGCGGCGACCGCATAGCCGGGCAGGGCCAGCGGCAGGGCCACGCGCCAGAAGGTCGCCGCCTTGCCCGCGCCCAGGGTCGCGGCCGCCTCCAAAGGCTCGTCGCCGATGGCCAGGAAGGCGTTGCGCAGCGGCTGCACGGCGAAGGGCAGGGAATAGACCAGCGAGCCGATCACCAAGCCCTCGAAGGTGAAGGCCAGGGTCCGCACCCCGAAGGGCTGCAGCAGAAGCATCAGCGGGCTCTTCGGCCCGAGCGCGATCAGCAGATAGAAGCCCAGCACCGTCGGCGGCAGAACGATCGGCAGGGCGACCAGGGCCCCGACCACCGGCTTCAGCACCGAGCGGCCCCGCGCCAGCCACCAGGCCAGGGGCGTGGCCAGCACCAGCAGCAGCACGGTGACGACCGTGGCCAGCTTCAGGGTCAGCCAGACGACCTCGGCCATGGCCGTCAGCGCACCTCGTAGCCGTAGCGGCGGATGATCGCCTTGGCCTCGCGCCCCTTCAGGAAAGCCAGGAACGCCTTGGCCGCCTCGCTGTTCTCGCCGGTCTTCAGCAGCACCGCCTGCTGGTCGATCGGGGTGTGGTCGGCCTTCGGCACCACCCAGCGCGAGCCGCCCTTGTCGTCGATCACCTGCGACAGGGCCACGAAGCCCAGTTCGGCCGCGCCGGTCTGGACGTACTGGTAGGCCTGGGTGATCGACGAGCCGGTGACGATCTTCGGCTTCAGGGCGTCCTGCAGCTTGAGCTTGGTCAGCGTTTCGACCGCCGCCAGGCCGTAAGGCGCGGCCTTTGGATCGGCGATCGACAGCTTCTGGAAATTGCCCTTGGCCAGCACCGCGCCCTTGCCGTCGACCAGGCCCGGGATCTTGCTCCACAGCACCAGGCGGCCGGTGGCGTAGGTGAAGCGCGAGCCGGGCACGGCCAGGCCTTCGGCTTCGGCCTTCTGGGGCCGCTCGACGTCGGCCGACAGGAAGACCTCGTAGGGCGCGCCGTTGGCGATCTGGGCGTAAAACTGGCCAGACGAGCCGAAGCTCAGCGTCGCCTTGTGACCCGTGGCCTTCTCGAACTTCTCGGCGATGGCCTTGGCCGGTTCGGTGAAGTTGGCGGCCACCGCCACCTTGGTCTCGCCCGCGAAAGCCGCGCCGGCGACCAGCGACAGCGCTCCAGCCACGATGGCGGCGAGCAGGGGGCGGCGGGCGAAGGGCATCGGCGGCTCGGTTCGGCGGTTATGCATCGCGAGTACATAACGAGGTTTCGCCGACTGTCAGGCTGTTTTTTCGAGACCAGCCGGGCGACAAGCGGGCGAACGGAGTCGAAAGGCGTCTCGATGAGCGAAGCGGGCGATCTCAGCGCCAGCCTGATCCTGAGGCGCGGGGCCCTGGCCCGTGTCGGCCTGGAGCGCATCGCCCTGGTCGAGGCCGTGGCCGAGCTCGGCTCGATCAGCGCCGCCGCCAAGCGCCTGGGCCTCAGCTACAAGGGCGCCTGGGACGCCGTACAGGCGCTGAACAACCTGTTCGACGCGCCGCTGATCGCCGCCAGCGCCGGGGGCAAGTCCGGCGGCGCGGCCCAGGTCACCGCCCGCGGCCATGCGGTCATCAAGGCCTTCCGCGACATGGAGCGCGAGGTCGGGGCGGCGCTTTCGCGGCTCGAAGCGGGTCTGGCGTCCGAAGACGGCGCCGACCTCTTCTGGAGCCTCGGCCTGCGCACCAGCGCCCGCAACGCCCTGCGCGGAACCGTCGTGGCCCTGGCCCCGGCCGGCGTCACGGTCGAGGTTCGCCTGGCCCTGGGCGGCGGCTTGGAGATCGCTTCGGTGATCACCCGCCGCAGCGCCGAGGAGTTGGGCCTGGCCATCGGGCGGCCCGCCGTGGCCCTGATCAAGTCGAGCTTCGTGCGCCTGGTCGCCGAGCCGCCCGCCGCGTCCGGCGACAACAGGCTGTCGGGCGTCGTTCTCGACCGCGAGGACGGCGAGGCGGCCAGCGAGATCGTCGTCGCCCTGGCCGAGGGCAAGACCCTGGTCGCCACGGTTGCGCGGGACCTCGCCGGAGCTTTCGAATCCGGCGCCGGCGTCCATGCGCTGATCGCGCCGTCGGACGTGATCCTGGCTGTCGATTAGGCCGGCGCCACTCTTGGTCGCAGAGGCGGCGGGCCTGATCTGCACTAGCACTATGCAACGGCGCCTCATGCTTGAGCGGAACCATGTACAAGCATGGCCATGGGCGCAAAACGCTCCCCCCGCGCCGTCGCGGTCCTTAGGGCGATAGCCATGCGCGTTCTCGTCATCGATCCGGATCCGGCCCGCGCCGCCTTGGTGGCCGAAGGGCTGGAGGGCGTGCACCCGCTGGAGGTCCGTCGTTCGGCCCGCTTCGACGAGCGCGAAGCGATCGAGTTCGCGCCCGACGTGGTGGTGATCGCCGCCGAAAGTCCCGATCGCGACACGCTGGAAAGCCTGCGTGAGGCCAGCCAGGCCAATCCGCGTCCCGTGGTGATGTTCGTCGACCGCTCCGAGCCGGGCCTGGCCGAACAGGCGGTGCGGGCCGGCGTGGCGGCCTATGTCGTCGACGGCCTGGCGCCGGCGCGCGTCCGACCGATTCTCGACGTGGCCATGAGCCGCTTCGCCCTGACCCAGCAGTTGCGCGGGGACCTCGCCAAGGTGAAGGCCGACCTGGAGGCCCGCAAGACGGTCGAGCGGGCCAAGGGCCTCTTGATGAAGGAGCGGGGGCTGGACGAGGACGGCGCCTATCGCCTGCTGCGCAAGCTGGCCATGGACCGCGGCAAGCCCATCGGCGCGATCGCCGCCGACCTGCTGGCTTTCGCGGGAGTGTTGAAGGGGGACGCCTCTTGAGCGGGCTCGCCGATCTGAAGCTGGGCTTCATTCCGCTGACCGACTGCGCGCCGCTGGTGGTGGCCAAGTCCCTCGGCTTCTTCACCGAGGAAGGGCTCGACGTTTCTCTGAGCCGCGAGGCCTCGTGGGCGACGATCCGCGACAAGGTCGCCGTCGGCGCGCTGGACGGCGCCCACATGCTGGCGCCCATGGCCCTGGCCGCGGCCGCCGGCGCGACCGGCGGTCTGACGCTCGACGTCGGACCCTCGCTGATCGCCCCTATGGCCCTGAACCGCAACGGCAGCGCCATCACTGTCTCGATCGCCCTGGCGGACGCCATGCGGGCGGTCGATCCCGAAGCAATGGCCGAGCAGCCGGTCTCGGCGCGGGCCCTGGCCAAGGTGATCGCCGACCATGCGGCGCAGGGACTGTCGCCCCTGACCTTCGCGGTCGTTTTTCCCTATTCGATGCACAATTACGAGCTGCGCTACTGGCTGGCGCAGGCCGGGATCGACCCGGACCGTGACGTGCGCCTCGTCGTCACCCCGCCGCCGCGCATGGTCGAGCAGATGCGGGCCGGCGACATCGACGGCTTCTGCGTCGGCGCGCCCTGGAACGCCGTGGCCGTGCTCGAAGGCCTGGGCGAGGTGCTGATCAGCGCCTCGGCCTTCTGGCCGGGCGGTCCCGACAAGGTGTTCGGCGTCACCGAGGCCTGGGCCCATCACTATCCCGACGAGTTGCGCGCCGCCCTGCGCGCCATGATCCGCGCCTCGGCCTGGGCCGACGATCCCGCCAACCGCCAGGACCTGATCGACCTCCTGGCCCGCCCCGATCACGTCGGCGTCGCGCCCGAGGCCCTGGCCCGCGCGCTCAACGACGAGATCGTCTTCCATCGCGACGGCGCGGGCCTGCCGCGCCGCGAGCACGCCCTGTGGTTCCTGTCGCAGATGGTGCGCTGGGGGCAGGTGGCGTCCGACGTGGATCTCGAAGCGGCGGCCGACGCGGTCTATCGCCCGGACATGTTCCGCGCCGCCGCCCTGACCGCGGGTCCTGTCGTCGATCCCGCCCAGGTGTTCGACGACGGCCCGCCGGAACTGGCGCCGCTGTTCGAGGGGCCGGCCTTCGATTCCACGCTCGCCGGCCGTTACGCCGCTGGGTTTTCGATCGGTCGCGCTCGCGCCTGAGGGGCTTTCGCCTCTCGCATCTGCACAATGCCTGGGCGCCGTCGGCGCCCTTTTGCTGAGCAATCATGCTGTGGCGACGTTGTGCAGGGCGGCGCCTCTTCGGTTCGTGACATCCGTCCCCGGACCGTTGTTCTGTTAGCTCAAGCCTTCGGACAACGGCGTCCGTGGCTGCCAGAGACGACCGCTCGGATGCGGTCACCCGACGAGGCGACGACGCCTCGCTCTCGCAGACACGCAACACTCCGAGGCGCATCATGATTTCTCGTGACTTCCTCAAGGCCGGCCACACGCCGACCCTGTTCGCCGCGTTCCTTAATTTCGATCTGTCGTTCATGGTCTGGGTGATCCTGGGCCCGCTGGGCGTGGCCATCGCCAAGGACTTCGGGCTCGACCCGGCCCAGAAGGGCCTGATGGTCGCCATTCCCGTGCTGGCCGGCGCCCTGCTGCGCCTTGTCAACGGCATCCTGGTCGACCGCATCGGCCCCAAGAAGACCGGCATGTTCGGTCAGCTGATCGTGCTGGGCGGCCTGGTCACGGCCTGGCTTCTGGGAGTGCACAACTACAATCAGGTCCTGGCCCTGGGCGTGATCCTGGGCGTGGCCGGCGCCTCCTTCGCCGTCGCCCTGCCGCTGGCCTCGCGCTGGTATCCGCAGGAGCACCAGGGGCTGGCTCTGGGCATCGCCGGCGCCGGCAACTCGGGCACCGCCCTGGCCGCCCTGTTCGCGCCGATGCTGGCCAAGACCTTCGGCTGGCAGAACGTCATCGGCCTGGCCGCCATCCCTCTCGCCGTAGCCTTCGTCGTCTACATGCTGCTGGCCAAGGACGCTCCCGAGCAGCCCGCGCCCAAGAAGCTGGCCGAGTACCTCGACGTCCTGAAGGTTCCGGACGCCTGGTGGCTGATGCTGCTCTACGGCGTCACCTTCGGCGGCTTCGTCGGCCTGGCCTCGTCGCTGACCATCTACTTCAACGCCGAATACGGCCTGGATCCGGTGATCGCCGGCTTCTTCACCGCCGCCTGCGTCTTCGCTGGCTCGTTCATCCGCCCGGTCGGCGGCGGTCTGGCCGACCGCTTCGGCGGGGTGCGCACCCTGACCGTCGTCTACGCCCTGGCCGCCTTCGGCCTGGCGGTGGCCAGCTTCAAGCTGCCCTCGCACTGGCTGGCCCTGGCGGTGCTGATGTTCTCGATGCTGGCCCTGGGCGCCGGTAACGGCGCGGTGTTCCAGCTGGCCCCGCAGCGCTTCCGCAAGGAGATCGGCGTCATGACCGGCCTGATCGGCATGACCGGCGGCATCGGCGGCTTCTACCTGGCCTCGACCCTCGGCCTCGCCAAGAAGCTGACCGGCGACTACCAGATCGGCTTCCTCGGTTTCGCGCTTCTGGCGTTGTTCGCGCTCTTCGCCCTGCACGGCCTCAAGGCCCGCTGGCGCGCCGTCTGGCCGACCCTGCACGGCGCTGAAGCCGCTCCGGTTCGCGTCTGATCCTCTTTTCCAAGTGAGCAAAGTCATGACCAAGGAAAAGCTGGTCGTCATCGGCAACGGCATGGCCGGGTGCCGAGCGGTCGAAGAGATCCTCAAGCGCGATCCCTCGCGCTACGAGATCTCGATCTTCGGCGCCGAGCCGCGGGTCAACTACAACCGCATCATGTTGTCGCCGGTGCTGGCGGGCGAGAAGACCTTCGACGACATCGTCATCAACGACGAGGCCTGGTATCGCGACAACGGCATCACCCTGCATGCCGGCCGCTGGGTCACCGGGGTCGATCTGGAAGGCCGCAAGGTGATCGCCGAGGGCGGCCTGGAAGTCGCCTACGACAAGCTGATCCTGGCCACCGGCTCGGATCCGTTCCGCCTGCCGCTGCCGGGAGCCGACCTGTCGGGTGTGGTCACCTTCCGCGACCTCGACGACGTCGACGCCATGATCGCCGCCTCGGCCAAGCCCGGCGCCCGCGCCGTGGTCATCGGCGGCGGCCTGCTGGGCCTCGAAGCCGCCTATGGCCTGGCCCGCCGGGGCATGGGCGCCACGGTCGTCCACCTGATGGACGTGCTGATGGAGCGCCAGCTCGACGAGAGCGCCGGCTATCTGCTGCGCGAGGCCCTGCTGGAGCGCGGCGTCGAGACCGTGCTCGGCGCCCACTCCGAAGCCATCGTCGGCGAGGACGGCAAGGTCACGGGCCTGAAGCTGAAGGACGGCCGGACCCTGCCTTGCGACATCCTGGTGATGGCCGTCGGCATCCGTCCCAATGCTGCATTGGCCAAGACCGCTGGCCTGCAGGTCAATCGGGGCGTCATCGTCGACGACGCCATGCGCACCTCCGATCCGGCCGTGTTCTCGGTCGGCGAATGCGTCGAGCACCGCGGCAACTGCTACGGCCTGGTGGCCCCAATCTGGGACATGTGCCGGGCGCTGGCCGAGGAACTGACCGACGGCGCCGGCGCCTATGCCGGTTCGGTGCTGTCGACCCGCCTGAAGGTCTCGGGCGTCGACGTCTTCTCGGCCGGCAAGTTCGCCGGCGGCGAGGGCTGCGAGGACATCGTGTTCCGCGACGCCGGCCGCGGCGTCTACAAGCGCGTGGTCATCGAGGACGGCAAGGTGGCCGGCGCGGTGCTGTTCGGCGATGCGGCCGACGGCGGCTGGTACTTCGACCTTATGAAGGCCGGGACCGACGTCGCCGACATCCGCGACACGATCATCTTCGGCCAGGCGATCACGGAAGGTCTGTCCGGCCTGGACCCTAGTGCGGCCGTTGCGGCCATGCCCGATACGCAGGAAATCTGCGGCTGCAACGGCGTCTGCAAGGGGGCGATCACTTCCGCCATCACCACCCAGGGCCTGACCAGCCTGGACGACGTGCGCGCCGTCACCAAGGCCTCGGCCTCGTGCGGCTCGTGCACGCCGCTGGTCGAGCAGGTCATCCGCGCCACCCTCGGCGACGGCTTCAAGGCCCAGACCGGCCCCAAGCCGATGTGCAAGTGTACGCACCATCCGCACGGCGTGGTGCGCGAGGCGATCCTGGCCCAGGACCTGAAGTCCATGCCCGCGGTCATGCAGGCCATGGAATGGACCACGCCCGACGGCTGCGCCTCGTGCCGTCCAGCCCTGAACTACTACCTGCTGTGCGCCTGGCCCGGCGAATACAAGGACGACAGCCAGTCGCGCTTCATCAACGAGCGCGTCCACGCCAACATCCAGAAGGACGGCACCTATTCGGTCGTCCCGCGCATGTGGGGCGGCATGACGACGCCGGACGAACTGCGCGCCATCGCCGACGTCGCCGACAAGTACGCCATCCCGTCGGTGAAGGTGACCGGCGGTCAGCGCATCGACCTGCTGGGCGTCAAGAAGGACGACCTGCCGGCGGTGTGGGCCGACCTCAACGCCGCGGGCATGGTCAGCGGCCACGCCTACGCCAAGGGCCTGCGCACGGTGAAGACCTGCGTAGGCAGCGACTGGTGCCGGTTCGGCACCCAGGACTCCACCGGCCTCGGCATCAAGCTCGAGAAGTTCATGTGGGGCTCTTGGGCGCCGGCCAAGGTCAAGCTGGCGGTGTCGGGCTGCCCCCGCAACTGCGCGGAGTCGACCTGCAAGGACATCGGCGTGATCTGCGTCGACAGCGGCTACGAGATCCATGTCGGCGGCGCCGCCGGCCTGCACATCCAGGGCACGCAGCTGCTGACCAAGGTGGCCACCGAGGAAGAGGCGATCCAGCTGATCTCGGCGGTCATGCAGATGTACCGCGAGGGCGGCTGGTACCTGGAGCGGATCTACAAGTGGATGGCCCGCGTCGGGCTCGACACGATCCGCGCCGCCACCGTCGAAGACCTCGACAACCGCGCCGCGCTCTTCGCCCGCTTCGTGAAGTCGCAGGAGACCGCCCAGGTCGACCCGTGGGCCGAACGCGCCAGCAAGGGCGTCGAGGCCGGTGAATTCAAGCCGATGGCGACGCTTCCGATGGGGATGGCTGCGGAATGACGATCCAGACTTTCGACATCGATGCCGGCCTGGCACGACGTCGGCGCCGTCACCGACATCCCGGAGCGCGGTTCGCGTCGGGTGGCGACGGCGCAGGGCGACGTGGCCGTGTTCCGCACCAGCGACGGCCAGGTCTTCGCCCTGGTGGACCGCTGCCCGCACAAGCACGGTCCGCTGAGCCAGGGCATCGTCCACGGCCATGGCGTGACCTGCCCGCTGCACAGCTGGGTCATCGACCTGAAGACCGGCCACCCCACCGGCGCCGACGCCGGCAAGGGTTGTACGCCGGTGGTGCCGGTGCGGGTGCAGGACGGCCGCGTCCTGCTGGCCCAGCCGGTGATGGCGGACTGACGCCATGGCCGACGGCTCCGGCGTCATCGCGACGGTCAGGACCACCTGCCCCTATTGCGGCGTCGGTTGCGGCGTCGCGGGGGCTGCAGGCGGCGGCAGAACGCTGGCGGTGTCGGGCGACACCGCCCACCCGGCCAACAAGGGTCGGCTGTGTTCCAAGGGCTCGGCCCTCGGGGCCACGGTCGGCCTGCAGGGCCGTCTGCTCGAGCCCTCGATCAACGGCCGCGTCGCCAGCTGGGGCGAGGCCACGGCGCTGATCGCCAAGCGCTTTCGCGACACCATCGCCCGCCACGGCCGCGACAGCGTCGCCTTCTATGTCTCCGGCCAGTTGCTGACCGAGGACTACTACGTCGCCAACAAGCTGATGAAGGGCTTCATCGGCTCGGGCAACATCGACACCAACAGCCGTCTCTGCATGGCCTCGGCCGTCGCGGCCCACAAGCAGGCCTTCGGCGCCGACCTGGTGCCGGGCTGCTACGAGGATCTCGACGAGGCCGATCTGGTGGTCTTCGCCGGCCACAACGCCGCCTGGACCCATCCGATCCTGTTCCGCCGCCTGGAGGCCGCCAAGGCCCGCGGCCAGAAGCACGTGGTCATCGACCCGCGCCGCACCGACACCGCCGAGGGCGCGGACCTTCACCTGGCCCTGGCCCCGCAGAGCGACGTGCGGCTGTGGAACGGCCTGCTGGCCGAACTCGACCGTCGCGGCCAGCTCGACCTCGACTACATCCGCGAGCACGTGAACGGCTTCGACGCCGTCCGCGAGGCCCTGGCGCAGGACGACCAGTCGCCCGTCGCCGTCGCCGCCGACTGCGGCCTGGCGATCGAGGACCTGCTGGCCTTCTACGACCTGTTCGCCGCCCACCCGAAGACGGTCAGCCTGTTCTCCATGGGCTCCAACCAGTCGGCCCAGGGCGTGGCCAAGGGCCTGGCGATCATCAACACCCACCTGGCCACCGGCCGGATCGGCAAACCGGGCGCCTGCCCGTTCTCGATCACCGGCCAGCCCAACGCCATGGGCGGGCGCGAGACGGGCGGCATGGCCAACACCCTGGCCGGCCATATGGACTTCGCAGCCGAGGACCGCGACCGCGTCGCCCGCTTCTGGGGCGCGCCCAACACCGCCCGCGCGCCGGGCCTCAAGGCCGTCGAGATGTTCGAGGCCGTCCGGTCGGGCAAGATCAAGGCGATCTGGGTGATGGCGACCAACCCCGCCGTCAGCCTGCCCAACGCCGGCGCGGTGCGCGAAGCGCTGGAGGCATGCCCGTTCGTGGTCGTCTCCGACTGCGTCGAGACCGACACCACAGCCTACGCCCACGTGAAGCTGCCGGCCCTGGCCTGGGCCGAGAAGGACGGCACGGTCACCAATTCCGAGCGCCGCATCTCACGCCAGCGGGCGCTGTTCCCCGCGCCGGGCCAGGCCCGCGCCGACTGGCGGATCATGGCCGACGTCGCCCAGGGCATGGGCTTCGACGGCTTCGGCTGGCCCTCGCAGGCCTCGATCTTCCGCGAATGGGCGCGCCTGACGGCCTACGAGAACAAGGGCTCGCGCCTGCTCGACCTCTCGGGCCTGTCGGCCATGACGCCCGACGACTACGCGGCGATGACGCCGATCCAGTGGCCGGTCCGTGTGGCCGGGCAGGGGACGCCGCGCCTGTTCGACGACGGCCGCTTCCAGACGCCCGATGCTCGCGGCCGCATGGTCCCGGTGCGCCCCAAGGGGCCGGCCGACGCGGTAAGCGACGCCTGGCCGATGTCGCTCAACACCGGCCGCATCCGCGACCAGTGGCACACCATGACCCGCACGGGCCTGGCCCCGGACCTCTGCCGCCATGCGCCCGAGCCCTTCGTCGAGATCCACCCGCGCGACGCCGAGGCCGCCGGTATCAAGGACGGCGCCCTGACCCGGGTCTCCACCGTGCGCGGCGAGGCCGTGGCCCTGGCCAAGGTCACCGACCGCCAGCGGCCCGGCGGCCTGTTCATGCCCATGCACTGGACCGACGCCTTCGCGCCGTCGGGCAAGTCCAACCACCTGATCGCGCCGAACCTCGACCCCACCTCCGGCCAGCCGGAGTTCAAGCACACCCCGGCCCGGGCGCGGCCCTATCGCGAGACCTGGAAGGGCTTCTTCCTGACCCGCGACGTCGTCGCCGCCCCGGCCAATCTCGATCTGGTCTGGCGGCGCATCCCCCAGGACGCGGCCCAGTTGCACGAGTTCGCCGGTCGCGGCGACGCCTCCGAGCGCGAGGCCCTGCGCAAGCGCCTGACCAAGGGCCTGACCGGAGAGACCACGGTGTTCGAGGACGCCGGCGCCGGCTCGCGCCGTGAAGCCTGGATCGAGGACGGCCGCCTGGTCGCCGTGCTGTTCCAGACCGCCGCCGGCCGTCTGCCGCCGCGCGACTGGCTGGCCGACCTGTTCGCCCTGGACCAGCTGTCCGCGCAGGACCGCTCGTCGCTGCTGATCGGCCGTCCGCCCGGCGCGCCGGTCGACAAGGGGCCGATGGTTTGCGCCTGCCTGAAGGTTGGCGCCAAGGCCGTAGACGCCGCCATCGCGGCCGGAGCCGCCACCGCCGACGCGGTCGGTGCGGTGACGGGCGCCGGCACCAATTGCGGCTCGTGCCGTCCGGAGATCGCCCGGATGATCGCCGCCGCTGCTTCCCTCAAGGCCAAGGAGACCGCCGATGCGTGCCGTGTCGCTGGGAGACGTTCTGCTCGTTGGCGCCGGTCCGGGTCCGGTGGACCTGATGACCCTGCGCGCCGCCCGCGCGGTCGAGAGCGCCCAGGCGCTGCTCTATGACGCCCTGGTCTCGGACGCGGCGATCGCCCTGGCGCCGGCCGGCTGCGTGCGGATCCTGACCGGCAAGCGCTCGGGCCGGCCCAGCATGAAGCAGGAGGCGATCAACCGCCTGATGCTGCGCCTGGCCCGTCGCGGCCTGCGCGTCGTGCGGCTGAAGGGCGGCGATCCTTCGGTGTTCGGCCGGGTGGGCGAGGAGGCCGAGTTTCTCCGTGCGCATGGTGTGAGCGTCGAGGTGGTGCCTGGCGTCACCGCCGCCAGCGCCGCCGCCGCCCAGTTCAACTTCCCGCTCACCCATCGCGGCGAGGCCCGGCGGGTGATCTTCACCACGGCCCGGGTCGGCAGCGGCGACGTCATCGAGGACTGGGCCGCCGCCTCGG
>NZ_QHJY01000341.1 GCF_003185805.1 Caulobacter sp. D5
GAGAGAGGGAATCTAGCCCCCTACCCCGCCGACCGCAGTCCCTCGGCGTCCACGGCCACGCCCCGCTCCGCCGCCAGATAGCCCGCAACCGCCTCGCCCGGCATCGGCCGCGCGAACAGGAAGCCCTGCACCACGCGGCAGCCCAGGGGCTGGAGCAGCACCAGCTGCTCGGGCGCCTCCACGCCTTCGACCACGCAGTCGAGGCCGAGGTTGCGGCAGAGGTCGAGGATGGTCTTGACGATGGCCCGGCGCTTGTCGGCCGCCTCCAGGCCGCGCATGAAGCTGCCGTCGATCTTCAGCTTGTCGATCGGCAGGCGGTGCACGTAGCTGAGGCTGGAATAGCCGGCCCCGAAGTCGTCCAGCGCGATGCGCACGCCCAGCGCCTTCAGCGCCGCCAGCGAGCGGGCCGCCTGGTCGAAGTCGCGCATGACGGCGGTCTCGGTGACCTCCAGGTCGATGCGCCCGGGATCGACGCCGCTGGCCTGGATGATCTCGATGATGCGGGCGATCTGCTCGGGCGAGGCGATGTCGCGGACCGACAGGTTGAACGACAGCCGGATGTCCTCCGGCCAGGTCGCCGCCGCCTCCAGGGCCCAGCCCAGCAGCACCGGCGACATCCGCGCGATCAGGCCCGAACGCTCGGCCACCGGCACGAAATCGCCCGGTGAGACGACGCCCAGGGTCGGGCTGGTCCAGCGGGCCAGGGCCTCGAAGCCGATGGTGCGCTCGTCCTTGATGTCGACCAGCGGCTGGAAGGCCAGGCGGAACTCGGCGTCCATGTCGGCGTGGCGCAGGGCCTGCTCGATCAGGCCGGCGGTCTTGATGGCCGTCTCGTGGTCGGCCGAGAACACCACCGCAGCGCCCCGGATGTTCTGCTTGGCGTGATAGAGCGCGTAGTCGGCCCGCTCGTAGAGCAGGTTGGGCGCGCTGGCGGCCTGCGGATAGACCGCGAAGCCCACCGAGCCGGAGACCTGGGCCGTGACGCCCGGGAAGCAGTAGGGCTCGCGCAGGGCCGCGCAGAGGTCCGCGCCCAGGCGCTGCAGGGCCTCAGGATCGAGATCGGCCTCGATGATCAGGCCGTATTCGTCGCCGCCCAGCCGGGCCACGAACAACGGCTGGCCGTGGTCGCGGGCCAGACGCTCGCCTGCCTCGACCAGAACCCGATCTCCGACCGCGTGGCCGTAGGCGTCGTTCACCGGCTTGAAGCCGTCCAGGTCGATCACGCCGACGGCGAAGCGGCGGCCTTGGGCGGCGGCCTCGTCGGTCACCCGTTGCAGGCGCGAGAAGAACTGCCGGCGGTTGGGCAGCCCCGTCAGGCCGTCCATGTTGGCCAGGCGCAGATAGTCGTCGCTGAGGCTCTGGATCTCGGCCTGCCGCTCCTCCAGCCCCCGCTGGCTTTCGACCAGGTTGGAGAAGTCGCGGTACGAGATCAGCAGGATGACCAGCATGGCCACCGCCACCAGGGCCATGTTGAAGCCGATGGCGGTCAGCACCGGATTGCCGCTGGCCAGCAGGAAGACGGTGATCGGACCGACGACGATGCCGGTCAGCAGGAACGCCGCCGCCCGCATGTGCATCAGGCAGAACACGCAGCCGATGGCCGTGATGGCCATGTAGAACACCACGTGCGCCTTGGCGAAGGCGTCGCCGTACGGGAACAGGCTGAACGACCACAGGGTGAAGCCCAGGCCCAGCAGCCCGGCGAAGACCAGGGTCTGGCGCAGCAGGCGCTTGGCGGAAGCCTGGTCGATGGCGGTCTTGCGGGCCCGCCACCAGGTCACCAGCCGGACCAGGCTGGCCACGGTCAGCAGGCCGGGAAAGCCCAGGGTCAGCAGCAGCGGCGCGTCGCGAAGGTGGGTCGCCGACAGGGCGATCGTGTTGACCAGCACCAGCGCGTACATCATCGGCACCTGCCTGGAGAAGGCGCGCACCTGCGCCTTCATCAGTTCAGGGGTCGAGGGTACGGGGCGGAACCAGGGCAATCGGAACATCGCGGCGGCTGCGGGACGAGAACCGCCACCTCTGCGCCCCGTACGTTTAAGGCTTGCTTATCAGAGGCTTGCAGCGGGCCGCGTCGCTACGCCGCAGCCACGGTCAAGCTCTAGAGCCGGCGATAGCCCGCCACCCGCCGCGCCCAGGTCGGGTGATCGTCGATGGCCATATCGTCCGGCAGGCCCGGCGCCAGGGACTCGGCCTCCAGCACCCAGCGGGCGGCGTCGGCGTAGCGGTCGGCGCGGCCATAGCGCACCACGTCATCGACCATGGCCCGCAGCAGCACGGTGGCGGGCAGCGGATGGCGGTGCTCCAGCAGGCGCGCGGCCGGCTCCAGCACCTCCGGCCGGTCGCCATGCAGGGCCGGTCCGCGCTCCATGACCAGCCGCGCCGCCCCGGCCGCCGAGGGCCAGGCGGTCAGGAAGGCCAGGGCCTTGTAAGGATCGGGATAGGCCTGGGCGTAGTCCAGCGCCTGGTCCTCGGCCTCGACGTCCTCGAAGTCGGGCAGCCCCTTGAGGAAGGCCCGCAGCATCTCGACCGACAGCGTGGCCTTGAACCCCGCCCAGCGCACGGCCTGGGCCTCCAGCGGCTCGCCGGCCGCTTCCAGGGCGGCGATGCGGGCCTGGTTCCAGGTCACGGCCCCGACATCGGCCTGCTCGACGATCCCGGGACCGGGGGCCGAGACGTCCAGCGCCGCCAGGGCGTCGGCGATGCGGCCGACGGCCAGGTAGCGGCGGGCGAGCTGGGCGCCGATCGGCGGCAGCACCAGTTGCGAGGCCGTGAACAGGTCCGCGAAGCCCTCGACGTCGCCCTCCAGGTCGGCCAGCACCTGGGCGGCCGCGCGCAGGCGCG
>NZ_QHJY01000342.1 GCF_003185805.1 Caulobacter sp. D5
GCCTGGCCAACGCCGTGGTCCCGGCCGACGAGCTGCGGGCCCGCGCCCGCGCCGCCGCCGACCAGCTGGCCAAGCGTCCGCTTGGCGCCCTGACCGTCACCAAGCGCCTGATGCGCGACGCCGAGGCCATCGCCGACCTGATGGACAAGGAAGGCGCCCTGTTCGCCGAGCGCCTGCAGACCGCCGAGGCCCGCGAAGCCTTCATGGCCTTCGCCGAGCGCCGCGCGCCTGACTTCAGCAAGGTGGGGTGATTACATCGAGACCCTCCCCCTGAAGGGGGAGGTGTCGCCGAAGGCGGCGGAGGGGGAAGCCCCCCCTCCGCCTCCGTAGGAACTTCCCCCTCCGGCCGCTCCGCGGCCACCTCCCCCTTCGGGGAGAGGGTCTTGAGACAAGGATCCTCGCCATGGCCGAACGCATCGTCTCGCCCTTCGGGGCCCGCAGCACCGCCGGCGAGGTGGTCGCCGGTCATGACCTCACGGGCCGCATGGCCATTGTCACCGGCGCGGCCACCGGCATCGGGATCGAGACCGCCCGGGCCCTGGCCGAAGCCGGCGCGGAGGTGGTGATCGCCGCCCGCAAGCCCGACCTGGGCGCGCAAGCCGTCGCCGAGATCGAGCGCACCGCCGGACCCGGCAAGGCGCGGTTCGCCATGCTCGACCTCTCCAGCCTGGCCTCGGTGCGGGCCTTCGCCCAGGCCTGGGGCGAGGCGCCGCTGCATCTGCTGATCAACAACGCCGGCGTCATGGCCTGCCCGCTCGCCTACACCGAAGACGGGCTGGAGATGCAGATCGGCACGAACCACTTCGGCCACTTCGCGCTGTCGACGCTGCTGGCGGAAAACCTTGTGGCGGGGGCGCAAGGGTCGGGCGTTCCCTCGCGCCTGGTGTCGCTGTCGTCGATCGGCCACCGGCGCTCGGGCGTGGATTTCGAGGACCCGCACTTTCGCCACCGGCCCTACGACAAGTGGGAGGCCTACGGCCAGGCCAAGACCGCCAACAGCCTGTTCGCCGTCGGCTTCGACGCCCGGTTCAAGGACCTGGGCGTACGCGCCAACGCCGTCATGCCCGGCGGCATCATGACCCCGCTGCAGCGCCACCTGCCGATCGAGGAGCAGGTCGCCCTGGGCTGGATCGGCGAGGACGGCAAGCCGCGCGACGGCTTCAAGACCCCGCAGCAGGGCGCGGCCACCAGCGTCTGGGCGGCGGTCGGCCCCGAACTCGACGGCGTCGGCGGGCTCTATCTGGAAGACTGCAAGCAGGCCGTCGCCTGGACCAAGGACAAACCCTGGGCCGGGGTGCTGCCGCACGCGCTGGACCCCGAGGCGGCCGAGCGGCTGTGGGCGCTGTCGGTGGAGACGACTTGAGTCCCCTCTCCCCTTGCGGGAGAGGGTGGCCCTGCGGAGCAGGGTCGGGTGAGGGGTCTCTCAAAAATCAAAGCTGTGTGCAGCGGATCAGCCGGGTGCGGCGTCTCACTTCTGAGAGACCCCTCATCCGACGGCTTCGCCGCCACCTTCTCCCGCAAGGGGAGAAGGAT
>NZ_QHJY01000343.1 GCF_003185805.1 Caulobacter sp. D5
CGGCGATAGCCGACGGATGAGGGGTCTCTCAGACATGAGACACCCCACCCAGCTTGGCCGCTGCAGGCAGCTTAGATTTCTGAGAGACCCCTCACCCGACCTCCTTGCGAGGCCACCCTCTCCCGCAAGGGGAGAGGGAAATCGTTACGCCGCCCTGCGCTCGCGCTCCAGCGCCGCGGCGATGCCGCCCAGGAGCGCGCCGATCTCCAGGGGCTTGGCCAGGACGCCGTCGAACAGGCCGTCGGAGAGCTTTGGATCGGCGTCGGCCGAGAAGGCCAGGATCGAAGCGTCACTGCTGGGACCGCCGCCCTCGCGGATGCGGCGCGCGGCGGTCTCGCCGTCCATCAGCGGCATACGCAGGTCCATCAGGATGACGTCGAACGCTTGCAGCCAGGCTGCGTCGATCGCCGCCTGACCATCGGCGGCCTGGGCCAGCTCGACGTCGAAACCCTCCAGCACCGCGCTGACCAGTTCGCGGTTGACCTGATTGTCGTCGACCACCAGCACCCGGCAACCGGCGGGAAGGTCCAGAGCCGGCCCGCCCAGACGCTCGATGGCCCTGGGCGCTTCGGCCACGGCGGCCGGGAGGCTGAACCAGAACCTGGCCCCCTGCCCCAGCGCGCTGTCGACGCCGATTTCGCCGCCCATGGCCTCGACCAGACCCTTGCAGATGGCCAGGCCCAGGCCCGTGCCGCCATGGCGGCGGGTGGACGAGCCGTCGATCTGCGAGAACCGCTTGAAGAGCTCGCCCAGGCGCTCGGCCGGCATGCCAGGACCAGTGTCCGACACCGTCACGACCAGGCGGCCGTCGGCATGGACCGCGCGCAGCTCCACCGCCCCGGCGTCGGTGAACTTCATGGCGTTGCCCAGCAGGTTGAGCAGCACCTGACGCACGCGGTCGGGGTCGAGCACCAGGCTGGCCGGCAAGCCCTCCAGGCCGTCGGCCACCAGGGCCACGCCCTTGGCCTCGGCCTGCAGCGAGAACAGCGACAGGGCGTCGCCGAGCAAGGTCCGGGCGTCGCACGACTCCAGGTCGATCTCGACCTGACCGGCCTCGAGCTTGGAGAAGTCGAGGATGTCGTTGACCGTCGACAGCAGGGCCTGGCCGGCGGCCAGGGTCTTGGCGACCCAAGCGCGGGTGGACGGCGCCAGTTCGGGCTGCGCCTCGATCATCCGCGAAAAGCCCAGCACCGCCGTCAGCGGCGTGCGCAGCTCGTGGCTCATGTTGGACAGGAACTCGGCCTTCACCCCGGCGGCGGCTTCGGCCTCGGCCCGGGCCTGCTGCAGCTGCGCCTCCAGGGCCTTGCGCGAGGTGACGTCGCGAACGACGTCCTGGATGCCGGTCAGAACGCCGTTCTCGTCGAAGAACAGGGTCGGCTGGCCTTCCAGCCAGACCCAGCGCCCGTCTTTGGCCTGGCCGCGAAAGTGGAAGGGTTCGGCGACGACGCCGGGACCGCGGGCGATCAGGTCGCGGTAGTAGTCGACGAGCACGCCCTTGTCGTCGGGATGGGTCATGTCGATGACCCGCCGGCCGACCATTTCCTCGGGCTCGTAGCCCAGCACGCGCCGGCAGCTGGGCGTGATGTAGGAGATCGCGCCGTCGGGCGTGAAGCGCGAGATCATGTCGATGGCGTTGTCGGCCAGCAGCCTGTAGCGGGCCTCGCTTTCGGCCAGGGCGATCTCGGCGGCCTTGTGGTCGGTGATGTCGCGGATCACGTCGGTGACGGCGCTCATCTGGCCGGTCAGCGGATCGCGGGCCAGGGTCGGCCGCGCCTCCATCCAGCGCACCGAGCCGTCCTTGCAGAGGATGCGGTATTCGATGCGCCAGGCCGAGGGACCGGTCGGCAGGTCGGCGAAGGCCGCCTGCACCCGCTCGTGGTCGTCGGGATGAATGAACTCGATGGCGCGGCGGCCGACGACCTCCTCCATCGTGTAGCCGGTCACCACCTTCACCGCCGGCGAGACGTAGGTGAAGCGACCCTCGCGATCCATCTTGGTGACGAGGTCGTTGGCGTTCTCGGTCAGCAGCCTGTAGCGCCTGGCGCTGCGCTCGACCGCGTGCAGGGCCTCGACATGGTCGGTGACGTCCTGCAACAGGCCGATCAGGGCCACCGGCTGGCCGTCCGGCCCCTCCTCGCAGACCGCCTTCGCCGCCACGTGGCGCAGCACGCCGTCGGGGCGCTGGAGACGCAGCTGGAACTCGAAGCCGCTGCGCGTGTCGATCGCCCTCTGCAGGCAATCGCGCACCTGGTCGCGGTCTTCGGGATGATAATAGGCGATGGCGTCGTCGATCTGCGGGTCGAAGCTGCCGCGCGGCAGGCCGTGGATCTCGTAGACGGCGTCGGACCAGGTCGTCAGGCCGGTCGCAAGGTCGTAGCGCCAGTGGCCGACCTTGGCCATGCTCTCGGCGATCTCAAGCAGGCGCTGCTTCTCGCGCGCCTGTCGGTTGGCCTTGGTCAGCTCGAACTCGTCGACGACCACGCCCGCCAGCAGCTTCAGCCGCTCCAGTTCGGCGTCGGAGGGGCGCGGGCGCGGCTTGTCGTCGATGACGCACAGCGTGCCGAGATTGTCGCCGTCCTTCGTCGTCAGGGTGGCGCCGGCGTAGAAGCGGATGTCGGGATCGCCGGTGACCAGCGGATTGCCTGCGAAGCGGGGATCGCGCGCAGCGTCCTCGACCACCATCACCGCGTTGGGCCCCATCTCGATGGCGTGGGTGCAGAAGGCGATGTCGCGGCTGGTGGACTCGACGTCCAGCCCGACCCGGGCCTTGAACCACTGACGTTCGTCGTCGACCAGAGAGACCAGGGCGATCGGCGCGCCGAACAGGTTGCCGGCCAGCGCGGTCAGGCGGTCCAGCGCGGGATCGCGCGGGGTGTCGAGCACCTGATAGGATTTCAAGGCCGCGAGCCTGCGCGTCTCCCTATCCATGACCTTTCCGCCCTGTGTCATGCGCGGCACTTTATAGAGCGGCGGTATGCGACACGGTTAAGGCCCCGGCGTGGCATACGGACGCATCCACCAGGCGGCGACTCCTCCGCGCTTCTCGCCTCGTGGAACGGCGAGAAACGGCCAACTTCGCGCCCGCCATCTTGACACGGGCGTCACCCACGGCCATTTGCCGACTCAAGGATTTGCCACGCAGCTGATTTGACATCGATCGGGCCGCCAACGCACAGCGCGCGCCCTGCTTGAAACAGGATGTCATCCTCGCCGCGCCAAGTCCCAGCGGTCGTCGGTCCGAAAGGTCGACGTTCATGAACGCCGCGCTCGAAGCCGCCCGCCCTCCGCCAATTTCGCGCGGAGCGTTACCCCGTGGTTTTTCGTGCGTTAGTTCACAGAACGTCGAAATTTTTTTCATCGATGATGCTGGAAGCTTGGAGCGCCTGCGCAGCGGGGTCCTAACCCTTGGAAGCAGTCGCCGACCCGAACTCGCGAGGATCCGCGGAAGGCCGGCGACATGTTGAAGCATTCTCGGCCCGTCCCTCGCGGTAAGGGGCGGCGTCGATTTCGGAGAGCTTGATGAGCAACAATTCCACGGCCGAGACCGAAGCGCCCGAAGCCACCGGTGGTGACGGCCCTCTGCTCGACCTGACCGACGCCGGCGTAAAGAAGTTCATCAAGCAGGCGAAAGCCCGCGGCTACGTCACGATGGACGAGCTGAACAAGGTGCTGCCTTCGGAAGAAGTCAGCCCCGACGCCATCGAAGACACCCTGGCGATGCTCAGCGAGATGGGCGTCAACGTCGTCGAGGCCGAGGAAGACGCCGAGAACGCCGAGGGCGGCGAAGTCGCCACCCGCGACGAGAACACCACGGTCATCACCAGCGACAAGCCGGCCGCCTACGACCGCACCGACGACCCGGTGCGGATGTACCTGCGCGAGATGGGCTCGGTCGAACTGCTGAGCCGCGAGGGCGAAATCGCCATCGCCAAGCGCATCGAGGCCGGCCGCGACACGATGATCCGCGGTCTCTGCGAAAGCGCCCTGACCTTCGAAGCCATCATGGTGTGGCGCGAGGAACTGAGCACCGGCCGCATCCTGCTGCGTGAAGTCATCGACCTGGAAGGCACCTACGCGGCCATCAACGGCGGCGCGGCGACCCCGGCGGCCGAGGACGACGAAGGTCCGGCCGAACCCGTCGACGACGAAGCCGGCGAAGCCAAGCCCGAGGGCGAAGGCGAGGACGAGGACGACTTCGACGACGGCGCCGGTCCGACCGTCAGCGCCATGGAAGGCGAACTGCGCGAAGGCGTCATGGCCATTCTCGACGCCATCGCCAGCGAGTTCGAGACCTTCCGCAAGCTGCAGGACAAGCTGGTCGGCAGCCGCCTGAAGGGCGAGGACCTGTCCGACGCCGACCGCAAGGCCTACGAGGGCCTGTCGGCGACGATCATCCAGCATCTGAAGACGCTGAAGCTGAACAACAACCGCATCGAGGCTCTGGTCGAGCAGCTCTATGCGATCAACAAGCGCCTGATCGGCCTGGAAGGCCGCCTGCTGCGCCTGGCCGACAGCTACGGCATCAGCCGCGGCGAGTTCCTGAAGGCCTATTTCGGTTCCGAACTGAACCCCACCTGGGTCGACCAGGTGAAGGGCATGGGCGTGCGCTGGACCAAGTTCGTCGAGAACGACACCAGCTCGGTCGGCGACATCCGCCAGGAGATCGCCGCCCTCGCCACCGAAACCGGCGTGCCGATCGACGACTACCGTCGCATCGTCCAGACCGTGCAGAAGGGCGAGCGCGAGGCCCGTCAGGCCAAGAAGGAAATGGTCGAGGCCAACCTGCGCCTCGTGATCTCGATCGCCAAGAAGTACACCAACCGCGGCCTGCAGTTCCTGGACCTGATCCAGGAAGGCAACATCGGCCTGATGAAGGCCGTCGATAAGTTCGAATATCGCCGCGGCTACAAGTTCTCGACCTACGCCACCTGGTGGATCCGTCAGGCCATCACCCGCTCGATCGCCGACCAGGCGCGGACCATCCGCATCCCGGTGCACATGATCGAGACGATCAACAAGATCGTCCGCACCAGCCGCCAGATGCTGCACGAGATCGGCCGCGAGCCGACCCCGGAAGAGCTGGCCGAAAAGCTGGCCATGCCGCTGGAAAAGGTGCGCAAGGTCCTGAAGATCGCCAAGGAGCCGATCTCGCTCGAAACGCCGATCGGCGACGAGGAAGACAGCCACCTGGGCGACTTCATCGAGGACAAGAACGCCGTCCTGCCGATCGACGCGGCCATCCAGAGCAATCTTCGTGAGACCACGACGCGAGTGCTCGCGTCGCTGACCCCGCGGGAAGAACGTGTTCTGCGGATGCGCTTCGGCATCGGCATGAACACCGACCACACGCTGGAAGAAGTCGGCCAGCAGTTCTCGGTGACCCGCGAACGGATCCGCCAGATCGAGGCCAAGGCGCTTCGCAAGCTGAAGCACCCCTCGCGGTCGCGGAAGCTGCGCAGCTTCCTCGACAGCTGATCGGCCTCACAGACTAGACAAGACGAAGGCGGCGCCCGCGAGGACGCCGCCTTTTCTTTTTGGAACTCCGAAGAAGCGGGACGGCCCCGGGGGAGAAGCCGTCCCTAGGTCGACGGAGCAGCCGGCTTAGTTGTTGCCGGTCTTGATGTCGGCCGAGCCCGAGCCGCCGCCGTTGGCCGAGGCGCTGGCGCCGCTGCGCGAGGCCGAGCCGGTGAGGCCCAGCGAGCCCGACTGGCTGGTCCCGCCCTTCTTGGTCGAGGCGCTGGACGAGCCCGAACCGCCGGTCGAACCCGAGACGCCGTCGCGGCTGGCCGCGCCGGTGGCGCTCAGG
>NZ_QHJY01000344.1 GCF_003185805.1 Caulobacter sp. D5
GCCGGCAAATCCGAGAGGGCAGCGGGCCGCACGAGGCCGAAACTTGAGACGCCGCGCTTCATTCGGTGAGTTTGTTACCTCTCACCCTCCCATGGCTTCGCCATGGGCCCCTCCCTCTCTCAAAGAGAGAGGGCACGGGAAGCGCCCCTACAGCAGCCGCGAGCGGATGGCCTGGGACAGCAGGTCGATCATCGACACCGCCACGACGATGACCAGCACGATGCAGCCGGTCTGGTCGAACTGGAAGGCGTTGATCGAGTCGATGAGGATGGCGCCGATGCCGCCGGCGCCGATCAGGCCCAGGACGGTGGCGGCGCGGGCGCTGCTTTCGAAGCGGTAGAGGGCGTAGCTGGTCCACAGCGGGGCGACCTGCGGGATCACCCCCCAGACGATCTCCTGCAGCTTCACCGCGCCGGTGGCGCGCACGCCCTCGACGGGGCCCTTGTCGATCGACTCCACGGCTTCCGCGAAGAGTTTGGCCAGCACGCCGCCGGTGTTGAACATGATCGCCATGACGCCGGCGAACGGGCCAAGGCCCACGGCGGTGATGAAGATCAGGGCCACGACCAGGTCGGGGATCGAGCGGATCAGGTCGAGCAGGCGGCGCACCGGCTGCTGGATCCACCACGGCGTGATGTTGCGCGCGCCCAGAATGCCCAGCGGGATGGCCACCAGCACCGCCAGGACCGTGCCCCACAGCGCCATCTGGATGGTTTCCCACATCTTGGCGACGAACAGGCCCCAGCTCATCGACATGAAGAGCTGGGGGTCGGTGAAGGCCGAGAAGAAGCCGCGGGCGAACTCCTGCATGCGGCTGGAGCCGCTGAACAGCTCGGGGAACTTGTCGATCTCGGCCGGCTTGAAGCTGATGATCAGCAGCAGCGCGACGCCGCCCCACAGCAGGGCGTCGAACGCCAGCGCCGTGGCGGAGCGTTTCGGCGGGGCCGGGATCGCGGCGTCGGTCATCGGGCGGGGCGCCGGATCAGTTCGCGGCCGGGAGGCCGGCCTTGGCCTCGGCGGCCAGGCGCTGGACCCGGATGTCGGCCAGGGCCTTCTCGGCGGCGGCCACCTTGGCCTTGTCGCCGCCCTCCTTGGCCAGACCCAGGCCCTCCAGGGCCTCCATCTCGCGGACAGTCAGCAGATGGGTGTCGTCGGCCGGCTTGAAGCCGCCGATCGACAGGCGCTTGAGGTTGTCGCGCTGCTTCTGGGCCTGCGGCGTGTCGCCCTGCGCATAGGTCAGGAAGAACTGGCGCAGCTTTTCCTTCACGACCGGGTCGAGATCCTTGCGCCAGATGATCGGATCCTCGGGAAGGGTCGGCGACTCCCAGATCACCTTGACCCGGTCGGCCTGGCCGTCCTTGCGGTCGGCGTTGAGGCGCAGGCTCGTGGTGTTGTTGGTGGCCGCGTCGAGCTTGCCGTTGGCCACGGCGAACAGGTTGGCCTGGTGGTTGCCGGTCAGCACGGTCTTGAAGCAGGTCTCGGGCTTCTTGCCGGCCGGGATGAACACGTAGGTCATCGGCGCCAGGGTGCCCGAGGTCGACTTCTTGTCGCCGATGCCGAAGTTCAGCGACTTGTCGCACTTCAGGAGCTGCTCGAGGGTCAGCTTGCTGTCCTTCGGCACGATGATCACCGACTTGTAGCCGTCGACGCCCGAGGGATCGAAGGTGCGGGCGAAGACCTCGCCGTTCGAGCGGCGCACGGCTTCCAGGCCCGACTGGTTGGAGAACCAGCCCAGGTCCGTCTGCTTGGCGCCCATGGCCACGATCAGCGACGAATAGTTGGACGAGAAGAACGGCTTCACCTTGAGGCCGGTCTGCTTTTCCATGTCGGCCAGGATCGGACCCCAGTAGCTTTCCATGTTCTGGGCGGACTCGGTCGACAGGATCGAGAAGGTCACCGTGTCGGTCGCCTTGGGGGCCTCGGACGGGCCCGAACAGGCGGCGAGCGCCAGACCGGAAAGCATCAGGCCGGCGATCAGGCTGCGGCGGATCATTGCGGGGCTCCTTCCCAGAACACGTCCTCGAATTCCGGGCCGTAGATGTCGATGAGCTTGTCGCGGTCCAGCGCGTCGGCCGGACCGTCGTAGACCTTCTGCCCGGCCTTCAGGGCCACGACCCGGTCGCAGTAGCGCAGGGCGTAGTCCACCTGGTGCAGGGTGACGATGACGGTCAGGCCGTCGCTGGCGTTCAGGTCACGGAGGATCTCCATGACCTTGCGGGCCGAAACCGGATCGAGCGAGGCGACCGGTTCGTCGGCGAGGATGATCTTGGCCTTCTGTACCAGGGCCCGGGCGATGGCGCCGCGCTGCTGCTGGCCGCCCGAAAGGGTGTTGGCGCGCTGGCCGGCGTAGTCGGAGATGCCGACGCGGTGCAGGGCGGCCATGGCCGCCTCGCGCGTCTCCCTGGGCCACCAGCCCAGCAGGCCGCGAACCAGAGGGATGCGGCCCAGCGAGCCGAGCGCGACGTTGCTGAACAGCGACAGCCGGCCGACGAGATTGAACTGCTGGGCGATGAAGCCGATGCGGATGCGCGCCTTGCGCACCTGGTCGCCGACCTTGCCCCTCGCCTGCACCGGGCCGCCGAAGGCCCCGATGGTCCCATCTCCGTCATCGATGGTCTGCAGACCGTCGATCGAGCGCAGCAGGGTGGATTTTCCGGAGCCGGACGGACCGATGAGCGCGATCATCTCGCCCCGAGCGACGTCGAGCGAAACGGCGTTCAGAGCCTTCCGCGACCCGAAGGTCTTGGAGACGGAACGGATCGAGAGAACTGGGTCCGACGTCATGGTCGGGACGAATCCTTAACGTGGTTTCCGACGCGGGCAAATCCGTTCCCTGCTTTGCGTGCGCCGCGCAACGGATTTGTGACATGCGGTGGATCAATTCGCCCCCCAAGGCGGCGGGGGGCGGTCGGTTCAAAAGGGACTTTACATCCCTGTCCATTGCCCCTATCTCGCTCGGCTCCGGCGGACCCGAAGTCCTCTAAAGCGCTGCTAACGCCGGCCTGGGTTTAACTTCCAACAGGGGGTTACGTGCATTGTCCACGTACCACACGCCCCTGGACCTGGTCCGCGAGCGGTCACCGGAACGTCCTGTCGCACTCGTGCGACCGGACGCGGTGTCGGTAGCGGCGCGCTGGTTCCAGTCTGAATTCAAAGGCGATGTTTTCTACGCGGTGAAGGCGAACCCTTCCCCGTGGGTGATCCGCGAGCTGGTTACGGCCGGCGTGCGATCGTTCGACGTCGCTTCCGTGGCCGAGATCGAGCTGGTGGCCGAACACGCCCCCGGCTCGCGCATGGCCTTCATGCACCCGGTCAAGAGCCGGCGCGCCATCTCGGCCGCCTATTTCGACCACGGGGTGCGCACCTTCTCGTTCGATACGCACGAGGAGCTGGCCAAGATCATCGACTCGACCGGCCAGGCCAAAGACCTGAACCTGATCGTCCGCATGGGCGTGCAGGCCGAAGGCGCGGCCTATTCGCTGTCGGGCAAGTTCGGCGTCGATCTGCACAACGCCCCGCCCCTGCTGCTGGCCGCCCGCCGGTCCACCCAGGACCTGATGGGCGTCAGCTTCCACGTCGGCAGCCAGTGCATGCGGCCTACGGCCTATCAAGCCGCCATGGCCCAGGCCAGCCGCGCCTTGGTGCGCGCCGGCGTGCTGGCCGACGTCGTCGACGTGGGCGGCGGTTTCCCGTCGATCTATCCGGGCATGGTCCCGCCGGATCTGTCGGAATACCTGGCCGCCATCGACCGCGGCTTCGCCGAGATGATGGTTCACGAGACCACGCAGCTGTGGTGCGAGCCGGGCCGCGCCCTGTGCGCCGAGGCCTCGTCGCTGCTGGTCAAGGTCGAGCTGAAGAAGGGCGACGCGCTCTATCTGAACGACGGGTCGTACGGTTCGCTGTTCGACGCGGCGCACATGAAGTGGCCCTTCCCGGTGAAGCTGTACCGCAAGAACGGCGAAGTGGTGGAAGAAGGCCTCAAGCCCTTCCGCTTCTACGGCCCGACCTGCGACAGCGTCGACCACATGCCCGGCCCGTTCTGGCTGCCGGAAAGCGTGGACGAAGGCGACTACATCGAGATCGGCATGCTGGGCGCCTATGGCGTGGCGATGTCGACCCGCTTCAACGGCTTCGGCGAAACCGACACCGTGGAAGTGCAGGACGCCCCGATGGCTTCGATGTACGGCCTGGCCAAGCGCTCGATCCCGATGGTCCGCACCGAGACCGAGGAACGCAAGGTCGTTCGCTTCTCGCGTCCGAAGGGCGCGGCCGGCAAGCGCAAGCGCCGTCGCTGATTTGACGTCTTAGGCGTTTAGTTCTCTCAAACGCCGTGCTGCCCCCCTCCGGCCCTCTGGGCCACCTCCCCCAGAGGGGGAGGATTTGGAGCACCAAGATGCTCCCCCTCTGGGGGAGCTGTCGCGGAGCGACTGAGGGGGCCAGCGCGGCGCAAAACCTGTTTCCCCCGTCGGTCGCTCCGTCCCGGCGAAGGGTTCCTATCAACGACGGGCGTCCAAAGTCAGGGAAACCGAAGCGATGAACGCTCCCGTTCCGAACAACCAGAAGGCCGAGCTGCTCCAGAACGTTGTCGAGCACGTCGACATCACGTCGTACGACGCCCGCCCGATCATCGACGCCATGCGCAAGATGTCGTTCAGCTCGCGCGACACCGCCCGCGCGGCCGACATCTTCAACATGGCCCTGGCCGACAAGGGCTGCTCGACCTGGCTGATCCTGGCCGGTTCGACCTCGGCCGGCGGCTGCATGCACGTCTACCGCGACATGGTGAAGAACGGCATGATCGACGCCGTGGTCGCCACCGGCGCCTCGATCGTCGACATGGACTTCTTCGAAGCCCTGGGCTTCAAGCACTATCAGGCCGCCGGCCCGGTCGACGACAACGTGCTGCGCGACAACTACATCGACCGCATCTACGACACCTATATCGACGAAGAAGAACTGCAGGCCTGCGACCACACGATCCTCGAGATCTGCAATCGCCTGGAGCCGCGCGGCTATTCCTCGCGCGAGTTCATCTGGGAGATGGGCAAGTGGCTGTCGGAAGGCAACGCCAAGAAGGAAGGCAGCCTGATCCAGACCGCCTACGAAGAAGGCGTGCCGATCTTCTGCCCGGCCTTCGTCGACAGCTCGGCGGGCTTTGGCCTGGTCAAGCACCAGAAGGAAAAGATCGCCGAGAAGGCGCCCTACCTGATGATCGACGCCGTGGCCGACTTCCGTGAACTGACCGACGTCAAGATCGCGGCCGGCACCACGGGCCTGTTCATGGTCGGCGGCGGCGTGCCGAAGAACTTCGCCCAGGACACCGTCGTCTGCGCCGAGATCCTCGGCGTCGAGGCCGACATGCACAAGTACGCCATCCAGATCACGGTGGCCGACGTGCGCGACGGCGCCTGCTCGTCCTCGACCCTCAAGGAAGCCGCTTCGTGGGGCAAGGTCTCGACCACCTACGAACAGATGGTCTTCGCCGAAGCCACCACCGTGGTGCCGCTGATCGCCAGCGACGCCTACCACCGCGAAGCCTGGAAGGGCCGCGAGAAGCCGCGCTGGAACAAGCTGTTCGGCAAGTAAGCCGTCTGGTTTGACGTGATGAACGAGGCCCTCGGAGCAACCGCTCCGGGGGCCTTTTTCCTGCGCCAAGCCGCCGCCCTTGCACGCGCCCCGTGCGGCCTTTACCTGATAGGGCATGGCCCATAACGCGTGCGACCACGACCATCACCACCACGGCGTCGCCGGCGACGCGCTGGCCTCCGAGCTGGCCGCCGCCGAAGCGCGCTGCCAGGCGTCCGACCAGCGCCTGACCGCGCCCCGCCGCCGGGTGCTGGAACTGCTGCTGGAAGCCGGACAGCCGGTGAAGGCCTACGACCTGATCTCCAGCTTCGCCGTCGACGGCCCGCCGGCCAAGCCGCCGACCGTCTACCGGGCGCTGGAATTCCTGGAAAAGCAGGGCTTCGCCCACCGCATCGAAAGCCTCAACTCCTACGTCGCCTGCCGGCGCGAGGCCGACGGGCATGCGGCCGCCTTCCTGATCTGCGACTGCTGCGGCGCGACCCGCGAGTTCGAGCCGGCGGCCACGGCCGACATCATCGCGGCGGGCTCGGCGGCCGGCTACGCCCTGACCGGCGTGACGATCGAGGCGCACGGCAAGTGCGCGGACTGCCGGGAATAGGCTTCCGCCTCCACGATTGCGGCGGCGCGGAAAAGCCGTCTAGGCTGACCTCGAATTGAGGGAATCCGCATGACCACCGCCCCAGATCTGCCCGGCGTCGAGATCTGGCGCGCCACTCTTGTTTTGGGGAAGCCGCGCCATGGCCACGGCTGAGGATCTGTCCGGCGTCGAGATCTGGCGCGGCGGCGTCAACACCTGGGACTGCGACGAGATGGGGCACATGAACGTGCGCTTCTACGTCGTCCGGGCGATGGAGGGCCTCGTGGGGCTGGCGGCCGAGATGGGCCTGCCGCACGCCTTCGCCCCGCACGCCAACGCCACCCTGGTGGTCCGCGAGCACCACATCCGGTTCCTGAAGGAAGCCCACGCCGGCGCGCCGCTGCACATGCTGGGCGGGGTGATCGAGATCGGCGAGACCGAGGCCAAGCTGCTCCAGCTGCTGGTCCATTCGGCCACCGGCGAGTTGGCCGCCACCTTCCAGACCACGGTGGCCCACGTCACCCCGCGCGAGGGCGAGGCCTTCCCCTGGCCGTCGATCGTCCGTGAACGGGCCAAGGCCCTGGCGGTCGAGGTTCCCGAGCGCGCCCGGGCCCGCAGCGTCGACCTGTCGCCGGCCGTCTCGCAGGCCAGCCTGGCCCGCGCCGACGACCTTGGCCTGACCCGCATCAGCCTCGGCGCCCTGACGACCGGCGAGATCGACGCCTTCGGACGGATGCGGGCCGAGCAGTTCATCGGCCGGGTCTCCGACGGCATCGGCGCCTTCATCGCCCCCCTGCGCGACATTGTCGCCGAGGCGGCCGAGGCCGCGCCCGGCCGGGTCGGCGGAGCGGTGCTGGAATACCGGATCGTCTATCGGGCCTGGCCGCGCCTGGGCGACCGGCTGGAGGTGCGCTCGGGCCTGATGGGCGCCGACGACCGCGTCCTGCGCTGCGCCCACTGGCTGCTCGATCCCGCCACCGGCGAGGCCTGGGCCACCTCGACCGTCAGCGCCATCACCTTCGACCTCGACGCCCGCAAGGCGGTGGCTATTTCTCCCAAGGCGATTGATCGGCTGAAGGCCAAGACGGTGGAGGGGCTGGGGCTTTGAGCGCGTAGAGATCGTCCCAGACGCCTTCGGTCCGCTCCAGCAGGCGCTTCACGAGCCAGTCCAGGACTCGCGACAACGCAAGGAAGATCAGCGCGGCGAGGCCGAACGCGGGAGCCATGTAGATGTGGGACGGCCCGGAGGTCCGCCATTCGATCACGGCCGAGATCACCGCCAGAACCGCGACGCCCCAGCCCAGAAGCCACAGCTGATCGACCGCTTGTCTTGCGCGGAGCTTTCTACGTCCGGTCACTCAGCCTCCTTGCGTCTCTTCCCGTATCTCCAGCCATCTAACCCCTGACAGCGCGATCAGCAAAATGTCCCCCGGTGTCATCTTGCAATGTTAGCGCTCACATGAGTTGATGCCCGCGAAGCGCCGGACATAAGGCGCGCGCCTTGGGAAGGGACCACGCCCTGATGCAGCTCAACCGACGCCACGCCCTGCTGGGCGGTTCCGCGACCGCGATCCTGGCTACGGAAGCCCTGGCCGCGCCCCTGCCTCCCGCGCCGGCCGGCGATCTGAAACTGTGGTACCGCCAGCCGGCCAAGGAATGGGTCGAGGCCCTGCCGGTCGGCTCCGGGCGCCTGGGCGGCATGGTGTTCGGCGGGGTGGCCAAGGAGCGGATCCAGCTCAACGAGAACACCCTGTGGGGCGGCGGTCCCTATGACCCGGTCAATCCCGAGGCCGCCGGCGCCCTGCCGCAGATCCGCCGCCTGATCGAGGCCGGCGACTACGCGGCGGCCACGGATCTCGCCAACGCCAAGTTCATGGCCACGCCCCTGCGGCAGCAGCCCTACAACACCCTGGGCGAGCTGGTGCTGACCTTCCCCGGCCTGCCCGAGACCGCCGACGCCTATCTGCGCGACCTGGATCTGGACGCCGCCACCGCCCGCACCCGCTTCGCCCACGACGGCGTCGCCTATGGCCGCGAGGTGATCGCCAGCGCGCCCGACCGGGTGATCGCCATCCGCCTGACCGCCGACAGGCGCGGCGCGATCGGTCTGGACCTGGCCTTCGACAGCCCGTTGAAGCCCACCGTCACGGTCGAGGGCGGCGACACCCTGATTCTCAGCGGCCGCAACGGCGCGCACTTCGGCATCCAGGGCGCGCTGAAGGTCGACTGCCGGGTCAAGGTGATCACGCGGGGCGGCAAGGTGTCGGCCGGCGACAAGGCCGTGTCGGTGCGCGGCGCCGACGAGGTGCTGCTGCTGGTCGCCGCCGCCACCAGCTATCGCCGCTTCGACGACGTCTCGGGCGATCCGGTCGCGACCAACAAGGCGGTGCTGGCCAAGGCGGCCCGCAAGCCGTGGACGGCGCTGCTGGCCGACCACCGCGCCGACCACCGCCGGCTGTTCCGCGCTGTCTCGGTCGACTTCGGGACCACGGCGGCCGCCGTCCGACCGACCGACGAGCGCATCAAGGCCTCGCCGACCACGGACGATCCGGCCTTGGCGGCGCTCTATTGCCAGTACGGCCGCTACCTGCTGATCGCCTGCTCGCGCCCCGGCGGCCAGCCGGCCAACCTGCAAGGCATCTGGAACGACAAGATGAGCCCGCCCTGGGGCGGCAAATATACGATCAACATCAACACCGAGATGAACTACTGGCCGGCCGAGCCGACGGGTCTCTCGGAATGCGTCGCGCCCCTCGTGGCGATGGTGCAGGAGATGGCGATCACCGGCGCCCGCACGGCCAAGGGCATGTACGGCGCGCGCGGTTGGGTGGCCCACCACAACACCGATCTCTGGAGGGCGACCGCCCCGATCGACGGCGCCAAGTTCGGCGTCTGGCCCACCGGCGGCGCCTGGCTGTGCAAGCATCTGTGGGACCACTACGACTACGGCCGCGACAAGGCCTATCTCGCCAAGGTCTATCCGACGATGAAGGGCGCGGCCCTGTTCTTCGTCGACGCCCTGGTGGTCGATCCCAAGAGCGGGAAACTGGTGACCAGCCCCTCGATCTCGCCGGAGAACGACCACGGCCACGGCTCGTCGATCGTGGCCGGGCCGACCATGGACCAGGCCATCGTCCGCGACCTGTTCAACGCCTGCATCGACGCGGCGAAGATCCTGGGCGTCGACGCCGCCCAGGCCGCCGAGTTCGCCGCCGCCCGCGGCCGCCTGGCGCCCTACAGGATCGGCAAGGACGGCCAGCTGCAGGAGTGGCAGGAGGACTGGGACGCCGACGCCAAGGACATCCACCACCGCCACGTCTCGCATCTCTATGGCCTGTTCCCGTCGGACCAGATCAGCCTCGACACCACGCCCGACCTGGCGGCCGCCTGCAAGAAGACCCTGGAGACACGCGGCGACCTCTCGACCGGCTGGGCCATCGCCTGGCGGCTGAACCTGTGGGCGCGGCTGGGCCAGGGCGACCACGCCCACGGGATCCTGAAGCTGCTGCTCGGCCCCGAGCGCACCTATCCCAACATGTTCGACGCCCATCCGCCGTTCCAGATCGACGGCAATTTCGGCGGGACCTCGGGCATGACCGAGATGGTCCTGCAAAGCCGCAACGGCGCCATCCACCTGCTGCCCGCCCTGCCCTCGGCCTGGCCGACGGGTCACATGACGGGGCTGAAGGCGCGCGGGGCGGTCGGCGTCGACGTGCGCTGGCGCGACGGGCGGCTGGAGCGCGCGCGGGTCACGGCGGCCAAGGCCGGGCGGCACGTGGTGAAGCTGGGCGGGGAGAGCGTGGAGCTGTCGCTGCGCGGCGGCGAGACGGCCACGCTGGGGCTGAAGGACGGGCGGCTGGTCCGCGCCTGATCCTTCTCCCCTTGCGGGAGAAGGCGGCGGCCGAAGGCCGACGGATGAGGGGTCGCACCCGCGAAAAACGCCGCGACGGCTGATCGGCTGTCGCGGCGTTTGATGTCTGAGAGACCCTTCACCCGACCCCGCTCCGCGGGGCCACCCTCTCCCGCAAGGGGAGAGGGAAAACATTAACGCTCAAGCTAAAACGCTTGTTCGTTATTTTTGACTCTTTTGTCGAAAATAGAAACCAGGGCCCAGATACACCAAGGCCCGCCGCGGGGGATAATCGCGGCGGGCCTGGCTATTTCTCGATCATTCGATCTAGGCGGGCGTTTCCTCCCCGAAACGCCGAAGAGAGGGGGTTCTCTGTGGACCCGTTTCTCTCTTGCCCAGTCAGAAAACGGCAAAACCGAGATCGTGTCAACGGCAACGATCTAGATTCCACAAGGGTTTCGACGTTTTTTTGACATCAGACCCGTAGTTTGGACGCCGAAGTCAAACTAATCACCGTTTGGTTCGGTAATTTTTGACATACTAGTCAAATATCAACCGCCAGACGACCCTTGAGCGCCTCCAGCACCGCCGAGCGGGATTCGAACACGTAGTCGGGACGCGACACGGTTACCGGCTCGACGCCCGCCTGAGCGAGCGCGGCGGCGGCGGCGAAGAGGTCGCCCGTGGCCAGCAGGGCGCCGTTGGCCCGGCGCGAACCGCCGGCCTCGACGAACGGCGCGACGGCCGCCTGTCCGGCGACGTCCTGTCCGGCGGGCCAGACCAGGGTGGCGAGCGTGCGCGCCCGCCCCTTGGCCTCGACCACCGACAGCAGGCGGGCCAGGCTGTCGAGCTGGCCTTCCGTCCACGGCGTGACCAGCGAGGCGGTCAGCTGGGCCTGGCTCTTGAGGATGACGCCGTCGGACAGCACCTTCAGGCCGTTGGCGGCCAGGGTGGCGCCGGTGGTGGTGATGTCGACCACCAGTTCGGCCGCGCCGGCCGCCGGCGCGCCCTCGGTCGCGCCGCTGCTCTCGACGATGCGGTAGTCGGCGACGCCGTGGCGGGCGAAGAAGGCCCGGGTCTGGGTGACGTACTTGGTGGCCACCCGCAGGCGACGGCCGGTCTTGGCCAGGTGCAGGTGCCCGACCTCGTCGATGTCGGCCATGGTGTCGACGTCGAGCCAGCTCTTGGGCGCGGTCACCACCAGGTCGGCGCGGCCAAAGCCCAGGGCGCGCAGCAGCATCACCCGGCTGTCCATGTCGTCGCCGCGCTCGCGCAGCAGATCCTCGCCGGTGACCCCTAAGTGCAGGTCGCCGCTGTCGAGGCCGGCGGCGATGTCGCCCGCTGACAGCAAGCGCACCGAGACGCCGGGCAGGCCCGACAGTTCGGCCGAATAGCCGCGCGCGCCGCCGGTCATCTCGACGCGGAAGCCGCACTCGGCCAACCAGGCCTCGACCTGTTCCTTCAGGCGGCCCTTGGAGGGGATGGCGAAGATCATCGGGGTGTCCGCGGTCATTCGCCGCCTCCGGCATAGGCGCGGGCCGGGCGCACCATGCAGCCGACAGCCCCGGTCTTGGTCTCGGCGCCCAGGCGGGCGGGCAGACCGTCGTAACGGCCGCCGGCGGCGACCGGGCGTTCCTCGCCGAGGGCGGCGCTGCGCACCTCGAACAGGTAGCCGTCGTAATAGCCGAAGGCCCGCCCGAAGGCGGCGTTCAGGCGGATGCGCTCGATCGGAACGCCGCCGGCGACCATGCCGGCCAGGCGCTTGCGCCAGCCCTCGATGGCCGCGTCGAGCGGCGCGCGGTTGGGACCGGCCAGGGCCTGGATGGCGTCGAGCGCGGCGTCCGGCGCGTCGCCGACGGCCAGGAAGGCGCGGACCTTGTCGGCCTGCTCAGGCGACA
>NZ_QHJY01000345.1 GCF_003185805.1 Caulobacter sp. D5
AGGGCCCGGGCGGCGGCCACGCCGCGCGCCTCGGCGATGCCGCCGGCCGCGATCACCGGCACGGAGACGGCCGAGACCACCTGCGGCAGCAGGGAAAAGAGGCCGGGCTGGGCGGCGCTGTCCAGGCGGCTGTCGATCGCCTCGCCAAAGCCCGGCAGGAAGACGGCGCGGTGGCCGCCGGCCTCGGCCCCCATGGCGATCACCACGTCGGCGCCGTTGACCTCCAGCCAGACGGCCTCGGCGACCGTGGTGGCCGAGGACAGCACCTTGGCCCCCGTCGCCTTCACCCGGTCGAGCAGGCCCGCCTCGGGCAGGCCGAAATGGAAGCTGACCACCTCGGGGCGAAGCTCTTCGACCAGGGCGCAAAAGGCCTCGTCGAAGGGCGCGCGGCCGCCGGCGGGCGGGGGAGGGGCCGGATCCAGGCCCGCCTCGACATAGTAGGGCGCAAGACGCGCGCGCCAGGCCATCATCCGCGCCGGATCGGGCGCCGGCGGCATGTGCGCGAAGAAGTTGAGGTTCAGGGGCGCATCGACGGCGGCGCGGAACTGGGCGATCGCCTCGCGGGCCTGGTCTGGCGTGTATTGAGCGCAGGGCAGGGACCCCAGGCCGCCGCCGCGCGCCGCGCCGATCGCCATGGCCGGCGTGCTGGCTCCGGCCATCGGCGCCTGGAGCACCGGCGCCGCCACGCCCAGAAGGTCGATCAGCCGCCGGTCGGTCCAGGTGCTCATGGGGGCTCTCAGTTCAGGTCGAAGAGGTCGTAGGCGATCAGCTTCAGCCGCGCGTCGAAGAAGGCCCGGCCGTAGCTGGAGCGCTTCAGGGCGGCCTGGTCTACGCCGTGCTCGACGTCCGAACCGCTGGCGCCGGGCGCGGCGCAGGGCACGTAGAGGCGCAGGGTGCGGCCGACGGCCAGCTTCACCCCCGGCTCGGCCCGATAGACCTTGGCGACGACGTAGCAGCGGCCGCGCACGCCGCGCGGTACGCCCACGTGCTGGACCTGAACCACGGCGATCTCGGCGGCCTTGTCGCGCGCGGCCTGACGGGCGTCCGCGGCCAAGGGCGGCGCGGGCGTCGCCGCCTGGGCCAGCAGGATCGCCGCGATCAGCGGGCCGCTCATTTGCGTTCCAGCACGCGGAAGACGAACGGGAAGTCGTCGCCCTCGCCGGCCGGGCGCTCCTCGCGCCGCACCTCGGTCCAGGCGTTCTCGTCGAAGGCGGGGAAATGGACGTCGCCTTCCACCTCGGCCTGCACCTCGGTGACGTAGATCCGCTTGGCGCGGGGCAAGGCCAGTTCGAACAGGGCCGCGCCGCCGATCACGCAGACCTCCTCGACGCCGTCCTCGGCGGCCTGCTCCTTGCCGATCTGGACGGCCTCCATCCAGGTGTCGCAGACCACGGCGCCTTCGGCCTCGAACTTGTGGTCGCGGGTCAGCACGATGTTCAGCCGGCCGGGCAGGGGCTTGCGGGGCAGGCTGTCCCAGGTCTTGCGGCCCATGATCACCGGCTTGCCCAGGGTGGCGGCCTTGAACATCTGAAGATCCGACTTCAGCCGCCAGGGCAGG
>NZ_QHJY01000346.1 GCF_003185805.1 Caulobacter sp. D5
CGATGACCCGGGCGGTGAGGCCGCCGCGGCCGCGCACGGCGTTGTAGCCGCCTTCGCCGAGGATCTCGTTCATGCGGCTGCACGGGTGGCAGCCGCCGGTGGCTTCCAGCAGCACGCCGCCGACCCGAAACCGCTTGTCGGCCAGGCCCAGCAGGTTGATCCCCTCGACCACCAGGTTGCGGCGCAGGTCGAACGGGGAGGCGGGTTCGGCGCGGCCGAGGAAGGCGGCGATGGCGGCCAGGTCTTCGGCCTGGATCAGGGTCACCTGGCGCGGACCGCCGGGGCGACCGGCGTAACGGTCGCCCACGAGGCCGGCTTCGAGCGTGACCTCCGCGCGATCGACAGCGACCAGGGCTGCGCGGCGGGCGGGCCTCAGGCCGATCCAGGTGAGGCGGCCGGGACGCATCGGTCCGGCGATCAGCCGGGCGAGGGGGCTGTCGGGATTGACGCCCCGCTTTGCCCCCGCCGCCATCAGGCCTTCTCGACGAAGCTGTCGATGACCTTCTTCTCGCCGGCCTTGTCGAAGTTGACGGTCAGCTTGTTGCCCTCGATCGAGGCGACCTGGCCGTAGCCGAACTTGACGTGGAACACCCGGTCGCCGCGGCTGTAGGCGCTGTTGGTCGGGGCCGAGACGGCCACCAGCCGGCCTTCGCCCTCGATCGGCTTGGATCGCGCGGCCGAGCCGCCGCCGCGCCAGGCCGCGTTGCCGCCGCCGCTGCTTCCGCCCCGATCGGCGAAGCCGCGCGCCTGCACTCGATCCTGCGCACGCTTCCAGCCGGGGCTGTCGTAGCTGCCGCTCTGGAAGGCGCTCGTGCCCGGATCGTCCCAGCGCGACGAGGCCGTCTGCTGCATGCCCGGACCGCCGCCGTAATAGCCGGTCTCCGAGCCCGCATCGACGTGCTCCAGCGGCAGTTCGTCGACGAAGCGGGAGGGCAGCTGGCTGGTCCAGCGGCCATAGACCTGCCGGTTGGCCACGAAGCTGATGCGGGCCTCCTCGCGGGCGCGGGTGATGCCCACATAGGCCAGCCGCCGTTCTTCCTCGAGGCCCTTCTCGCCCTTGTCGTCCATGCTGCGCTGGCTGGGGAAGACGCCTTCCTCCCAGCCGGGCAGGAACACCAGCGGGAACTCCAGGCCCTTGGCCGAGTGCAGGGTCATGATCCAGACGGCGTCGCCAGTGGCCTCGCGGTCGAGGTCCATGACCAGCGACACGTGCTCCAGATAGGCCTCCAGGCTGTCGAACTGGCCCATCGACTGGACCAGTTCCTTGAGGTTTTCGAGCCGCGTCTGGCTCTGCGGGCCTTTGTCGAGGCGCAGGGCGTCGGTGTAGCCGCTTTCCTCCAGCACCATCTCCAGCACCCGCTGGTGGTGCATGTTGCCGATCTGCGCCCGCCAGCGGTCGAGGTCGCGGATGAAGTTGCTGAGCGCCGTGCGGGTGCGGGCCGGCAGGTCGTCGCTGCCGATGATCACCCGGGCCGCTTCGACCGTGGATATCCCTTCGCCGCGCGCGATCTGCAGCAGCTTCTGCACCGAGGTGTCGCCGATGCCGCGCTTGGGCGTATTGACGATGCGCTCGAAGGCCAGATCGTCGTCGGGCGACTGGATCAGGCGCAGATAGGCGTGGGCGTCGCGGATTTCCGCCCGCTCGAAGAACCGTGGACCGCCGACCACCTTGTAGGGGATCTGCAGCATCACGAAGCGTTCTTCGAAGGCGCGCATCTGGAAGGAGGCGCGCACCAGAATGGCCATCTGGTTGTAGCGGCGGCCGGCCTTCTTGGCCTTTTCGATCTCGTCGGCGACCATCCGGCTCTCGGCCTCGCCGTCCCAGACGCCCGAAACCTTGACCTTCTCGCCGCCGGTCGCCTCGGTCCACAGGGTCTTGCCCAGGCGGCCCTTGTTGGCGGTGATCAGGGTCGAGGCGGCGGCCAGGATGTGCTCGGTCGAGCGGTAATTGCGCTCCAGCCGCACCACCTTGGCGCCGGGGAAGTCGCGCTCGAAGCGCAGGATGTTGTCCACCTCGGCCCCGCGCCAGCCATAGATCGACTGGTCGTCGTCGCCCACGCAGCAGACGTTCTGGCGGCCCTGGGCCAGCAGGCGCAGCCACAGGTACTGGGCGACGTTGGTGTCCTGGTACTCGTCGACCATCACGTACTGGAAGCGACGCTGGAAGTCGGCCAGCACGTCGGGATTGCCGGTGAAGATCGTGATGTTGTGCAGCAGCAGGTCGCCGAAGTCGCAGGCGTTCAGGATGCGCAGCCGCTCCTGGTACTGGCGATAGAGGCTGATGCCCTTGCCGTTGGCGAACTCGCCGGCCTCGCTGGGCGGCACGCGGTCGGGCGTCCAGCCGCGGTTCTTCCAGGCGTCGATCAGGCCCGACAGGATGCGCGGCGTCCACCGCTTGGCGTCGATGTTCTCGGCCTCGATCAGCTGCTTGAGCAGCCGTTCGTTATCGTCGGTGTCGATGATCGTGTAGTTCGACTTCAGGCCGACGAGCTCGGCGTGGCGGCGCAGGATCTGGGCGGCCACCGAGTGGAAGGTGCCCAGCCAGCGCAGGCCCTCGGCCTCAGGGCCGATGATGTGGGTGATCCGTTCGCGCATCTCGCGCGCGGCCTTGTTGGTGAAGGTGACGGCCAGGATCTCCCACGGCCGGGCGCGGCCGGTGGCGAGAATGTGGGCCAGGCGCGTGGTCAGCACCCGGGTCTTGCCAGTGCCGGCGCCGGCCAGCACCAGGACCGGGCCCTCGGTGGTGACGACGGCTTCGTGCTGCTCGGTGTTGAGGCCGTTCAGGTAGTCGGGCGCAGGTCCGCCGCCGCTGGGAGCCTGCGGCCGGGCCAGGTCGGAGATGCGCGGAGCGGGGAGGTCGCCGAGAGGGTCGGTCGAGTCGAAGCCGGAAGACATGGGAACATATGTAGCACAAACTTCCTCCGGCTTAAGCCCCGTGGCGCCCGCTCAGGGAACTCCGGCCGCGACGCTCCCGTTGATCCGCAGGGACGAAGCAGGAGCAGGAAGAATGGCGGAAGAAACCAAATCGGGCGGCAATGCGGGTCTGGCCTTCATCGTCGGCGCCCTGGTGGTGATCGTCGCGGTGCTGGCCTTCATGATGTTCTCCGGCGGCTTCACGCAGAAGAAGACGGTGGACGTCGACATCTCGGCCTCCGCGCCCAAGCTGCCGGACGCGCCGAAGGTCCCCGAAGCGCCCAAGGCCCCCGGCTAGTGGTATCGGGTTAAGCAGAGGAGGCGGGCATGGCTCGCCATCATGAAAATCATCACGAAGGCGCGTGGAGTGGAGCGGCCATGCTGGCCGTCCTGCTGTTCGTCGCGCTGCTGATCTACGCGATCTGGAACTCGGGCCTGCTGGCCGTGCGGCCGGACCTGGCTGAGCTGCGGCTGCCGAACCTGGCGCCGCCGACCCTGCCGACGCCCAATCCCGAGCCCCTGCCGGCGCCGGTTCCGCGGCCGGGGTAGGGGTCTAACCCCCAGCCCGTTCCAGCGCGTACACCCGACACGCCGAGGCCAGCGGCCGATCGGCGCGGCCGACGTCGATGCGCTGGATCAGGGCCGCGATGCTGACGGCGTCCTGCTTGGCGATGCGCTCCAGCGCGGCCCAGAACTCGGGCTCCAGCGCCAGCGAGGTGGCGTGGCCCGCGAGGTTCACCGATCGTTTTTTCAGACTACCCATCGGCTGGGGTCCCCCGTGATCGCCTGTTCGGCCCTTGAATAAAAATGACGTCGTGTCATCTTTACTCACGTCACGCCGGGAGCATGCCTGATGAACGCAGCCGCGCAAGCCCTTGACGCCGGTTCGGGGCGTCCGCCGCTCGGCGCCCGCGATGCGAGCTTCCGCTTGCAGCCTTTGCGGGCGTTTCGCGCCGTCCGCCGGTTGATCGCCAACAAGGAGGACACCGCCCAGGTGTTCGAGATCATGCGGGCGCTTTCCGGCCGCGCGATCCCCCGCGGCTACGCCCGCCTGCTGAAGACGCCGCAGGGCGGAGCGATCGCCTATCGCCGCGAGGAATTCGCCGACCGGCTGTCGGACGCGGCCTGGCTGGCGAGGTTCGAGCCGGGCACGGTGGGCGCGGCCTATCGCGACTTCATCGCCCCGCGGGGCCTGACCGCCGAGGGCCTGGCCGACGAGAGCCGCAAGGTCGCCGACGCCGACATGGACGCGGCCCACCCGCTGCTCTGGTACGCCCGCCGCCTGCGCGACGTGCACGACGTCTGGCATGTCCTGACGGGCTACGGCACCGATGCGCTTGGAGAGGTCTGCGTCGTGGCCTTCTCCTACGCCCAGACCCGCAGCCTGGGCTTCGCCTTGATCGCCCTGGCCGGAACCCGCGAGTTTCGCCGCCTGAAGGACGGCCAGCCCTACGGCCGCGCCGTGCGCGAGGCCTGGCGAGCGGGGCGCAAGGCCGCCTGGCTGCCCGAGGTCGACTATCCGGCCCTGTTCGCCATGCCGCTGGACGAGGCCCGGCGGGTCTTGAGCATAGTCCAGCCGACCACCTACGACGCCATTCCGGCGAACCTGCGCCAGCACTTCCACCGGGCCGCCTGATCCGGTCAGACGATGTCCCTGTAGCGGGCGACGGCCGGGTCGGCGGCGACGGCGTCCAGCAGCCAGTCGCGGAAGGCGGCGATCTTGCGCACGCGCCGGCGCTCCTCGGGATAGGCCAGCCAGTAGCCGCCGCCGTAGCGGGGGGCGATGTCGAACGGCTGCACCAGGCGTCCGGCGGCGATGTCGGGGGCGAAGAAGATCGGCGAGCCCAGAGCCAGGCCCTGGCCGGCGAGCGCCGTGGCCACCTCCACCGACTGGGCGTCGGCGGCCAGGCGCGGCGCCTGCGCGCCCTCGCGCG
>NZ_QHJY01000347.1 GCF_003185805.1 Caulobacter sp. D5
GGCCGCAGGTGCGCACCCGCGCCGCCGGCGAGGCCGCCAGCCGCGTGGCCGTGCATCCGGGCGTGCGCTCGGCCCTGTTCGACCTGCAGCGGACCTTCGCCAGCCAGGACGGCGGCGCCGTGCTCGACGGCCGCGACATCGGCACCGTCATCGCCCCCGAGGCGCCGGCCAAGCTCTATGTCACGGCCAGCCCCGAGGTCCGCGCCGATCGTCGCTGGAAACAGCTGGCCGGCCAGGGCGAAAGCGTCTCGTTCGACGAGATCCTGGCCGACATCCACAAGCGCGACGAGCGCGACGGCGGCCGCAAGGACGCGCCCATGGCCCAGGCCAAGGACGCCACCTTGCTTGATACGTCGGAAATGACTATATCCCAGGCCTTCGATGCGGCTCTCCGCATCGTCGAGACGGCGCGCGCCCGGTGAGGAAACTCCAAGGGCTAATCTAACGCCCGCCTCGCCGCCGCTTTGGAAGCGCCGGATCGCATCAAAAATCCACTTCACCCGGAATCCCGAGAACCGTCATCTGGCGGCGCTCATCGCAGGGCTTCCCACAACCCAGAGACCAAAGATCAGCATGGCTGACGATATGAGCTTCAACCCCACGCGCGACGATTTCGAAGCGCTCCTGAACGACTCCATGGGCGGCCGCGACTTCGCCGAAGGCTCCGTGGTCAAGGGCGTCGTTGTCGGGATCGAGAAGGACTTCGCGATCATCGACGTCGGTCTGAAGACCGAAGGCCGCGTCCAGCTGAAGGAATTCGGCGTCGACGAAGCCGGCAAGGCGACCATCAAGACCGGCGACACCGTCGAAGTCTTCCTCGAGCGCCTCGAGAACGCCATGGGCGAAGCGGTCATCAGCCGCGAAAAGGCCAAGCGCGAAGAAGCCTGGACCCGCCTGGAAGGCGTCTACGCCAAGAACGAACCCGTCATGGGCGCGATCGTCGGTCGCGTTAAGGGCGGCTTCACCGTCGACCTCGGCGGCGCCTCGGCCTTCCTGCCGGGCTCGCAAGTCGACATCCGTCCGGTCCGCGACGTCGGCCCGCTGATGGGCAAGGAACAGCCCTTCGCCATCCTGAAGATGGACCGTCCGCGCGGCAACATCGTTGTCTCGCGTCGCGCCATCCTGGAAGAAGCCCGCGCCGAGCAGCGCACCGAACTGGTGTCGCAGCTGCAAGAGGGTGAAATCCGCGAAGGCGTCGTCAAGAACATCACCGACTACGGTGCGTTCGTCGACCTGGGCGGCATCGACGGCCTGCTGCACGTCACCGACATGAGCTGGAAGCGCGTCAACCACCCGAGCCAGGTGCTCGCCGTGGGCGACACCGTGAAGGTCCAGATCGTCAAGATCAACCCGGACACCCAGCGCATCTCGCTCGGCATGAAGCAGCTGCAGTCGGATCCGTGGGACGGCGTCGAAGCCAAGTACCCGGTCGGCGCCAAGTTCACCGGCCGCATCACCAACATCACCGACTACGGCGCCTTCGTGGAGCTGGAAGCCGGCGTTGAAGGCCTGGTGCACGTGTCGGAAATGTCGTGGACCAAGAAGAACGTCCACCCCGGCAAGATCGTCTCGACCTCGCAGGAAGTCGACGTCGTGGTCCTGGACGTCGATCCGTCCAAGCGCCGCGTCTCGCTGGGCCTGAAGCAAGCCCTGGCCAACCCGTGGGAAGCCTTCGTCGAAGCTCACCCGATCGGCTCGACCGTCGAAGGCGAAGTCAAGAACGCGACCGAATTCGGTCTGTTCATCGGCCTCGACAACGACATCGACGGCATGGTGCACCTGTCGGACATCGACTGGAGCGTCGCTGGCGAAGAAGCCATGGCCCGCTACAAGAAGGGCGACCTGGTCAAGGCCAAGGTGCTCGACGTCGACATCGAGAAGGAACGCATCTCGCTCGGCATCAAGCAACTGGCCGGCGACCCGATGTCGGGCGACACCTTCCGCAAGGCTCAGACCGTGACCGTCACCGTCACGGAAGTCACCTCGGGCGGCATCGAAGTCCGCTTCGGTGAAGACGACGCCCCGATGACCGCCTTCATCCGCAAGTCGGACCTGTCGCGCGATCGTCAGGAACAGCGCCCCGAGCGCTTCGCCGTGGGCGACCGCGTCGACGCTCAGATCACCAACGTGGACAAGGCCGCGCGCCGCGTCTCGCTGTCGATCAAGTCGCTGGAAATGGCCGAAGAGAAGGAAGCCATCGAGCAGTTCGGCTCGTCGGACTCCGGCGCTTCGCTGGGCGACATCCTGGGCGCGGCTCTGCGCGAGCGCGCCACCAAGGACTAAGCTCCAGCCTTACGGCATGAGCTGAAGACAGGCGGCGGCCGGAGCGATCTGGCCGCCGCTTTTCTTTTGCGGTTACTCCGGGCGCCCCCGAAGTCTTTGGGAACCGGTTGCAACCTTTTCCTTGAAGATTCCATGCCGCTTGGGCAAAGGTCGCGGCGCGCCGCTCCCTCGGCGCAGGGGACATCGATGATCAAGTCTGAACTCATCGCCAGGCTCGCGAACGAAAACCCGCACCTGACGCAGAAGGATGTGGAACGCGTCGTGGGCGTGATCCTCGAACGCATGATCGGCGCGCTGGAAGGCGGCGGCCGCGTGGAACTGCGCGGCTTCGGCGCCCTGTCGGTCCGTTCGCGCCCGGCCCGGGCCGGCCGCAACCCGCGCACCGGCGAGACCGTCGACGTCCGCGCCAAGCACGTGCCGTTCTTCAAGAGCGGCAAGGAACTGCGCGCCCGCCTGAACGCGGAATAGTCGGGAAACCGACTCACTTGCCCCTGCGGGCGAACCGCTTCAGCCTCTCGGCGTTGGATGTGCCGAGAGGGTTTTTCGCATGAGCATCGTCAAGGAATTCCGCGAGTTCATCGCCCGCGGCAACGTCATCGACCTGGCCGTCGGCGTGATCATCGGCGCGGCCTTCAACGGCATCGTCAAGAGCCTGGTCGACCAGGTGATCATGCCGCCGATCGGCCTGCTGACCGGCGGGCTCGACTTCTCGAAGCTGGAATGGGTGCTGCGCCCCGAGGATCCGGCCACCGAGGCGGTCGAGAAGGTCGCCATCCAGTACGGCGCCTTCATCAACACCCTGATCCAGTTCTTCATCGTCGCGGCCGTGGTCTTCCTGCTGGTCAAGCTGGTCAACCAGATCCGCCGCGCCGACGCCGTCGAGCCGGCCCCCGAGGCCCCGCCGGCCCCGACCCCGGAAGAAAAGCTGCTGACCGAGATCCGCGACCTGCTGGCCAAGCCGGCGGTGGTCGCGGCGGCGGCGGCTGAGAAGGTCGCTCCGGCGGCCAAGGCGCCCGCTGCGAAGAAGCCTGCTGCTCCGCGCAAACCCAAAGCCTGATCCCGAAGACCCTCCCCCTGAAGGGGGAGGTGGCCCGAAGGGCCGGAGGGGGAAGTCCCCGCCGACGTGGAAGCGGATGCCGCCTCACAGGCTACATCCCCCTCCGTCGGCTTCGCCGACACCTCCCCCATCAGGGGGAGGGTCTATGGCCTAGAAATCCACCGCTACGCCCTTGCGCTCCCAGTCGCCGAAGCGCGTGGGTTCGGGGCCGTCTCGGCCGCCCTGTTCCGCGGGAAGCGACGCGGCCGCTTCGGCCTCGCGGCGGGCGGCGGCCTCTTCCAGGGCGCGGCGGGCGGCGGGGCTGAGGTCCTTGCCGGGAGCAGCGCCCAGGCGGGCCAGTTCCGGGTCCTGAACCTCGGAAAGCGGGGAAGAAAGATCGTCGGACATGCGCTTTCATAGCACGCAAGCGTCGATGGATCATCCGGAGCGCGTCAGGCGAAAGTGTGGGCGGTTTCGCCGCCTGACGCGCTCCAACTCCAGAAAGATAGAGCCTTTTTGAACGCTTCAGGCGATCTCGCCTGAAGCTAAAAGGCTCTAGGGGCTTGCGCTCGCGCTCATTGCGGGGCACGGCGGGGCGGTGACTCAGGAATTGAACGACGGCCTTCCCGCTCGGGAAGCGGCCCTCGCCCTACTCGACGCGGCCCTTTCGCGCCGCGGCGGCCTCGACGAGGCCGCGACGACCAACGCCTTCCGCGCGCTCGAGCCGCGGGAGCGCGCCTTTGCGCGCGCCCTGGCCATGGCCGCGCTGCGCCGTCTGGGACCCGTCGATCGGGCCCTTGCCGCCAAGCTCAGCAAGGAGCCGCCGCCTCGCGTGCGCAACCTGCTGCGCCTGGGCGCGACCCAGGCCTTCTATCTCGAGGTGCCGGCCTTCGCCGCCGTCGCGACCAGCGTCGAGCTGGCCGGCGCCAACAAGGCCAGCCGTCCGTTCAAGGGCCTGGTCAACGCCGTGCTGCGCGGCCTGCTGCGCGACGGCGCGCCGTCCGACGATCCGTCCGACCTGACGCCGCCGTGGCTGTTCGCCCGCTGGGTCGGCGCCTGGGGCCAGGAC